>JAHEBS010000029.1 GCA_024642145.1 Marivivens sp.
CCAACCGCTGTTCTTGCCGCTTGTGCCTGTCGATCCATGGCCAGATGCAGATATCGGCGATCGAGTAATCCTCACCCGCCACATAGCGCCCGCGCCCCAACTGGGCGTCCAGCACGCGGTAAAGCCGCACCACCTCGTTGCGAAAACGGGTCTGGGCGTAGACGTCGATCACCGGCGGGTCAAAGCGGGGGGCGTAGAACAGGAAATGATGCGCTTGACCGCAGATCGGGCCGAGGGCCGACATCTGCCACATGATCCACTGGTCGATCAGCAACCGCGCGCGTTCATTCCGCCCGTAGAGCGCACCTGCCTTGGTGGCGAGGTATTGCAAGATCAGCCCCGATTCCGCGATCGTCACCGGCGCGCCGTCAGGGCCTTGGGGGTCGGTGATAACCGGGATCTTCTGGTTGGGGTTCAGCGCGGTAAAACCCTCAGCGTAATGATCGCCGTTATCAAGGAAGATCGGCTCGACCCGATAGGGTAGCCCCAGTTCTTCAAGCGCGATCGACACTTTCCATGCGTTGGGGGTGGTCGAGTAATACAAGATGATTTCCTGAGCCATAGTGCCCTCCCGCTTGCGCGAACAGTTGCGCCTCTGCGGCTTTCGCGCAAGGCCCAAGCCAGTTGACCTTGCCCGCGCAAGGTCCTAATTCCTTGGGCCGTGGTGCTTTGTGACCGGATTGCGGACCACGTAAAACAAACCGCTAAAGAGGTGCCTGGCTGCGACAAGCCCCGGCGCCCTGAGGTGTCGGGGATTTTTGTTGGTGGAGACTGACGATGGATAAATGGAAGAAACGCACCAAGGCCGTGCATGCCGGCACCCGCCGTTCGAGCTATGGCGAGGTGAGCGAGGCGATCTTTCTGACGCAGGGCTTTGTCTATGAAAGCGCCGAACAGGCCGAGGCCCGTTTCGTCAAGCTGGGCGATGACGAGTTCATCTATGCCCGCTATGGCAACCCCACGGTCGCCATGCTGGAGGACCGTATGGCTGCCCTTGAAGGCGTCGAGGCAGGTTTTGCCACCGCCTCGGGCATGGCTGCCGTCAATGGTGCGCTGACCGCGCTGGTGAAGGCGGGCGATCACATCGTGTCGTCGCGCGCGCTGTTCGGGTCTTGCCTCTATATTCTCGAAGACATCCTTGCCCGCTTTGGCGTCGAGGTGACGCTGGTCGATGGGCGCGATGTCGACGCATGGCGCACGGCCATCCGCCCGACCACGCGGCTGGTGTTCTGCGAGTCGATCTCGAACCCCACGCTTGAGGTCATCGATCTCAAGGCGGTCTGCGATATCGCGCATGAAAACGGTGCTTTGGTCGTGGTGGATAACGTCTTTGCGACGCCGGTCTATTCCTATGCGGCCGAGGCGGGGGCAGACCTGATCGTCTATTCCACGACCAAGCATGTAGACGGGCAGGGGCGCTGTCTGGGCGGCATGATCCTTGGCAAACGCGACTTGGTGCGCGGCCCTGTCGAGGCCTATCTCAAACATACCGGCGGGGCGATGAGCCCCTTCAACGCTTGGGTCATGCTTAAATCGCTCGACCATATGGATCTGCGGGTGAACGCGCAGGTCGATACCGCCGAAAAAATTGCCGCCGCGTTGGAGGGCCACCCCAAACTCGCCCGCGTGATCTATCCCGGCCTCAAGAGCCATCCCCAGCATGACCTTGCGCGCCGACAGGCCGAACGTGCTGGCACGGTCATGGCGATCGAGGTCAAGGGCGGCAAGGACGCGGCGTTCAAGATGCTGAACACGCTAGAGATTTTCACCATCTCCAACAACTTTGCCGATAGCAAATCCATCGTCACCCATCCCGCGACGACCACCCACCAGCGCCTGCCTGCAGAGCAAAAGGCGCTGCTGGGCATTTCGCCCGGCCTGATCCGGCTGTCGTGCGGACTTGAGGATGCCGATGATCTGATCGCCGATCTTTTGGCGGCACTCGAGGCCATCTGAGCCGCAATCGGCGCGTGATCCGACGGATTCGTTTGGATTTCGCGCCGCCGAGGCCCATATTGATGGGGGTCTCACCGGAGGAGCCCATGAACGCGCCGACCCCTGAACTGGACCGCGAACCGTCACGCGAAGAGGCGGAAGCTGCGCTGTCGCTTTTGCGGCGCTGGGCGGGCGTTGTCGCGCCCGAAGAGGTCGCGAACCTCGACCCCTTGGTGTCGCGCCTGATCCCGGGGCGCGAAGTGGCGAATTACCCCGCCCTTGCGCGCGCCTATCCCGAAGAATTCCGCCCGTCCGAGGCCTACCGTGCCTCGATGCCCGATCTGCAGAACGGCCCGTCCTCGCTCATTCGTGGCGCGCGGACGGAAATCCAGCATGTCGGCATCTCGAACTTCCGGCTGCCGATCCGGTTTCACAGCCGCGATGGCGGCGATGTCACGCTCGAAACCTCGGTCACCGGCACGGTGAGCCTCGAGGCCGAGAAGAAGGGCATCAACATGTCCCGCATCATGCGCAGCTTTTACCGCTTCGCAGAGGCGACGTTTTCCTTTGACGTGATGGCCAGCGCGCTGGACCAGACCCTGACCGATCTGGGCAGTTTCGACGCGCGCATCCAGATGCGGTTTTCCTATCCCATGCGGGTGGAATCGCTGCGTTCGGGCCTGACGGGCTACCAGTATTACGATATCGCGCTGGAACTGGTGGAAACCGAGGGCAAGCGCAAGAAAATCATGCACCTCGACTATGTCTATTCCTCGACCTGCCCCTGCTCGCTGGAACTGGCCGAACATGCCCGCCAGTTCCGCGGCCAGCTTGCGACGCCCCACGCGCAGCGGTCGGTCGCGCGTATTTCGGTCGAGGCGCTGCCCGGCGCGGGCAAGTTGTGGTTCGAGGATTTGATCGACCTCGCCCGTGCGGCGATGCCGACCGAAACGCAAGTGATGGTCAAGCGCGAGGACGAACAGGCCTTTGCCGAGTTGAACGCCGCGCATCCGGTCTTTGTCGAGGACGCCACGCGGCTATTTTGCGAGGCCCTGCTGGGCGACGAACGTGTCGGCGATTTCCGTATTATCGCCAGCCATCAAGAAAGCCTGCATAGCCACGACGCGGTGTCGATCCTGACCGAGGGTGAAACCTTTGCCGCAGAAAGCCTTGATCCGCGGCTTTTCACCACGCTCTATCACGTCGGCTGACACCCTTCGGCTTGCCCCGAGGGGGCGGCTCGTCCAGTCTGCCCCGACCAGCAGATGGAGGAATCATGCCGCGCGCACTCGGAGCCAACCTGTCACATATGCTCAAGGATCGCGGGGTCGAGGTGATCTTCGGCATTCCCGGCGTGCATAATCAGGAACTTTATCGCGGCATCGAAGAAGCGGGGCTGACCCATGTTCTGGCCCGGCACGAACAGGGTGCGGGGTTCATGGCCGACGGCTACGCCCGCGCCACGGGACGGCCAGGTGTGGCCTATGTCATCACGGGTCCGGGGCTGTGCAACATCATGACCCCCATGGGTCAGGCCTATTCCGATTCCGTGTCGATGCTGGTGATTTCGTCCTGCCTCGATATCGCCGATCTGGGGCAGGGGCGCGGGCGGCTGCACGAGATGAAGGATCAGGCGCTCGCGGGTGCCACCGTCTGTGACTGGAGCCAGACGGCCATGGATGCGGCCAGCGCCTATCAGTTGATCGACCGCGCGCTGGTCGAGTTTTCAACCCGCCGCAAGCGGCCCAAGCATGTTCAGGTGCCGATCGAGGTTCTGGGGGCAATGTCGCCGGAATTTGCGCCCAAGGCCGATGTCGCGCGGCTGGCACCGCCTGCGGCGGATGCGGGCGATGTGGCGCATATGGCGCAGATGATCGCGGCGGCGCGCCGTCCCCTGTTTGTCTTTGGTGGCGGCGCGGTCGGTGCCGGACGCCATGCGGCGCAGGCGCTGGTCGAGGCCGCGGGGGGCGCTGCTTTCTGCACTTATGCCGCGCGCGGCCTGATGGCGGGCGATCACCCCGCCTATTTCGGCTCCACTCTGGCGCGCGCCTCATCGGCCGAGGTCTTTGCCGAGGCCGATCTGGTCATCGCCATCGGCACCGCCATGGCCGAGGTCGATCTCTGGCGCCATGATGCGGGCCATCGCTGCCCGCTGATCCGCGTTGACATCGACCCCGCAATGCTGACCGCGTTGCCCACCGCCCTGCCGGTTCTGGGCGATGCGGCGGGCGTCATCGCGGGCGTCACCGCCGCGCTGACCCCCAAGGCGGCGGGCTGGTCAACGGCCGAGGTTGCGCGCCGCCGCAAGGGCTGGAACGCCGAGATCGACGCCGAACGCCCCTATGTGGCGCGTCTGGCTGCGGCGCTGCAGGCGGCCCTGCCCGCCGATACCATGGTCTTTTCCGACATGACCTCGTTTGCCTATGGCGCCAAAGAGGTTTGGGACATGCCCGCCACGGGGCTTTGGCATCATCCCTACGGTTTCGGCACGCTGGGCTACGCCATGCCCGCCGCGATCGGCGGCAAGATCGGGCGTGGCGCTGCGCCGGTCATTGCGATCGCGGGGGATTACGGGTTCCAATATACGTTGCAGGAACTGATGGTGGCGGTCGAACTGCGGCTCAGCCTGCCCATCATCTTGTGGGACAACGGCAAACTGGGCGAGATCGAGGCCTCGATGGTGCAGGCCCAGATCGCGCCCAACGCGGTGATCCAGCAAAACCCCGATTTCCTGAAACTGGCGGATGCCTATGGCGCGGCCTCGGCCGAGCCCCAGTCACTGGCCGACATAAAGCCGGCCCTCGATGCGGCTTTGGCGCATCAAGGGCCGACGATCATTCGCATCACGCCCAAAGCTTTGGGGCTTTAGTCCCAGCAGCTGACCAACACCGTTTCGCCCGCGGCCTGACGTGTCAGGACCTCGGGCGCGACGAAGGGCGCGGTTTCGGTCGTGCGTGCCTGAACGCCCGCCGCGCCGAGCGCGCCAAGGATGGTGTCGGTATCAAGCGCAAAGGCCACATCCGACGGCAGAACCTGCCCGCCCGCATCGTTGCGCGGCAAGAGCATGCCCAACACCAGACCACCCGGCCCGAAAACCGGCCCGCCGGCGTCGCCGGCCTGCGCGGTCAGCGCCAGACGTTTGACGGTTTCCTCGCCGTTCAGCCCGCGCAGATCCTCGAGCGTGCCAAAGGTCAGCGTGGGGCGCGGCAGGACGCGGCCATAGGGATAGCCGCCAACCGCGACCTGATCTTGCAGACGCGGCACGCCTGTCTGGAAGGTGACAAAACCCACGGGCGACAAGGCCTCGCGCGGTTTCAGGACCGCAAGCCCAAGCGCCGCATCGCTAAAGGTCACATCGGCCTCATGCGCTTCGTCGATGGTGACGCGGGCGCATTGGTCGATGGCCTCGGTCGTGGTCAGCACCGTGCCACGGCCGTCGATGTAAAAGCCCGAGCGCGACAGGCGCGGGCTGCGAACCGCAAGGCCCGAGACCAGATCGGTGGCCTGCGCCTCGTCCGGCGGTGCCAGCGCGGGGTCCAAGACGCCGTCCACGGGGGCAAAGCTCTGGCTCATTTCGGCCAGAACGCGGCTGCGGCGATCCTCGTCGCCTGCGGGCCAGTCAAGGATATAGCCCTTGATGGTGGTGCCCGAAATCTCGACATGGGCATAGGCATGGCGCGTGGCGTCCTGCCCGTCGATATCAAAGCTGCGGTCGCCACGGCTGCGCGGACCTTCGGGGGGCAACACCTCGAGCGTTTGCAAGATCTCGTAAAGCCCCTTGAAGGCGTTGGCGTCGCCCTCTTGCGAGATCAAGATCACGCGGACGGGCAGATCGCCCTTCGGTTCGTAATGGGCAAAGGGCGGTTCGTAACGGTCAAAACCCACGACGCCCAAGGGCATGTCGATGGAAATGCCCGCTTCGTCGTCGCGGTAGGCCTGCAGGTCCAGACCCTCAAGCACGGCGTTATAGGCCCCCAGCAGTTCGGCCCGCTGACCCGTGGTCAAGATGCCCGTGGGCTCGTGGCCATTGGCCGTCTGCCAAGCCTCCATCGCGCCGCGCGTGCCGCGCCCAAAAGCGCCGTCGATCGTCGAATTGTAAAATCCGGCCCAACCAAGTGCCACCTGCAATTCCTTGCGCTGGGCCTCGGTCAGCTGGCTCTCGCTGGCGCGGGCCTGCGCGGGGGTTTCGTCCGGCAGGGCGGGGGCGGCTGGCGTTTCGACAACGGCGGGGGTCTGAGCAGTGTCGGTCACCGGCGTTTCGGTCGTGGTCGCTGTCGCGTTGGGCGTTGTCGTCAACGCCGTGCCGCCGACGGGCCAGAACTGGCGGACAAAATTGCCGCCATCGGTGATAAAGCTATCGGCAGGCACAGTGCCCTGCGCGGTCAGCGTCAAAAGCTGGGTCTGCGCCTCGATCTTGGCGTAGGGGCCAAGCGCGATCGCATACCAGCCTGAACTGAGCGAGTAGCCGTTTACGTTGTTGAAATAGGCCGCGTAGTCACGGGCGCGCTGCTCGGCGTCGGCCAAGGTCGATTTGGCTTCGACCTGCACCCAGAATAATTCCTGTGCCTGCGCCGCAAGGCTTGAGACAAGCGTGAAAAGTAGTGTGGCTAAAATGCGCAACATGAAAGGCCTGCTCCCTGATTTGCCTAGAGCCTTTTCGCAAATCGCCCCCAAGAGCAAGGCTTGGCCCGCTGATTTGGCACAAGGGTGGCACTCTTGCCAGCCCTTGGCTGATTGACCATGCCCGCATCGCGCCATATTGAGACCCTCAACTATCGGAGGCTCTCATGGCGGACAAACCCCGCAGCTTTCAGGAGATCATCCTGCGCTTGCAGAATTACTGGGCGGCCAAGGGCTGCGCGGTATTGCAACCCTATGACATGGAAGTGGGCGCTGGCACCTTCCACCCCGCCACGACCCTGCGCAGTCTGGGTTCGCAGCCATGGGCCGCGGCCTATGTCCAGCCCTCGCGCCGCCCCACCGACGGGCGCTATGGCGAGAACCCCAACCGCCTGCAGCACTATTATCAGTATCAGGTGCTGATCAAACCGTCGCCGCCCGATATGCAGGATCTTTATCTGGGGTCGCTTGACGCCATCGGCATCGACACCGCGCTGCATGACATCCGTTTTGTCGAGGACGACTGGGAAAGCCCGACGCTGGGGGCATGGGGGCTTGGCTGGGAGGTCTGGTGCGACGGGATGGAGGTGAGCCAGTTCACCTATTTCCAGCAGGTCGGCGGGCATGACTGCAAACCCGTTTCGGGCGAGCTGACCTATGGTCTGGAACGTCTGGCGATGTATGTGCTGGGCATCGACCATGTGATGGACATGCCGTTTAACGACCCGCAATCGCCCATCGCACTGAAATATGGCGATATTTTCCGGCAGACCGAAGAAGAATACAGCCGCCACAACTTTGACGGCGCGACCACCGAAATGCTGTTGCGCCATTTCGAGGATGCCGAGGCCGAGTGCCAGCGGCTGTTGGGCTTTGATCCGCAAGACGACAAAAGCGGCAAGCGCATCATCATGGTGCATCCAGCCTATGACCAATGCATCAAGGCCAGCCACCTTTTTAACCTCTTGGACGCGCGCGGCGTGATCTCGGTCACCGAACGTCAGGCCTATATCGGGCGGGTGCGGGCGCTGGCCAAGCTTTGTGCCGATGCCTTTGTCCAGACCAAGGCCGGAGGCTTTGCGGCATGAGAGCGCGTATCGCCATCGTCGCCATCGTCCTGACCGCGCTTTTGGCGGGGGCGGGGCTCTATTACACGCAGGTCTATGCCTTCTACGTCCAGTTGGACGCCGAACAGGCGGGCGGCGTGCAGATGGTCAACAAGGCCACCAACGCACCCGAGGACGTGCCCTTCGATGATTTCCGCGCCATCGACAGCGACAGCTCGCCGCTCCGCTACCGCGCGTGCTTTGTGCTGTCGGTCGATCCCGAGCGTTTGGCTGACACCTACAAGCCCATCCCCGAGGCCGAACCTCTGAACGGGCCCGGCTGGTTTGATTGCTACGACGCCAAGGAAATCGGTGCGGAAATCGAGGCCGGCACCGCCAAGGTCTATCTGGGCGTGCCCAATATCCATTACGGGATCGACCGCGTCGTTGCAGTCATGCCCGATGGCCGGGCCTTTGCCTGGCACGAAATGAATGCCTGCGGTGCTGCCGTCTATGACGGCGAGGACGCGCCAGCAGGCTGCCCAACCCCGCCGGAAGGTCTGAACTGATGCCGGATCTGTTGATCGAACTTTTTTCCGAGGAAATCCCCGCGCGGATGCAGGCCAAGGCCGCCGAGGATCTCAAGTCGCTTGTGACCAACGGGCTGGTCGAGGCGGGGCTGACCTATGCCTCGGCCGCGGCCTTTGCCACGCCGCGCCGCCTGACGCTGCATCTGGAAGACCTGACTGCCGAATCCAAGCCCGTGCGCGAGGAACGCAAAGGGCCTGCCACCACTGCGCCGCAGCCCGCCATCGACGGCTTTTTGCGCGCGACGGGGTTGACCATGGATCAGCTCGAGGTGCGCGACGACAAGAAGGGGCAGGTCTATTTCGCCGTGATGACCAAGCCCGGTCGTCACGCCGCCGAGATCGTGGCGGAGGTTCTGGAAAACGCCATCCGCAAGTTCCCTTGGCCCAAGTCGATGCGCTGGGGCGCAGGCACGCTGCAATGGGTGCGCCCGCTGCACGCGATCATCTGTGTTCTTTCCGACCATCACGGCTTTGCCGTGGTCCCCGTCGAGATCGATGGCATTCGTGCCAGCAATGTCACCCGCGGCCACCGCTTTATGTCCAAGGGCGATATCCACGTCCGCGATTTCGACGACTACGAAGCGCGTTTGAAAGCAGCCCATGTGATGCTGCGTCCGCATGAGCGTGAACATGCAATCTGGCATGACGCCATGAATCAGGCCTTTGCGCGCGGGCTGGAACTGGTCGAGGACAAGGCCCTTCTGTCCGAGGTGGCGGGCCTTGTTGAATGGCCCGTCGTGTTGATGGGCCCCATCGGCACGGAATTCCTGTCGCTGCCGCCCGAGGTGCTGCAGACCTCGATGCGCGAACACCAGAAGTTCTTTTCTGCCAAAAACCCCGTTTCCGGCCAGATCGAGGCCTTTGCCACCGTCGCCAATATCGAGACGTCGGATCATGGCGCCACGATTCTCAAAGGCAATCTCAAGGTGCTGTCGGCGCGTCTGTCGGACGCAAAGTTCTTCTATGACAAGGACTTGCGCGTGGCCAAGGCGGGCATGGGCGAATGGCTGGATGCGTTGGACAACGTGACCTTCCACAACAAGCTGGGATCCCAACGTGCGCGGATCGACCGCGTTGCGGCGCTGGCGCGCGACCTTGCGCCCATGGTGGGTGCCGACCCTGACAAGGCCGCCGAGGCGGCGCTGGTGGCCAAGGCCGATCTGCGGTCGGCCATGGTGGGCGAGTTCCCCGAACTGCAGGGCGTCATGGGGCGCTACTACGCGCTGGCAGCTGGGCGCAGCGCCGATGTGGCCGACGCCGCACGCGACCACTATGCGCCGCTCGGCCCTGCGGACGATGTGCCGACCGCGCCGGTTTCGGTGGCGGTTGCGCTCGCTGACAAGATCGACACGCTGACCGGCTTCTGGGCCATCGACGAAAAGCCGACCGGCTCGAAAGACCCCTTTGCCTTGCGGCGCGCGGCACTTGGCGTGATCCGGCTGGTGCTGGGCAACGGGCTGCGGTTGGGGCTCGACCGTCTGTTCGACGCCCAGATCGTCCGCCATCAACACGGCGATGACGGTTTCCGTGGCCGCCTTTTGTCAGTGCTGGTCGAACATGGTTTCCACGATGCGTTCGCGGCGCTGGTCTCTGAACTCGGCCCCGAGGCCGAAGAGTGGGTCGCAAAGCTCCGCGAAAATGGGGTAGGTGGTATCAGCGACGACCTCCTCGCCTTCTTCCATGACCGCCTCAAGGTCTATCTTAAGGACCGTGGCGTGCGCCATGACGTGATCGACGCTTGCCTTGCCATGCCGAACAAGGACGATCTGACGCTTTTGGTCAAACGCGCCGAGGCGTTGAACGCCACGCTCGGAACCGAGGACGGGGCCAACCTTGTCCAAGGCTTCAAACGCGCCAACAACATCCTGACGCAGGCCGAGGCCAAGGACGGCGTGGAATATTCCTACGGGGCCGATGTGAAATACGCCGAGGCCGATGAGGAACGCGCGCTCTTTGCCGCACTCGATAGGGCCGAAGCGGCGATTGCGCCGGCAATGGCGGCCGAGGATTTTGCCGCGGCGATGCAGGCCATGGCCGCGCTGCGTGCGCCCACGGATGCGTTCTTTACCGCCGTGCAGGTCAATAGCGACAATCAGGTGGTGCGGCGCAACCGGCTCAACCTCTTGTCTCGCATCCGCAGCATCTGCCTCTCCGTGGCCGATCTGACACGGATCGAGGGCTAAGGGGCTGCAATCTGGCGACAGTGGTTTTTCTTGCTGCGAAGGCGGATTAGCCTAGAGTGACCTCATTCAAGGAGGACGCCGCAGTGCAGCAACCGCTGGTTCAAGAGCCTTTCACCCTGGTCATGCCCGGCGCGGCAATGTCCGCGGCGGTTCACGGTGGCAGGGCCAAATGCCTGCAGCGGCTGAGCCGGCTGGAACTGCCCGTGCCGACCACGGTCGCGCTGTCTTTCGATGCGGTGCATGGCATCGCCACCGGCCGTTTGCCAGATGTCGCGAAAATCCTGTCGCATTTCGGTGCCGAGCCGCTGTTGTCCGTGCGGCCGTCAAGCCTTGACCCTGACTGGGGCGGGCCGGGTGCGATCCTCAATATCGGCATGAACGATGCCCTGCACCGGCGCCTCTGCGCCGAGGTGGGCGAAGAAGCGGCGACGCGGCTGTTCTTGCGGTTCATCCAGTCCTACGCCGTGCATGTCTCGCGGTTGGATCCGGAACCCTTTGATCTGCCCGAACACGCCGATGCTGCTGCTTTGCGTGCGGCGCTGGACGCCTATGAATATGAAACGGACGAAGAGTTTCCGCAGGACGTGGGGGTGCAGCTCAAACATGTGCTGAACTCGATGGCCCGCGCGTGGGAGGGCACCACGGCGCGATTGCTGCGGCAAGCCAAGGGCGCGCCCGCCAATGCGGGGCTCGGGCTGGTCGTCCAGCAGATGGCGCTGGGCGTTGGCGCGGGCGAAAGCGGGGCGGGGGTGATTTCGTTTATCGACCCCTCGACCGGTATGCCGCGCATGAGCGGACGTTATCTGCGACAGGCACAGGGCCGCGACGCGCTGGTTGCGGGTAGCGGCGGGATGTATCTGACGCGGGACGAGCGCGGCCCCTCGCTGGAAGAACAGGCCCCCGAGATTTTTGCGCGTCTGGCCGAGGCGGGCGCCTTGATCCGCCATGCGCTGCGCGAGGAAATGCAGGTCGAATTCACCGTGTCGGGCGGTAAGCTCTGGATTATCGACGCGGTGCGGGTGCCACGGTCATCGCAGGCCACGGTCCGTGTCGCCGTGGGTCTGGCAGAGGACGGGATCATCCGCCGCGAAGAGGCGGTGATGCGGGTGCAGCCCTCGGCTCTTTCAGAGCTACTCCACCGCCATGTCGATCCGACCGCCAAGCGCGACTGTATCGTGCGCGGAATCGCGGCCAGTCCAGGCGCGGCCTCGGGGCAGATCGTTTTCAGCGCCGCCGACGCGCAGGCCAGCGCGGCGCGCAATGAGCCTTGTATCCTTGTGCGGCGCGAAACCGCGCCCGAGGATATCCGCGGCATGCATGCCGCCAAGGCGGTTTTGACCGTGCGCGGCGGCATCACCAGCCACGCCGCCGTGATCGGACGGGGACTTGGCCTGCCATGTGTGGTGGGCGCTTCGGATCTGGTCATCGACCGCAAGCGACGGGTTTTGATCGCGCCGGGCGGACGCGAGTTCGCCGAAGGCGAGATCATCACCGTTGACGGCACCAATGGCGAGATCTTGGTCGGCGAACCGGCGATGCTGGAGGCGGCACTTGATGACACGTTCCGCACGCTGTTGGATTGGGCTGACGGTTTTCGCGACATCGGCGTGCGCGCCAATGCCGATACGCCCACCGATGCCACCACCGCCCGCAATTTCGAGGCCGAGGGCATCGGCCTTTGCCGCACCGAGCATATGTTCTTTGAGCGCGGGCGTCTGGGCGTGATGCGCGAGATGATCTTTTCCAACTCGCCCGACGACCGGCGCGAGGTTCTGGACCGGCTTTTGCCCATGCAGCGCGATGACTTTCGCGCGCTGTTTTCCATCATGGTGGGGCGGCCCGTCTGTATCCGCCTGTTTGACCCGCCGCTGCACGAGTTCCTGCCTGCCGACAAACAGGGGCTGCGCGATCTGGCCGAGGGGCTGGGTCTGCCGCTTTCGGACGTGACGACACGGGTCGAGGCCATGCAGGAATATAACCCCATGCTGGGCCTGCGCGGCGTGCGTCTGGGCGTCACCGTGCCCGAAATCTATGAAATGCAGGCCCGCGCCATTTTCGAGGCGACGGTCGATATCAACCGCGACGGCGATCCGGTGGTGCCCGAGGTGATGATCCCTTTGGTCAGTGCCATGAAAGAGGTCGAGTTGATGAAAACCCGCATCGACGCCGTGGCTGCCGCGGTCAAGGTCGAGACGGGGGCGGATTTCGACTACAAGCTGGGCGTGATGGTGGAAACACCGCGCGCGGCGCTGCGCGCCGCCGATATCGCCCAGCACGCGGCCTTTCTGTCTTTTGGCACCAACGACCTGACGCAGATGACCTATGGCCTCAGCCGCGACGACGCGGGGCGGTTCATGTCGGCCTATGTCAATCAGGGCGTCTATGAGGAAGACCCGTTCCACAGCCTTGATATCGAGGGCGTCGGCGAGTTGCTGCAAATCGGCGCGGAGCGCGGTCGTGTAGGGCGCAAGGATATCGTGCTGTCGATCTGTGGCGAACACGGGGGGTCGCGCTCGGCCATCGCCTTCTGCCGCAAGCAGGCGTTCAACTATGTTTCCTGCTCGCCTTTCAGGGTGCCTGTGGCGCGCCTGCATGCGGCTCAGCTGGCCTTGCAGGAGAAAGAACCTGCGCTATTCGGGAAATAGTGCGCGCTTATTAAGACATTGAAAATTAATGGTTTTAATTTTCTGTAGGCCGAAAACCGCCTATTTTCGCCACATTTTGTGTGGTTTTTGTAGACGTTTCCGCCCTTCTGACCTACACGGTGCCCGCCTGCGCGGGGTCAGACCGCGTGTTTTTTGGACGGGTCAATGCGGGTATTCCGCCAACAGATCGCTTTTGTCGCCGCGCTCAGCGCGGCTATTTTGTGGACAGCCGTCGGCACCGGCTCGGCAGAAGAGCTTATGTCGCAGCGCTTGTCGGCCCTGATGGACCAAAATCGCTCGGCGATCAGCGACATCAATCCCGAACAGCTTGCGTCGCTTGCCGCGACGCCGCGCGTGGCAACGCGCCCCACTGCCGAATCCGACGTCTATTCGCGCGCCTACCTCGACAGCCTGCCCGACGCCTCTGGCGACCAGCAATGGCACTGTTTGGCCGAGGCCATCTATTTCGAGGCGCGCGGCGAAGAGATCCAAGGCATGTTCGCGGTTGGCGAAGTGATCCTGAACCGCGTTTCCAGCGGCAGCTTTCCCGGCACCATCTGTCGTGTCGTGAACCAAGGCACGGGCGCACGTTATGCCTGCCAGTTCAGCTATACATGCGACGGCCAGTCCGATGCGATCCATGAACGCGACGCTTGGGCGCTGGTTGGCAAGATCGCCCGCCTGCTGATCGACGGTCAGGCGACTGATCTGGTGCATGGTGCAACCTATTATCACGCCAATACCGTGACCCCGTCATGGGCGCGCCGTTTTGAAAAGGTTGCATCGATTGGCAACCACTATTTCTACGCCGAGCCGGTTCGCACCGCCTCGAACTAAGACACTGCGGGGGCGCTTGCCCCCCCAGCGCCCCACCTGTAATCCGGTGTTGAACACGTGGGGAGAGCCGCCTTGAGCGACGAAGTCCGTCTAGCCTTTGCCCATCCGTCCGATCGTGCCGCCACAATGGGGGTGGCGCCTGCGGACCGCATTTCGCTGCATGACTATATTGTCGAGACCGAGATCGGCGCTTTTCAGCAAGAACGCGGCCAGATGCAGCGTTTGCGTTTCAATGTCGCGGTCGAGGTCGCCTCTGCTACGGGCGCAATCGCGGACGATGTAGACCGCATCCTGTCCTATGACCGCATTACCGAGGCGATCACCGCCGAATTGGCCATCGAGCGGTTGAATCTGCTGGAAACGCTGGCCGAACGTGTCGCATTGCGCATCTTGCAGGAGCCGCAGGCCCAGCGCGTGTTTCTGCGGATTGAAAAGCTGGACCGTGGTCCCTTTGCCTTGGGCGTCGAGATCGTGCGGGCCAAGGACGATCTGGCGCGGTCCGCGCCCGATCAGGCCCCCGCGCCGCGACCGCGTGTGGTCCTTGTGACCGATACCGCCCTTGCCGCGCCTGATCTGGCGGCGCGGATCGATGACCTTGCGGCCATGGGCGCGCCGCTGATCCTTTGCGCGGGCGCGGCAGCCACGGCCCCGCAGGCCACGACGGAGGAGGCCCGCTTGCAGATCGCGCTTTTGTCGGCCGACCAGATGGCATGGGTGCTTGCCACGCAGATCGGCGCGCGTGTCGCCGCCACCCGAACCGAGATCGACTGGGCCATGCGCCACGGACAGATCAGCGTCTGGGCGCCCGCCAAGATTGTGCTTGATGCCGTGGGTGGTCCGGCGACGGTTCCAGCCGACCCGCAGGCTCGCGCAGCGTGGTTTGCAACGCTATTGGGGGCGGTTGCGTTCATGGTTCTGGATGGCACGCCATGAAACGCTATTACCGCCCAGTTCCCCTGACCGACGCCGCCCGCCCGCAAGATGCGCTGCGGCTGGCCGGAGGCTGGTGCTGGTTTGACCGCATCGAGGTCTTGTCGCGCGACGCCGCCCCGCAGGTGATCGCCGCCGCAGACGCCCCGCCCGAGGTCTTGGCGCGTCTGACAGCGCCGCGTC
Organism: Marivivens sp.; assembly: GCA_024642145.1. Classification (GTDB taxonomy): domain Bacteria; phylum Pseudomonadota; class Alphaproteobacteria; order Rhodobacterales; family Rhodobacteraceae; genus JAHEBS01. The sequence continues at coordinate 14,970 of JAHEBS010000029.1, forward strand.
AGCCCATCGCGGGCGTGACGCTTGATCAGCCGCGCATCATGGGCATCCTCAACGTGACGCCCGACAGCTTTTCCGATGGTGGGCTCTTCGCAGGGGCCGAGGCCGCGCTGGCACAGGCGGGGCTGATGGTGCGCGAGGGGGCCGATATTCTGGACATCGGGGGCGAAAGCACCCGACCCGGCGCAGCGCCCGTGCCCGCCGCCGAAGAAATCGCCCGCACCGCGCCGGTGATTGCCGCCCTGCGGTCAGGCGGATGCATGACCCCCGTCAGTATCGACACGCGCAAGGCCGATGTCGCGGCCGCCGCGCTCGATGCGGGGGCCGATATGGTTAATGATGTGACCGCGCTGGCCCATGACGCGGCGTTGGGGCCGGTAGCCGCCGCGCGCGGTGCGCCGATCTGTCTGATGCATATGCAGGGCGACCCCGCCACCATGCAGGACGACCCGCGCTACGACGACGTGCTGCTGGATATTTATGACTTCCTCGAGGCGCGTATTCAGGCCGCCGAGGCCGCCGGTCTGCAGCGCGCCAATATCCTCGTCGATCCGGGCATCGGCTTTGGCAAGACGCTGCAACATAATTTGAGCGTGATCGAACGGATTTCGCTCTATCATGCACTTGGCACCGGCCTCTTGCTGGGCGTCTCGCGCAAGCGGTTCATCGGCACGATCAGCGGGGCAACAGAGCCGCGCGCGCGCATGCCGGGGTCGGTTGCGGTGGCGCTTTGGGGGGCCGGACAGGGCGTGCAGGTGCTGCGCGTCCATGACGTGGGTGAAACAAGACAGGCCTTGAGCCTGCATCAGGCAGTAAACGGGACAGCAGTTCATGGGTAAATCTCTTTTCGGAACCGACGGTGTGCGCGGGCGCGCCAATGAATGGCCGATGACCGCCGAAATGGCGCTGCGGCTGGGTGCGGCGGCGGGTCGCTATTTTCGTCAGGATGGGTCCAGCGCGCATCGCGTGGTCATCGGCAAGGATACGCGGCTTTCGGGCTATATGCTGGAAAACGCGCTGACGGCGGGTCTGACCTCGACGGGGCTGAACGTCTTTTTGCTTGGCCCCGTGCCCACGCCTGCGGTGGGGATGCTGACCACATCGCTGCGGGCCTGCCTTGGCATCATGATCTCGGCCAGTCACAACCCCCATACCGACAACGGCATCAAGTTTTTCGGGCCCGATGGCTTCAAGCTGAGCGATCAGGCCGAGGCCGAGATCTCTGACCTTGTGGCAGGTGAAATCGAACCCGCGCAGGCCCACAACATCGGGCGCGCCAAACGCATCGACGACGGCCGCTTCCGCTATGGCGAGCGGATCAAGGGCACGTTTCCGGCCGGTCTGCGTCTGAACGGGCTCAAGGTCGTGGTGGATTGCGCTAATGGTGCGGCCTATCGCACGGCCCCCGATGTGCTGTGGGAACTTGGCGCCGAGGTGATCGCGATCGGCGTGTCGCCGGACGGCAAGAACATCAATGCGGGCTGCGGCTCGACCCATCCGCAGGCCTGCGCCGAAGCGGTGGTGGCGCATGGTGCGCATGTCGGCATCAGCCTTGATGGCGACGCCGACCGCGTGATGATCATCGACGAAAAGGGTCAGGTGGCCGATGGCGACCAGATCATGGGGCTTTTTGCCAGCCGCTGGGCCGCGCAAGGCCGACTGCGGGGCGGGGCGCTGGTGGCCACGGTGATGTCCAACCTCGGGCTCGAGCGTTATCTGGATGCACGCGGCCTGCGGCTGGAACGCACCGCCGTGGGCGACCGCTATGTGGTCGAGCGTATGCGCGCGGGCGGGTTCAACTTGGGCGGCGAGCAGTCGGGCCATATCGTGATGACCGATTACGCCACCACGGGCGACGGGCTTCTGGCGGGGCTGCAGTTCCTTGCGTCCATGGTCGAGACGGGCAAGACCGCCTCGGATCTCGCGCATCAGTTCGAGACCGTGCCGCAGATGCTGAAAAACGTGCGTTTCGGCGCAGGGCAAAAACCGCTCGACGCGGCATCGGTGCAGGCGGTGATCGCTGACAGCGAGGCGCGGATCGCGGGCAAGGGCCGCATCTTGATCCGCAAGTCAGGCACCGAACCCCTGATCCGTGTCATGGCCGAATGCGAGGACGAGGCGCTGTTGCACGAGGTCGTGGGTGGCATTGTGGCCGAGGTCGAGGCCGCGGCTAGCCGCTGAACGGCCCCCAGACCACGTGCCAGACAATATCCGCCCAAAAGTGGATACCGGCAGCTGCGACAAAGCCATGATCGCGCAGTGCCTTGGCCGTGACCAAAGACAGGGCGCCGTTTAGTAGGACGACCTCGACCAGCAGCGTGGGCGGCAGCGCGGCCATCGCCTCGGTCGTGATCTCGCGCCCCAAAAGCGACATCAGGGCAGGCAGATGCCCCAGCGCAAAGACCAGCGCCGCGGTGAACGCGACGCTCCAGAACAACAGGCCGCGCGCGCGACCACGAAAGATCAGCCGGTCCAGAACCCAGAACCAGAGGCTGATGAAAAAGAGCCTGAACATCAGCTCTTCACCGATCCCTGCCGCGATCGAGGCGATGATGGATTGCGGGAAGGGCGGATGGGGCAAGGCGCCAAGCCCGTGCAGGCGCTGGAACAGCAGATCGGCGGGGATAAAGACCAGACCGATCACCGCACCGATGATCATGGGTTGCACAAACAGCCGCTGGCGGTCGATCGTGGCAGGCCAGAGCGGGGCAAATCCGTTGCGGCGCGCAAGGCCGAGGCCGATCAACCCCAAGACCCCATAGGCTCCCAGCGCAAAGCCGCCATTGACCAAGGCCATATAGGTCTTGCTGGGCAGGACCGTTCCCGGCGGCAGTGGCACCCATTGGGGCAGGATGGATGACAACATCGTCGCCGCGACAAAGATCCCCAGTAACAACAGAAAGGCACGGGTATCGCGGTCGATTGTCATTGGTTTACCCCTTGCTCGGGCTAGGCGGCCAGAGCCTCTTGTTCAACGGGCGCGGGTGACAGGCGCAGGATCACGAAAGACATAACGCCCGCCGCGACCAATAGCCAGATCGCGCCAAGCCACAACAGCGCGTATTCCCCAGTCAGGTCAACGATGTAACCGCCAAAAAATGCCGCCGACGCCGCGCCGAGCGCATGTCCGGCCGAGATCATGCCCATCGCCTGCCCCATGACGGGCAGGCCTACGTGGCTTGCGGTCAGGCTCGCCGTCACGGGCACGGTTGCGTAATCGACCATGCCAAACAGCACCGCAAACAGGAACAAGGTCTCAATCGAGGTGCCGGGCATATTGGCCAAGATGATATAGGTCATGGCGCGCAGCAGATAGATCGTTCCCAACAGCAGGGGTCGGTTGACGCGGTCGGTCAGCCAGCCCGCGCCGATCATGCCCGCCAGATTGACCAGCGACAGCAAACCATAGGCGGTCGCACTGGGCAGGGGGGCAAAGCCGCAAAAGGCGGCAAAGGGCAACAGATGCGTTTCGATAGCCCCGCTCGAGGTGAAGCCGCAGATCAGATAGCTCCAGAACAGCGCGTGGAACGCAGGGCGTCGCAGGATCGTGCCAAAGTCCTGTGCCATGCTCGGGGCTTTGGCGGCAGCTTCGCCTTTGGCCGCGGGGCGTTGCATGATCGCGCGGATACAAGGGATCAAAGCGACGCTTGCGATCGCCAGCGCACCAAAGCTCCACCGCCAGCCAACGGTCGATAGCAGAACGGCGATCAACGGCACGATCAGGAATTGGCCGCCTGTCGAACCGGAGGTGGCGATACCTGTCGGCAGGCCCGGCTTGGTGACAAAGGCCCGCGTCACCGCTGTTGCCACGGCGTGGGTGGCGACAATGCCAAAACCCATGCCACAGAAGATCGAGAACCCAAGCGCGAACATCAGCTTGCCATTGGCAAGCGCGACCATCGCGCAGCCCACCCCCAAGACGCCAAGCCCGAGGTTGAGGGTAAAGCGTGGCCCCATCCGGTCAACCAGCCGTCCGGCAAAGGGCGCAACGATGGCCATGACCAAAAGCGCCCCAGCCCCCGCGCCGGACATAAAGCTTTTGGACCAGCCGAACTCGGTCTCCCAGACGGGCATGATCAACCCGAGGGCTGCACGGGCCGAAAAGGCCAGCGCGAGCGCGAGAAAACCGAAACCGACCAAAGCCCATGGTCGGGCGGGAACCGTTTCGATGCTGTTTTCTGGAGACGGGGTATGCATGGGATCCTCCGTGTTCAGGCAGGTTCTAGCATGGCTGCGGCAAAGGTGGTGCCCAAAATTTGCAGCCCGAGATTGCAGGGGCGGTAAGGCCAAAACGAAAAAGGGCGCCACGGGGGCGCCCTTTGACCTTGGATGCGTCGAGCGCTTAGTTGCGGGCCTTGTCGACCATCTTGCCCTTGGAAATCCAAGGCATCATGGCGCGCAGCTTTTCACCGACCTGTTCGATCTGATGCTCGTCGTTGATGCGGCGGGTCGCCTTGAAGAAGGGCTGGCCCACGGCGTTTTCTTGCATGAAGTCACGCACGAACTTGCCGGTCTGGATGTCCGAGAGAACCGCTTTCATGCGGGCCTTGGTCTCGTCGTAGGGCAGGATGCGCGGACCCGAGACATATTCACCGTATTCGGCGGTGTTCGAGATCGAGTAGTTCATGTTGGCGATGCCGCCTTCGTAGATCAGGTCCACGATCAGCTTCACTTCGTGCAGGCATTCGAAATAGGCCATTTCGGGCTCGTACCCGGCCTCGACAAGGGTTTCAAAGCCCATGCGGATCAACTCGACCAGACCGCCGCAGAGAACAGCCTGTTCGCCGAAGAGGTCGGTTTCACATTCCTGACGGAAGTTGGTTTCGATGATGCCCGAGCGGCCGCCACCGATGGCCGAGCAATACGACAGGCCGATTTCCATGGCCTTGCCGGTCGCGTCTTGATGGACAGCCACGAGGCAGGGCACGCCGCCGCCCTTGGTGTATTCGCCACGCACGGTGTGGCCGGGGCCCTTGGGGGCCATCATGATCACGTCGACGCCGGGCTTGGGCTCGATCAGACCGAAATGCACGTTCAGACCGTGGGCGAAGGCAATCGCAGCACCTTCACGCAGGTTGTCGTGGACGTATTTCTTGTAGGTTTCGGCCTGCAGCTCGTCAGGCATGGTGAACATGATCACGTCACACCATGCGGCGGCTTCGGCAATGCCCATGACCTTGAGGCCTTCACCTTCGGCCTTCTTGGCCGAGGGCGAACCGGGGCGGAGCGCCACGACAAGGTTCTTGGCGCCGCTGTCGCGCAGGTTCAGCGCATGGGCGTGACCCTGGCTGCCATAGCCGAGGATGGCGACCTTTTTGTCTTTGATGAGGTTCACATCGCAGTCGCGATCGTAATAGACGCGCATTTTGGAGATCCTTCCCGTTGGCGTTCGATATGGCGCGCAATCTAGGCGTGGTCCGGGCCAGTGGCGATGGTGATTTCGGGTATTTTTCGTCAGAAGAACAAGTTGTCATTCGCAGAAAGGCGAATTAGTGAGATTATCATGCTTGATGACCTCGACCGCAAGATCCTGCGCCTGATGCAGGCCGAACCGACGCTCAACCTGCCGGAACTGGCGGAGCGCTGTGATCTGACCACGGGCAAGGCCACGCGGCGGGTCGAGCGGCTGCGCGAGGCAGGGGTGATCCGCGGCATCGAGGCGGTGATCGATTGGCGGGCCTTGGGCTATGCGGTGGCGGTTTCGTTGCGCATCACGCTGGACAAGACCATGCCCCGCGCCTTTGACGAATTTCTGGAGGCGGCGCGCAGGGTGGCCGAGGTCATCGAGATCCAGACCTTTCTTGGCCGCGTCGATGTGCGGCTGCATATCGTGGCGCGTGATCTGGGGCATTGGCAGCAGATCTATCGCGACAAGGTGCTGACCTTGCCACATATCGCCGATATCGAGGCGCTGATGACCGTGGCCGCCGTCAAGCGTGACGAGGCGTTGCCGCTATGACCATCGATCTGGATGATATCGACCGCAAGCTGATCCGCGCGCTGCAAGAGGATGCGGGCCAACCCGCGAGCCAGTTGGGGCGCAGGCTGGGCCTGTCACAACCCGCCGCCTGGCGACGGGTGCGGCGACTGGAAGAGGCGGGCGTTATCGCGGGGCGCAGGCTGGTGCTGGACCCTGAAAAGCTCGGGTTCGGGGTGACGGTGTTTCTGGGCATCAAACTGGCTGCCAAAGGACGCGTGAGCCTTGAGGATTTCGAACGTGCGGTCAGTGCCATCCGCGAGGTGCAGACGGTCGAACATGTTCTGGGCCTCTATGATTACCGTCTGCGGGTCGTCGCCCATGATATCGCCGATTTCGAGCGGGTGTTGCGACGGCGGATCATGACCTTGCCGGGGGTGGGCGATGTCGAGGCCAATGTGCTTTTGACCGAAGAACGCAGGCCCGGGCCGCTTTAGGCGCGCAAGAGCCTGACCTCATGGGCCCGCAATTCCTGACGGGCCAGTT
>JAHEBS010000030.1 GCA_024642145.1 Marivivens sp.
GCCCCGCGGGCGAGGTCATTACGCCCCGTGTGATCGACAAACCACCGTCGGCAGAATTGCGTCCCGATCAGAAGGACGAGGACAGCCTGCCGCCCTATCCGGTCTTGGATGCGATCCTCGAGATGATGGTGGATGATGACCACTCGGTGGCCGAAATCGTGGCCGCCGGCTATGATCGGGCAATGGTGACGCGCGTTGAATCGCTGGTCCGCAATAGCGAATACAAGCGGTTCCAGTCCGCGCCCGGCACCAAGCTGACGCATCGCGCCTTCTGGCTGGATCGGCGCTATCCGATCGTCAACCGCTGGCGCGACAAGAGCTAGGCCCAAGATACCCCATTGACGGCGGCAGGGCGGCAGCGCAATGAGCGCGCGCTACCCCAATTTTTCAGGTGCCAAAATGATCGCCGTCCATTCGATCGACGGGGCCTTCAGCAATGAGGAATGCGACCGAGTGGTCGCCTTGGCCGAGGCAGCGCCCGCCTCGGATGCCCGACTTGTCGGGCTGAATACCGAACATAACATCCGCCGCGCAGATCTGGTCTGGCTTGACGATGTTGCGGGGGCCGAGTGGGTCATGGACCGGATCATCGACGTGGTCCGCGACGCCAATCGCGCGGTCTATGATTTTGACCTGCGCGAGTTCGCGGAAAGCGCGCAAGTCGCCCGCTACGGGGCCGAGCGCGAGGGCCATTTCGACTGGCATTCGGATATCGGCGAGGGCCGCTTGGCGTCCAAGCGCAAGCTGACCATGGTCATCCAGTTGAGCGCGCCCGAGGATTATGTGGGCGGCACTTTGCAGGTAATGCCCTCGACCGCGATCACAGATGCACCGCGCACGCGGGGCACCGCTACGATATTCCCCTCGTTTCTGCTACATCGTGTGACGCCCGTGACCCAAGGCGCCCGTCGGTCGTTGACCATCTGGGCGCATGGTCCGGCCTTTCGCTAAGGGAATTTGGCGGCTAAGCTGGTGACATGGCCAGTCCCAACAAGACCGCACCGACCCCTGTCGAGATCGAGTCCTATATCAACGGGCTCGACGATCCGCGCCGCGAGGTCGAGGCGCGCGATCTGGACGCGATTTTTCGTGAAGTGACGGGTTTCGTGCCGCGCATGTGGGGGCCGTCGATCATTGGCTACGGGCGCTATCACTATCGCTATGCGACGGGGCGCGAAGGCGACATGTGCGCCACGGGCTTTGCCCCGCGCAAGGCCAACCATGTGATCTACATCATGCCCGGATATGCCGATCATTCGACCATTCTGAAGGATCTGGGCAAGCACAAGATCGGCAAGTCCTGTCTCTACATCAAGAAGCTCGCCGATGTGGACCAAGAGGTGCTGAAACGGCTGATCCGTGCAGGACTGGACGATCTGGCCACACATTGGCCTGTCGAGGCGACCTAGACCTCGCTCAGCACGGCCTGTGGCAACAGCGCCTCGACGTCGGAGGCGCGGCAGAGTTCCGTGCCTTCGGTCATGACCGCCGCCGCAGCAGAGGTGGCGCCCAGCCGCAGCGCCTCGGCATCATCGTCACCGCGCGCCAGTGACAGGGCGAAGGCCCCGACAAAGCTGTCGCCCGCGCCGATCTTTGAGCGGACCGGCACTTTGGGGGCGGTCACATGCAGCCGCCGCGCGCCATCGGCCATGACCGATCCATCTGCGCCAAGCGCCACGATGACGCGGTCCGCAATGCCCTTGACCACCAGCGCCTCGGCGAAATCGGCGGCGTCGCGGCGCGAGGCCATGGGTTTTCCGGCAAGACCCGCGGCCTCTTCGTCGTCCATGCGCAGGACATGCGGCCGCGCCACGCCGCCAGCCGCGACCTTGGACAGCGCCGTGCCTGAGGTGTCGATGATCACCTCGGGCGATTTGTCCGCCAACGCGGTCATGATGTCGAGGTAAAGCGAGGCAGGCGCCCCCAGCGGACCGGAGCCCGACAGAACCACCACCGCGCCCTCGGGTGTCGCGCGATCAATCGCAGCGACGGCGCGCGCCAGATCGTCGGGCGACCAGACCGGACCGGGCAGGGTGAACCGGAACTGGTGTCCGGTGGTGCGATCCTCCACGGCAAATGAATGCCGCGTTTCGCCGGGCGCGGGGTAGGTCAGAATCGGAATGCCCTCTGCCGCCACCAGTTGCCGCAAAGCCTCGCCCGTGCCGCCGCCAAGGGCGATAAAGGACATGGCATGCCCGCCAAGGATCGACACGGCGCGCGCCACGTTCAGCCCGCCACCGCCAGGATCGTAGCGCGGCCTGTCGCAGCGCAGTTTGATGTCGGGTCTGACCTCTTCGACCGAGGTCGAGATGTCGAGGGCCGGATTAAACGAAACTGTAAGGATATCGCGCATGGCGCCTCCGATGTTGGCGCTAACATAGAGCGTCGTGCGCGTGGCGCAACCCAAAGCATCAAAGGCCTGTGGTCAGGTCCACCACTGGTCGATGGCGGCGATATCGTCGTCCGACCAGCCGAAATGATGCGCCATTTCATGGATCAAGACATGTTTGACCATATCGACGATGGTCACGTCGCCGCGCTCGGCCCATTCATCCAGGATCGGGCGGCGGAACAGCCAGATCACGTCGGGGCCGAGAGGTTGGTCAAAGGTCGACTTTTCGGTGAGGGGGATGCCGTCATAAAGACCCGTCAGCTCGAAAGGCTCGATCTCCATTTCGACGAGCGTGTCGTCATCGGCGAAATCCACGCAGCGGATCACGACCTCCTGCGCGCGGGGCCGAAAGGCGCGGGGCAACTCGGCCACGGTCTGGCGGGCGAGTTCTTCGATCTCTTCACAGGTGGGGGCGATATGGTCCATGGGCCTCATATGGACAAATCCGCGCGGTTGTGAAAGAGGCACGCTGACAGGAGAACCCCAATGACCGTTACCCGTTTCGCCCCTTCGCCCACTGGCTGGCTGCATATTGGCAACCTGCGCGCCGCGCTGATGAACTATGCCATCGCGCGCCAGAATGGCGGCAAATTCATTCTGCGGATCGACGATACCGATCAGGAACGGTCCAAGCCCGAATATGTGGACGGGGTAAAGGATGCGTTGACTTGGCTGGGCCTGAACTGGGACCAGATCGAGGTGCAGTCGCAGCGCATGGACCGCTATATGGCGGCCAAGGCGCGGCTGATCGAGATGGGGCGGATCTACGAATGTTTCGAAACTCCGGTCGAGCTGGACCTGAAGCGCAAGAAACAGCTGAACATGGGCAAGCCGCCGGTTTATGACCGCGCCGCGCTGAACCTGTCCGAGGCCGACAAGGACCGACTGCGCGCCGAACGCGGCGGCAGCCACTGGCGGTTCAAGCTGGATTGGGAACGCATCGAATGGACCGATGGCATCCTTGGCGATCTGTCGATTGACGCGGCCAGCCTGTCGGATCCAGTGCTGATCAAGGACAATGGCCAGATCCTGTATACCTTCGCCTCGGTCGTCGATGACGTGGAAATGGCCGTGACCGACATCGTGCGCGGTGCCGACCACGTGACCAACACCGCCACCCAGATCCAGATCATCAAGGCGCTGGGCGGCAAGGTGCCGAACTTTGCCCACCACTCGCTCTTGACCGGTCCCGACGGGGAAAAGCTGTCCAAACGTCTGGGCAACCTCGCGCTGCGTGACCTGCGCGCGCAGGGGATCGAGCCTATGGCCGTGATTTCGCTGATGGCGCGTCTGGGTTCGTCTGAACCGATCGAGCTTTACAGCAACGTGACCGATATGGTCGGGGGCTTCCGCGTCGGGTCGTTCGGCGTGGCGCCGACCAAGTTCGACCCTGAGGATCTGGTGCCCATGACCGCGCGGGTCAACGCGGCCAAGCCCTTTGCAGATGTCGCGGGTGTCATTGCCGATGCTGGCGTGCCTGCGGACAAGGCCGAGGCCTTTTGGACCGTAGTGCGCGAGAACATCACCTATCTGACCGACCTCGCCCCTTGGTGGGATGTCGTGTCAAAGGGCGGTGTCGGTTTCGCGGATGCCGAGGACACCGAATTCGCCGCCATCGCACTGGGCCTTTTGGGCGAGCCGCCCTATGGCGCCGACGCTTGGGCGCAGTGGACCGAGGCGGTCAAAGCCGCGACGGGCCGCAAGGGCAAAGGGCTTTTCATGCCGCTTCGCCGTCTGGTGACAGGCCGCGACCGTGGTCCGGAAATGGCCGAGTTCCTGCCGCTGATGCAGGTCAAGCCGTCGCTGAAATAACCCGCGCGCCAAGCTGCGCAAGCGCCTGATCCACGGTGGCGGTTTCCGCCGCCGACAGGGTTTGTGCGCGTGGATAGCGGGGCGCATGGCGGTCGTTCAGGATGGGTGCCTGCCAGCCCGACGTGGTGGCAAAAAACCGCGCCGCGCCATCGGCCCCATGAACCCGCAAGAAGCCCTGCACCACCACATCAAGGTAGCTCAGCAAGATGGGATGGGCCACGTCAGGGGCGACAAGGCGGCTTGCCTCGACCTCGTAAACCGCCGTTTCGCCGTGGCTTGGCGTGACCTCATGGCTGACGTCGCGGCGGATATAGGCATATTCGCGGGCGTCCAGCGCTGCCCAATCCGCGCCGGGCACGCCCGCGGTTATGCCCTCGATCTCGACGCCGGCGGCGCGTTCGACGGACAGAAAGGCCGCCGGTCGCAGGTCCGTATGCCGCCAGATACGTCGCCAGCCCAACAGGCGGGCCGGACGCGGGTCGGCGTAATCATGCGTGGCCAGATTGACCAGCGAGCCATATCCAAAAAACCGTGGGTGGCTCATTCCCGCCCCCGCAAGATGCCCGATGGCTTGGCGCCCAGCGCCGCCAGTGCAAATCCGACGCCCGCGCCCAGCGTCGCGCCAATGCCCCCAAGGATGATGACGGCGACATTGCCCCAGATCACGGCAAACTCGGTTTCCATGACCCAGCGCATGACCGCATAGGCCCCCGCGATCCCCGAGGCTGTCGCAACCAGACCCGCCGCCAGCCCCAAAAGACCCGCCCGCAAGAGAAAGCTGGTCAGAATGCGCCCGCGCGTGGCCCCCACGGTTTTCAGGACCGCCGCTTCGTAGTTGCGCGCGGGCTGCCCCGCCGCCGCTGCCCCGATCAACACAAGAATGCCTGTGACCAGTGTTGCCAGCGCACCTATCCGCACCCCCGCTGCTATGCCCGAGACGAGTTTGATCACCTCGTCGATCCCCTCTCGGATCGAGATCGCGGTGACGTTCGGCCAGCGGTCGGACACCGCGGCAAGCACGCGCGGTTCGGCCTGCGGGGCGGCATAGACCGTGGCGATCCAGCTATGGGGGGCCGCGGCGATCGCGGCGGGGTCCATCGACATGACAAATCCCATGCCCGCGCTTTCGAAATGCACGGCGCGGAAGGATGTGATGGTGGCGGTGATGTCGCGGCCAAGAATATTGACCGTGATCGTATCGCCCAGTTTCAGGCCCATCTCGGCTGCTTCGTCCGCAGAAAAGCTGACCTGCGGTGGTCCATCATAATCCTCGGGCCACCATGCGCCAGCGGTCAGTGTCACGTCCGAGGGCTGCTTGGCCGAATAGGTCACGCCGCGGTCGCCCTCCAGCACCCAGTGATGACCCGCGACCTCTTCGGCGGGTTGGCCGTTGATGCGGGTGATGATGCCGCGCAGCATGGGCGCGGCCTGCACGCGCGTCACCTCGGGGTCGTCGCGCACAAGCGCGCGAAAGGCGGTGATCTGGTCGGGCTGGATGTCGACGAAAAAGAACGATGGCGCGCGGGCGGGCAATTCATTGGTGAAGGCCGCCCGCAGATTACCGTCAATCTGGCCGACCGAGGCCAGAACCGACAGGCCAAGGCCCAGGGAAAGCACCACGGGCAAAGCCTCGCCCCGCGGGTCGGCAATGGCGGCCAGCGCCAGCCGCAGCGCCGCGCCGTGGCGCAACCGCCGCCGCATCCGGCGGGCAAGCCTGCGGATCAGCCAAGCAGCAAGCGCCAGCGCGATGAGCGAGCCCGCGATCGCCACCGCGGTCCACAGCGTCAGACGCCAACTGCCGGTGAACCAGCCCGCTGACCCGACCAGCAGGCCCAGCGCCAAGGCGATGGCGATCAGTGAACCGGCTCTTGGCAATCTGCGCGCCTTCCCGAGCGCGTCACGGTAAAGCGCGGCGGCCCGCACCTCGGCTGCGCGTGACAGAGGCCAGAGCGTAAAGATCAGCGCAACCAGCCCGCCATAAAGTGCCGCCTCGGCCATGGGTGCGGGGTAAAGGCCGATGGCAATGGGCAAAGGCAACTGCGCCACAATAAGCGGCGCAAACAGTATCGGTGCGCCCACGCCCAGAAGAACGCCGCCCGCGACACCCAGCGCCGCAAGTGCGCCAATCTGGATCAGATAGGTCTGAAACACCAACCGCCGACCGGCCCCAAGCGTCTTGAGCGTGGCGATGACACCGGTTTTGGCCCCCAGATAGGCGCGCACGGCAGCACCGACGCCCACACCGCCAACGGCCAGTCCGGCCAAGCCGACAAGGATCAGGAAATCCCCGATGCGGCTGACAAACCGGTCAGTGCCGGGCGCACCGCGCCGCGCGTCTTGCCAACGCAGACCGGTATCACGCCAGAGCCTGTCGGCCTCGGCCCCCAGTGTATCTAGGTTGATGCCGTCTGGCAGATCGAGCCGGTATTGCGTCGAGAACAGGGTGCCGGGCGACAAGAGCCCCGCCGCCTGCAGATCGGTCATGCGCGCGATGCTGCGCGGGCCAAAGCCAAATCCGCCCGCGGCGTTGTCAGGGTAGCTGTCCAAAAGCGCCATCAAGACAAACGACCCGCCGCCGATGTCGACACGATCCCCAGCGGCCACGCCCAACCTTGTGGCCAAGGCGGGCTCCATCACCGTGCCGGGCAGGCCGTCGCGGCCCGCCAGTGCGGCGTCGAGCGGCATGGGCGGATCGAGTGTGACCGCACCGAAAAGCGGATAATCCGCATCAACGGCGCGCACCTGCGTCAGCGCATGGGTATCATGCGCGGTGGCCATGGAACGGAAATCGGCGGTCTCGGACAGGCGCTGCGCCTGAGCGCCCATCCATGCCTTTTCGGCGTCCGTGGCAAAGCGATAGGTGAATTCGGCCTGCGCATCGCCCCCCAACAATGTGGCGCCCTGTTCGACCAACCCTGTCAGGATCGCCATGCGAATGCTGCCCACGCCCGCAATCGCGGCCACGCCGAGGATTAGACAGGCCAGAAAGATGCGGAACCCCGCAAGGCCCCCGCGCAACTCGCGCAGCGCCAGACGTGCGGCGAGCCGCAGGCTCATGACACGATGCGCCCGTCGCGCAGGTTGATGATCCGGTCACAGCGGCGGGCCAGATCGGCGGCATGTGTCACCATGATCAGCGTTGCGCCATGGCGGTCACGCAGCGACCAGAGAAGGTCGATGATCGCCTGACCATTGGCCTCGTCGAGGTTCCCTGTGGGTTCATCCGCAAGCAAGATACGTGGCCGCGTCGCGGCGGCACGTGCCAGCGCCACGCGCTGCTGTTCGCCCCCCGATAGTTCGCGCGGGTAATGCGCCGCGCGGGTTTCCAGCCCCACGGCAACCAATTCGGCGCGGGCGCGGTCCATGGCGTCGCGATGGCCCGCAAGCTCTAGCGGGACGGCCACATTTTCCAGTGCGGTCATTGTCGGGATCAGGTGGAAAGACTGGAACACCACCCCCATATTGTCTCTGCGGAATCGCGCCAGCCCATCCTCGCTCATCGTGGTGAGATTCTGGCCCAAGGCCGTGACGGTGCCGGAACTCGACTGTTCGAGACCGCCCATCAGCATGAGGAGCGAGGATTTGCCCGAACCGCTTGGCCCGACAAGCCCCAAGGTTTCGCCCGCCGCGACGGCCAGCGTGATGTCGTGCAATATGGCCACCGGGCCTGCGTTGCCATCAAGGGTCAGCGAAACCCTGTCCAGATTCAGAACATTGTCGCCCATTGTCGCTGCCCTTCGTTACCTAGTGCATGGATATGGTGCCAAGCGGGTTGCAGGCAACCTTGCCCTTATCACGTTCCTGTCGTTTGGGGCGGGTGGCGCCGTGGCGGATGCGCTGCGGGTGATCGCCTTTGGCGACAGCCTGACCCAAGGCTACGGCCTGCCGCCCGAGGCGGGGCTGACCGCGCGGCTTGAGGCGTGGTTGCGGGCGCGAGGGCATGACGTCACCATCATCAACGCAGGCGTGTCCGGCGATACCACCAGTGGCGGCCTGTCGCGTATCGACTGGACGCTGGCCGATCCCGCCGACGCGATCATCGTCGAACTTGGCGCCAATGATATGCTGCGTGGCACCGACCCCCAGTTGGTGCGCGCGAACCTTGAGGCGATCATGCAGGCGGTCGCGGCAAAGGGGCTGCCCAGCATGCTGGTCGCCGTGCCTTCGATTGCCAATTATGGCGCCGCCTATGAAAACGCCTTTAACGCGATCTTTCCCGATTTGGCGGCGACCTATGGGGCGGTGCTGTTTGCGGATTATTTCGCGCCGCTGGTCGCGGCGGTTTCGAGCGGTGCGGATATGAACACGCTCATGCAACCCGATGGCATGCACCCGAGCGCGGCTGGCGTGGACATTCTGATCGAGGCGCTCGGACCAGAGGTCGAGACGCTCTTGTCGCGCATTGGTGAATAGCCGCGGCAGGGCCGCCGCCGCGGCTGGGGGCTCTAGCCGATGATCTTGAGATCGACAGCGCTTTCGCGACCGTCACGGCCGGCTTGCAGGTCATAGCTGACCTTCTGGTTGTCCTTCAGACCCTGCAGGCCCGAACGCTCGACAGCCGAGATGTGAACAAACACGTCCTTGGCGCCGCCATCAGGCGCGATAAAGCCAAAGCCTTTGGTGGCGTTGAACCATTTTACGGTACCGGTGGCCATCCGTAGTCTCCTTGATGTTCCGCTCGCCCTATGCAGCGGCTTGGCTCGTCAGTGCTGCGATCGATAGACTGGCGGCCGTTGTCGGAGACAGTGGTAGATCTGAGGTAACTCGCGTGCGGAAAAATGAGCGAGGATTCGCGAATCGGCAAGATATTTTCGGAAAACCCCAACAGGGCTTGACTGAAACGCCTGCGAGGCCCTAGAGGCGAGCAGCTTTGGAACCCTTCGGATCATGCGCCAGCCCCATTCTTAGTCTTGCCTGCGACGTCACTGAAGACGCCCGCCCGAGCGACTGCGCCCAAACCTGATCCCTGTGTAGCAATGCCCCCCTTCCAGACCACCTCTGGCGATTTGAACGCCGATCGCCGCTATGCCTATGCCCAAGCGCTGTTCGACGACGGCGATTTTGCGGCCGCCGCTGATCTGATGGCCGATACGCTGACCCTTGTTCCCGCGTGGGTTGCCGGCTGGATGCAATTGGGCGAAATGGCCGAGGCCGCGGGCCAGCCGGAACGCGCCGCCGAGGCCTATGGCCGCGTGATGGCGCTCGACCCTGCGGATCACATGGGGGCGGGGCTCAAACTTGACCTGATGCGCGCGGTCCCCGTGGCCGAGCGTATGACCGTGGCCTTTGTCGAGACTCTCTTTGACCAATACGCGCCCAAGTTCGAGGCCTCGCTTGTCGGTGCGCTGGGCTATCGCGCACCTCAGATCATCGCGGCGAACCTGCCCGCGCGCATGGGCCGTGTGCTGGATCTGGGATGCGGGACGGGGCTGATGGGGGCAGCCATCGCAGGGCGCAGTGTCTGGCTAGAGGGCTATGACATTTCCGCCGAGATGCTGCGCGTGGCCGAGGGCAAAGCCGTCTATGACGCCTTGGTCAAATGCGACATCAACCAGTTGGCGCTTGAGGGCGCCCGTTGGGACACGATCATTGCCGCCGACGTCATGATCTACCTGGGCAGGCTGGAACGGATCGTGGGTTGGGTCGTGGGTTCGCTGGTGCCGGGTGGCACCTTTCACTTTACGCTCGAGGCCTATGACGGCGAAGGTTTTGCCCTGTTGCCCTCGCGCCGCTACGCGCATTCACAGGCCTATGTCAGCGACCTGCTGGCAGCAGCGGGGTTTACCTCGATCAGCACGACAACGGCTGTGCTGCGGCAAGACCGCGGAATGGACATCCAAGGTCTGGTCGTCAGCGCCGCAGCACCCATGCCCGCGCGCGAAAGCAGGGGCGAGGCGTCCGAGCTAGCCTGAGCCCTTGCGCTAAAGGCGCTCAGGACATATCTCGATTAACAGATGTGTAAGGAGGCCCCCATGGCCGCATTGAAAGTGACCTGTCTGGACTGCGGTCAGGTGAACCGCGTCCCCGAGGACAAACTGACCGCTGGGCCCAAATGCGCGCTCTGCGGGTCGAAGTTGATATCCGACAAGGCAATCGAGGTGGATTTCAAGACCCTCGACAAGGCGGCCAAGAACGATGACCTGCCCTTGGTCGTCGATTTCTGGGCGCCGTGGTGCGGTCCCTGCCGGATGATGGCGCCCGAGTTTTCCAAGGCCGCCACGGCCTTGGCGGGCAGGGCGCGTCTGGTCAAGCTCAATACCGAGGCCGAGCAGAAAGCCGGAATGCGCTATGGCATCCGCAGCATCCCGACCATGGTGAAATTCAAAGGTGGCAAAGAGGTCAAACGCCAGTCGGGGGCCGTGTCCGCCACCGCGATCATCCAGTGGTCCAGCTAGGACCGGACCCGTCAGGCGCAAAAGAAAACGCCCGGAAGCGAGGCTTCCGGGCGTTTCTTATTCAGGCAGGCTGAAATCAGGCCAGCTTGAGGTTCGTCGCCGATTCACGACCGTCACGGCCGGCTTCGATGTCGAAGGTCACTTTCTGGTTGTCTTTCAGACCGGTCAGGCCGGCGCGCTCAACGGCGGAGATGTGGACGAAGACGTCCTTGGAGCCGCCATCGGGAGCGATAAAGCCGAAGCCTTTGGTGGTGTTGAACCATTTCACGGTGCCAGTGGCCATGTGAATATTCCTTGTGTTTTCAATCCTGTCCGCAGGATGCGACAGCTTGGCTAAGTCACGTCTGGATCGAGGACTGTGTGCCGGAGCCGGAAAACAGAAGGGTCGAATAGAAGATCGTTCGCAGGGGTGCATATAGAGGCGGAGGATGCGAAAAGCAAGGGGGATGTTAGAGGCCGTGCGCGCTGGATGCTTTGCAGGGCTCTTGGCGGGGTAAAACGGAAAAGGGCCGGAATCACAGGTGTTTCCGGCCCAGATATTCCTGCGGTGATAACAGAATTACCGCGCGAACTTCTTGTATTTGATCCGCTTGGGTTCCAGCGCGTCCGGTCCCAGACGGCGCTTTTTGTCTTCTTCGTAGGCGGTAAAGTCGCCTTGGAACCATTCCACATGCGCCTCGCCCTCGAAGGCCAGAATATGCGTGCAGATCCGGTCGAGGAAGAAACGGTCGTGCGAAATGACGACGGCGCAACCGGCAAAATCCATCAGTGCGTCTTCCAGCGCGCGCAGCGTTTCCACGTCGAGGTCGTTGGTCGGTTCGTCGAGCAAAAGAACGTTGCCGCCGGATTTCAGCAGTTTGGCCATGTGAACGCGGTTGCGTTCGCCGCCTGACAGAAGGCCCACTTTTTTCTGCTGGTCCGAACCCTTGAAGTTGAAGGACGAACAATAGGCGCGGCTGTTGACCTCGGCATCGCCAAGGCTGATCAATTCCGCCCCGCCCGAGATTTCTTCCCAAACGGTCTTGTCGGCGCCGAGCGTGTCGCGGCTTTGGTCGACGTAGCTGAGTTTGACCGTGTCGCCATAGCTGACCGAGCCGCCATCGGGCTGTTCTTGACCCGTCAGCATGCGGAACAGCGTGGTCTTACCCGCGCCGTTCGGACCGATGACGCCGACAATGGCGCCAGGCGGCAGGCTGAACGTCAGGTCTTCGATCAGTTGCTTGTCGCCCATGTGCTTGGCGAGGTTTTCAACCTCGATCACCTTGCCGCCAAGGCGGGGGCCGTTCGGGATAACGATCTGGGCGCGGCCGATCTTTTCGCGCTCGGAGGTTTCCGCCAATTCGTTATAGGCGTTGATACGGGCCTTCTGCTTGGCCTGACGGGCCTTGGCACCCTGACGGATCCACTCGAGTTCGCGTTCCAGCGTCTTTTGCTTGGCCTTGTCCTCGCGGGCTTCCTGTTCCAGCCGCTTGGCCTTTTGTTCGAGCCAAGCCGAATAGTTGCCCTCGTAGGGGATGCCGCGGCCACGGTCCAACTCAAGGATCCAGCCGGTGATGTCATCAAGGAAATAGCGGTCGTGGGTGACGATCAGGATCGTGCCCTTGTAGTCGATCAGGTGCTGTTGCAGCCAAGCGATGGTTTCCGCGTCGAGGTGGTTGGTCGGTTCGTCGAGCAAGAGCATGTCGGGCGCTTCCAAGAGCAGCTTGCACAAGGCCACGCGGCGGCGCTCACCACCCGAGAGGTTGCCGGGCATCGCCTCGTCCGGCGGGCAGCGCAGCGCTTCCATCGACACGTCGACCTGACTGTCGAGGTCCCAGAGGTTCTGGCTGTCGATTTCGTCTTGCAGGCGCGCCATTTCGTCGGCGGTTTCGTCGGAATAGTTCATGGCGAGTTCGTTGTAACGGTCGAGGATCGCCTTCTTCGTGGCGACGCCCAGCATCACGTTCTCGCGGACCGTCTTGTCTTCGTCGAGCTTGGGTTCCTGCGGCAGGTAGCCCACCTTGGCGCCCTCGGCGGCCCATGCCTCGCCGGTGAAATCCGTGTCCATGCCGGCCAAGATGCGCAGAAGCGACGATTTACCCGCGCCGTTGACACCGACCACACCGATTTTGACACCGGGGAGGAAGTTCAGGCGGATATTCTCAAAGACCTTCTTGCCGCCGGCATAGGTCTTGGACACGCCATCCATGTGGTAAACGAACTGGTAAGAGGCCATGAGAGGGATTCCTGTCAAAAGATCGCCCCCAGATAGTGCGGGGGGGCGGAAAGGGCAACTCAGAAAGGGGTCAGAGCGCTTTGCCGAACCAATGCGTGGCGGGCCATTCCGTGTAGGGCGCAATCACATGCCAGCCGCGCCCTCGGTAAAAGGCCAAGGCCTCGGTCAGGTTCTCGTTGGTATCCAGCCAAAGCGTGACATAGCCCGCGCTGCGGGCAAAGGCTTCGACGTGGTCCATCAACCGATGGGCAAGCCCCGTGCCGCGCGCGGCGGGATCAACCCACAGCCGTTTGACCTCGGCGATGCCAGGCCGGATTTTCTTGAGCGAGACACAGCCCAGCGGCTCATCGCCCCGCGTGGCTAACAGGAACACGCCATCGGGGGCGCGATAGCGATGGGCGTCGGGGTCCGGCACCGGAACATGGCTGACCGGCATTGCCGGAATACGCTCTGTCAGCAGCGCAAGATAGGCGCCGAGACAGGCCCGCGCGGCAGGCAGTTCGGGATCAACGACAGTGATGGAAATGGGCAGATCTCGGGTCATGCGCCGCAAGCTAGTCGCAACCCAGCAGGCTTCCAAGCGGCGAAATATGTTTGCGCTATCGGTTTGATTTGACAGCGACGCCCGTGCGGGTGTCTGTGTTGGCCGACCACACAGGAGCCGCGCCCATGTCCTATCGTCCCGCCGCCGACCGTTATGCCACGATGCCCTACCGTCGCTGTGGCAATTCGGGCCTGAAACTGCCGGCCATCAGCCTTGGCCTGTGGCACAATTTTGGCGATGATTTCGGCAAGAAAAACAAACGAGCCATCTGCCGCACCGCCTTTGACCACGGCATCACCCATTTTGATCTGGCCAACAACTACGGCCCACCGCCCGGTGCGGCCGAGACCGTCTTTGGCGAAATCCTTGCCTCCGATTTTAAAGGCTACCGAGACGAGCTGATCATTTCGTCCAAGGCGGGCTATCTGATGTGGGACGGGCCCTATGGTGAATGGGGCAGCCGCAAATATCTGATCGCCTCGTGCGACCAGTCGCTCAAGCGGCTGGGGCTCGATTACGTCGATATCTTTTATTCCCACCGTTTCGACCCCGACACCCCGCTCGAGGAAACCATGGGCGCGCTGGACCATATCGTGCGGTCGGGACGGGCCCTTTATGCGGGGATCTCATCTTACAACAGCGAGCAGACCCGCCGTGCGGCGGCGATCCTCAAGGAGCTTGGCACCCCCTGCGTGATCAGCCAGCCATCGTATAACATGATCAACCGTTGGGTCGAACGCGACGGGTTGAAGGATACGTTGCGTGAACTGGGCATCGGGTCGATCGCGTTCCTGCCACTGGCTCAGGGGATGCTCACTGGCAAATATCTGAACGGCATCCCCGAGGGCAGCCGCGCCACGCAGGGCAAGAGCCTTGATCCCAATATGGTCTCTGCCAAGGCTATCGCCGCTCTGAACGGGTTGAACGATATCGCTATGGCCCGTGGTCAGACGCTGGCGCAGATGGCCATTGCTTGGGTTCTGCGCGAGGGCGGGATCACCAGCGCGCTGATCGGGGCCTCAAAACCCGAACAGGTCATCGACTGCGCGCAGGCCGCGGCGAACCTCGACTTCACCAAGAAAGAATTGGCCGCCATCGACAAGCTGGCCAACGAGGATGCGTTCAACCGCTGGGCCAAAGGCGACTGAGCCACATTCCCACCCGCGCGTTTTTGCGCCACAAAGGGCAAAACGCGGGGGTTGGCATTGCTTGGCTTTCCATATGCAGCAAGGGGACAGGCCATAGGTCTGCTTGGCGGGTCGTTTGACCCGCCGCATGCGGGTCATGTGGCCATTACCCGTGCGGCATTGACGCGTCTGGGTCTGGATCGGGTTTGGTGGCTGGTTTCGCCCGGCAATCCGCTGAAACAGCAGGGACCCGCGGCGATGGATGCCCGCATCGACGCGGCGCGGGCCATGATGGATGATCCCCGTGTGGTGGTTTCCGATATCGAACGCCAACTGGGAACGCGCTACACCTCCGAGACGCTGGCACGGCTGGTCGGGCTCTATCCCGGCGTGCGGTTTGTCTGGTTGATGGGGTCCGACAACCTTGAAGGTTTCCACCGCTGGCAGGACTGGCGCGCCATCATGGAAAGCGTGCCGATTGGCGTTTTCGCGCGACCGGACGGGCTGACGCGGGCGCGGGGCGCCAAGGCCGCGCGCACCTATCCGCAGGCGCGGCTGTCATCCAGCGATGCGCGTCTCTTGAAGGACAGCGCCGCCCCTGCTTGGTGCTTTATGGAACTGCCGCTGCGGCCCGAAAGCTCGACCGAGATACGGCGCGCCGGCAAGTGGCGCGCGGGGGCCGTTGAGGCCGCCCGAAAGGACCGCTAGCCTCGGATCATGCGGCGGGAATCGACCAGACGGACGATGATAGGCGGGCTCTTGGCCCTCTGGCCCGGCATGGCGCTGGCCGATGGTGTCTTGGACCGCGCAACGCGTCCGCCCCGCCGTCCGGCTTCGGCCGCCGCGGCCCCAGTTGCAGCCAGCGATCTGCCGCCCCTTGCCGATGTCGTTCGTCGCGCGGGTTTTGACGGCGAGTTGAGCCTTGAGGTCTTTGACCTTGGTCATGCGCGCCGGATCGAGGGGATTTCCAGCGAAAATTCCAAACCGCCCGCATCCGTGACCAAGGCGGTGACGGCGGTCTATGCGCTGGAAACGCTGGGCCCAACGCATCGCTTTGCAACGCGGCTCTTGTATAGCGGGACGCTGCAAGACGGGATCGCCTCGGGCGATGTGATCCTTGCGGCAGGTGGCGATCCCGAACTGGACACGGATGATCTGGCGGATCTTGCGGCGCTTGCCGCTGCCGCCGGACTGCGCGCCGTGCGCGGGCGCTTTCTGGTTTGGCCCGGACCGTCGGGTGAATTCCGCGAGATCGATGCCGAGCAACCGGACTATCTGGACTATAACCCCGCCGTTTCGGGTTTCGCCCTCAATTTCAACAGGGTCTATTTCGAATGGCGACGCGCGGGCGGCGATTACACGCTGACACTGGACGCCCGCGCAGAGCGCTATCAACCCGCAACCCGCGTTGCCACCATCGAGACAGATAACCGCGATTTACCTGTCTATCGTCTGCAAGAGCGCGGTGGCGTCGAAAAATGGAGCGTGGCGCGCGGCGCGCTGGGTGATGGCGGCACGCGCTGGCTGCCGGTGCATCAGCCCGCCGCCTATGCGGGTGACGTTTTCCGGACGCTAGCTGCCGGCGCGGGCCTGACCTTGCCCGCGGCCCAGATTGTGACCGAGGCCCCCGCAGGCCGCGAAATTGCCCGCGTCGAAAGCCGCGAGTTGACGCGGATCGTCAGCGGTATGCTTTATTATTCGACAAACCTGACCGCTGAAATGCTGGGTCTTGCGGCGTCACGCGCCCTTGGCACGGCCCCGCGCAACCTGCGGGCCTCGGCCACCACCATGGGCAATTGGCTGCGCACCCGCACCGGATCGCGGGCGCGGTTTGTCGATCATTCGGGGCTGTCGGGTTCGTCGCGTATCAGCGCGGCCGAAATGGTGGCGTTTCTGGCGGACCCACGGTCGCAGGAACTGCTGCGCCCGTTGCTCAAGAAGGTGACGGTGACCGACGATCAGGGCAATGCGCTGAAAGGCGATCTGCCGCGGGTCGTGGCCAAGACCGGCACGCTGAACTTTGCGTCGAACCTTGCCGGCTATCTCGACGCGCCCGGTGGGGGGCACTATGCCTTTGCGATATTCGGCACCAACGCCGCGCGGCGTCTGGCGGTCGAAGGCAGCGAGGACGAGGTGCCGCCCGGCGCGCGGACATGGCGCAGCCACGCACATTCCCTGCAAGCGGCTCTGTTACGACGCTGGTCGCGGCTTTAGAACGTCATGTGCCGCGCCCGCGCCCCGCGCTCGATCGCGGCGGCGTGCAGGCGGTCGATGTTCAACTCGTCCCGCACCTCTTCCAGCATGCGCCCCTCGGGGCCTGGAATGTAACCATCCGCCGCTGCCACATCGCAAGCCAGCGCATAGGCCGTCTCGAACAGGCGCTCGGGCAGGGCGTCGCGCACGAGGCCAAACAGAGCGTCCAGCCCGTCGTCTTGGTCCAGCAGGTCCATGACCAGATGGCTGACGCGCGGCAGGCGGTCGGTGTCGTATTGGGCAAAAATCGGCAAGTGGTTGATCGCGTTATTGATCTTGACCAATTCCGAGGTTCGCAGCCTTTCATCCGAGGCCGAAACGCAGATCATCAGCGCAACCAGCGCATCCTCTGGCGACATGGGGGCATCTTCGATCATTTTGTCACGCTCCTTGAACTCGCTGGGTCACATTTATTGACGCCGACCGCCCCTCGCAATAGGGAGGCCGTCAATGTCCGCCAATGGGGCGTGACGGTTCCGAACGAGAGATATTATGGCTGATCTGCGCGATATTGCGATGAGTTCCAAGGCATGGCCCTTTGAAGAAGCCCGCGCGCTGATGAAACGCTATGAAAACGCGCCGCCGGAAAAGGGTTATGTGCTGTTCGAAACCGGCTACGGCCCCTCGGGGTTGCCGCATATCGGCACCTTTGGCGAAGTGCTGCGCACCACGATGATCCGACGCGCCTTCGAGGTGATGTCGGATATTCCCACGCGGCTGATCTGCTTTTCCGATGACCTCGACGGTATGCGCAAGGTTCCGGAAAACGTGCCGAACCGCGAATTGTTGCTGGCCAATGTGCAAAAGCCTTTGACCAGCGTTCCCGATCCCTTTGGCGAGTTCGAGAGTTTTGGCCACCACAACAACGCCATGTTGCGGCGGTTCCTTGATACGTTCGGGTTCGAATACGAATTTATCTCGGCCACCGAATTCTATGCCTCGGGCCGCTTCGACGACACGCTGCGGCTGGCGGCAGAGCGCTATGACGCGATCATGAAGATCATGCTGGCCTCGCTGCGCGAAGAACGCCAGCAGACCTATTCGTGTTTCCTGCCGATCCATCCCGAAACGGGCCGTGTCCTCTATGTCCCGATGAAAGAGGTCAATGCCAAGGACGGCACCATCACCTTTGACGACGAAACGGGCCGCGAATGGACGCTCCCTGTCACCGGCGGCAACGTCAAACTGCAGTGGAAGCCCGATTTCGGCGCGCGCTGGGCGGCACTTGGCGTCGATTTCGAGATGTATGGCAAGGACCACTCGACCAACACGCCGATCTACGATGGCATCTGCGAGGTTCTGGGGGCCAAAAAGCCCAATCACTTTACCTACGAGCTGTTCCTCGACGACGTGGGTCAGAAAATCTCGAAGTCGAAGGGCAATGGCCTGACCATTGACGAATGGCTGTCCTATGCCGCGACCGAGAGCCTGAGCTACTTCATGTATCAAAAGCCCAAGACCGCCAAGCGGCTGCATTGGGACGTGATCCCCAAGATGGTGGATGAATACCACCAGCAACTGCGCGCCTATCCCGCGCAGGATGCGGCAGGCCAATTGGCCAACCCTGTTTATCACATCCACCGCGGTCAGGTTCCCGCCTCGGATATGGTGGTGTCTTTCGCGATGCTCTTGAACCTCGCCTCGGCGGCGTCGGCGCAGGACAAAGACACGCTCTGGGGCTTTATCCGCAATTACGCGCCCGGGGCGACGCCGCAGGCCAACCCGCAGCTTGATCAGGCGGCGGCCTTTGCCGTGCGCTATTACAACGACCACGTGGCCCCCACCAAGGTGTTCCGTGCCGCCGACGACCGCGAGGCCGCTGCGCTGCGTAATCTGGCCGAGGCGCTGCGCGATCCGCAATCCGCGCTGGCGATGCTGGCCGAGAAAAACCGTCTGGCCGGCAGCACCGACCCGCTGCCCGAGGTGGACTATGGCAACGAGGACTTCTTGCAATCGGTCGTCTTTGCCGTTGGCAAGATCCACGGGTTCGAGCCGCTGCGCGACTGGTTCAAGGCGATCTACGAGGTTCTGCTTGGCGCCTCTGAAGGTCCCCGCTTTGGCGGCTTTATCCGGCTTTACGGCCTGTCCGAAACCATTGCCCTGATCGAAGCCGGTCTTAGCGGTGTTCTGGCTGGCGACGGCCAGTAACAGCGCAGTTGCAGGGCCCACCGTCACGGTGGGCCAAAGCCGCCTTTACGGCGATTGGCTAGTTCTCTGATCCAAATCCGACCGGTCCCGAGACTGGTCATTTGGTCATCGGAGGGCGCGAATGAACAAGGCGATTACCGACGGGTTGGTGCTGATGCCACCGCCTTTTGCGGCGGGGCTGGCGGTCTGGTCCAGCGGCGACGGCACGCCGGGGTCGGATACCTATGCGGGTTCGGGTGGTGGCAGTTTCGTGCCAGCCGATCAGGATTTCGCGGGCTGCCTTGAAATCACCAAGACCGCTTCGGTGCAAAAGCTGCGCTACATGGGCGAAACCACGATCCTGCCGGGCTGCTATCTGCGGGTGACAGTAAGGGTCAAGGCGGTCGCGGGCGCATTGCCTTCGGTGCGGATTGCCGGCTGGGCAGGCGGTGCGGGGGGCGGGCATGTCACGGGCCTGAGCGAGACCGGACCTTCGGTCGCGCTGACGCAATATGGGGTGCCCGTCGCGGTGACAGCGATCATCGGCACCGGTGCGCGCACGGGTGTCGATATGTTCTGGCCCGGCGCGATCTATGGCCATCTGGGGTTGGACCTGACGGGCGCGACGGGCGGTGTCGTGCGGGTCGAGGATATCGTGATCGAGGATGTCACCTCGGTTTTCATGCGGGACATGTTGGGCCTCGTCGATGTCCGTGATTACGGCGCGCGTGGCGACGGGATCACCGACGACTCGGCCGCCTTCGAGGCGGCAGATACCGCTGCGGCGGGGCGTGAGGTCTTTGTGCCCGAAGGGCTTTATTACCTTGGCCAGCATGTGACCATCGACAGCGCGGTGCGGTTCGAGGGCAAGATCACCATGCCCGCCGACAAGCGCCTGATCTTGCAGCGCAGCTACGACTACAACAGCTATCTCGATGCGTTTGGCGACGAAGAACTGGCGTTTCGCAAGGCCTATCAGGCGCTCTTGAACTTTGCCGACCATGAAAGCCTCGATCTTTGCGGGCGGCGGATCAATCTGTCGGGGCCGATGGACATGCAGGCCGCCGAAGGGTCCAAGACCTCTTTCGCCACCCGCCGCGTCATCCGCAATGGCCAGATACAGGCCATAGATGGTCCGTCATGGGCGCCTGCGGTGGCCACCGCACAGGCCACCTACGCCATCGCCAACCCCCTGCGCCTGACGGGCGTGACCAACATCGCCAACATCGCCGTAGGCTCGCTGGTCGAAGGAGCGGGCGTGGGGCGCGAGATTTACGTCAAGGCCATCAACACGGCGACGGCCACCATAACGCTGTCGGCCGAGCTGTATGATGCCGAAGGCACGCAGAGCTATACCTTCACCCGTTTCAAATACATGCTCGATTTCGCGGGCTATTCCAGTCTGTCGTCATTCATCCTTGACGATATCGAGTTCCAGTGCAGCGGCGTTGCCTCGGGCATCATGTTGGCGACTGACGGGCTGATCTTTCAACTGCGCGATTGCTATATGACCAAACCGCGTGACCGCGGCATTACCTCGATCGGGACAGGCTGTCAGGGCATGTTGATCGATCGCTGTCAGTTTCTGTCGAACGAACAAGGCCTTGCGGTCGAGGCCCGCACGACAATCGCGCTGAACGCCAATGCCAATGACGTCAAGCTGCGCGACAACCGCATTGTCATGTTCAAGCATTTCGCGATCTTGGCGGGCACGGGCAATCTGATCACCGGTAACCACTGGTTCCACGGTGACAACACCCCCGCAGGGGTCCGCAAGGGCGGCGTGATCCTGACCACCCCCAATTGCAAGACAGCCATCACCGGCAACTACATCGACAACAATTTTGTCGAGTGGACCAACGAACACGATGCATCACCCGCGCTGGGCACCCAGTATTCCTTTGGCGGGCTGACGCTGACCGGCAATATCTTTACCTGCAACGACGTTGCGAGCTGGTTCAATTTTCTGGTGATCAAGCCCTATGGCGCGGGTCACTATGTCCACGGACTTGCGGTGGTGGGGAATGTGTTCCGCGCGCTATCCACGAATATTGACCGGATCGAGCGTGTCGATACCACCTTTGCCGCGCTCGACATGACGCGGATGCGCAACATCGTCTTTGACGGCAACATCTACAACGGCGTCACCCAGCCCGTTTTCAACCCGCTGAACATGACCCACACCCAGACGACCACCGACGCCAACTGGGTGGTGGACCCGGGTAACGCGCTGCCGTTTCTGGCCTATGCACGCGTGATCGAGG
>JAHEBS010000169.1 GCA_024642145.1 Marivivens sp.
GCGGCCGAGGCCAAGGACGCCGTGGCCAAGGCGCAGCTGCGGATCATCCGGCACAGCTATGAAAAGGCGCAAAAGGTGCCGGCGCGGCTGGCGGCCGAACTGGCCTCGACGACCTCGCACGCCCAGCACAGCTGGATCAAGGCACGCAAGGACGAGGACGTTGCCGCCTTTTTGCCCGTGCTGGAAAAGGTCGTCGCCCTGCGTCGCGAAGAAGCGTCGTGTCTGGCCGATGGCGGCGATCTTTACGATGCGCTGGTCGACAACTACGAACCCTCGGGCAAGGCTGCCGACTTTGCCGCGATGTTCGATGCCCTGCGACCGGGTCTGGTCGCGCTGCGCACCGCAATCCTTGACCGTCCTGCCCCCAAGGCGCTGAGCGGCACCTTTGACGAGGCCGGACAACTGGCGATCAGCCGCGAACTGGCGCTGGCCTTTGGCTATGACCTGAACCGGGGACGGATCGACAAGGCGGTGCATCCCTTCTCGTCCGGCTCGGGCCTTGATGTGCGCATCACCACGCGCACCAATCCCGAGGACCCCTTCAACTGTTTCTATTCCACCATTCATGAGGTCGGTCACGGCGCCTATGAACAGGGCATCGACCGCGCCTATCTGCTGACGCCGGTCGGGCAGGGCGTGTCGATGGGCGTGCATGAAAGCCAGAGCCGCATCTACGAAAACCAGCTTGCCCGCAGCCGCCCCTTTACCGGCTGGCTTTATGGACGGATGCGCGATGTCTTTGGGGATTTCGGCATTGCCGACGAAGACACGTTCTATGCGGCGGTCAACCGTGTGGCCAATGGCTATATCCGGACCGAGGCCGATGAGGTGCAGTATAACCTGCATATCATGATGCGCTTTGACCTTGAACGGGCGCTGATTGCGGGCGAGTTGCAGGTCGCCGATCTGGAGGCCGCATGGAACGACCGTTTCAAGGCCGATTTCGGCTATGCGGTGGACAGGCCCTCGCATGGTCTGTTGCAAGACGTGCATTGGTCGGCTGGGCTTTTTGGCTATTTCCCGACCTATAGCCTTGGCAATGTCTATGCCGGCTGCCTCTACGAGGCGATGCGCGAGGCGCTGCCAAAGCTGGACGACGATCTGGCAAAGGGCGATCTGTCGGCCGCGACGGGTTGGCTGCGCACGAACCTGCAGCAGCATGGTGGCCTGCGCGAGCCGCGTGACACCATTGCCCATGCCATCGGCAAAGCCCCGAGCGAAAAGCCGTTGCTGAGCTATCTGCAGACCAAATTCGGCGGGATCTACGGGCTCTGAACGGGCAGGGGGGCGCTGCCCCCCGCCCCTGACGGGGCGCCCCCCGGGGTATTGCGGGTCAGAAGAAAGGTGAGGCATGGACATCGCCATGGATCGCAGCGCGCTGCAGGCCTTTCTGGAGGCGCATTTTCCGCAGGCGGCCGATTATGAGGTGGATGCGGTGACGCCCGATGGCGTGGTCATGCGGCTTTGTCCCGACGCGCGGCATTTGCGGCCGGGCGAGACGGTATCGGGGCCGACGATGTTCGCGCTGGCCGATGTGGGGATCTATCTGGCGATCCTGTCGCGTATCGGCCCCGTGGCGCTGGCGGTGACGACGAATGCCAGCATCGATTTTCTGCGCAAGCCGCTGGCGGGAAGGGATTTGCGGGCGGAGGTGCGGATATTGAAGATCGGGCGTCAGTTGGCGGTTGGCGAGGCCATTTTGACATCGGAAGGAAGCCGCGAGGCGGTTGCGCGGGCCTCGATGACCTATTCGATCCCGCCCCAGCGTGGGGTAAAATAATACCCCACTGCTAAGTTATTGTTATTGCGTGACTAAATAATTCTGGCGTCTCTTGACGCTCGCGCGGTTCCGTTTATAACCCGCCCATCCGAAAGGGGCGCCTTTGCCCCCAGAACCGATGGTGTAACATGAAGACCTTTTCCGCGACTCCGGCGGACATCGACAAGAAGTGGATCCTGATCGACGCCGAGGGCGTTGTTCTGGGCCGCCTCGCCTCGATCGTCGCCATGCGGCTGCGTGGCAAGCACAAGCCGTCCTTCACCCCCCACATGGACATGGGTGACAACGTCATCGTCATCAACGCCGACAAGGTGCAAATCACCGGCAACAAGCGTGACGAAAAGCATTACTGGCACACTGGCCATCCGGGCGGCATCAAGTTCCGCACCACCGGCCAGATCCTTGAGGGTGCACACCCCGAGCGCGTTGTCATGCAGGCCGTCAAGCGCATGCTGCCGGGCAACAGCCTGAGCCGCAAGCAGATGACCCACCTGCGCGTTTTCGCCGGCACCGAGCATGGCATGGAAGCGCAGAAGCCGGAAGTTCTCGACGTCAAGTCGATGAACCCCAAGAACACAAGGACCGCGTAATCATGGCCGATCTCAAGTCCCTGAACGATCTCGGTTCGGTCGCCGAAGCCGCCGTCGTTGAAGTTGCCGCCCCGCGCGAACCCGTGCGTGACGCCCAGAACCGTTCCTACGCGACCGGCAAGCGTAAAGACGCTGTCGCCCGCGTCTGGGTCAAGCCCGGCTCGGGCAAGGTCGTCGTCAACGGCAAGGAAATGGCCGTCTACTTCGCCCGTCCCGTGCTGCAGATGATCCTGCGCCAGCCCTTCCAGGTTGCCGGCGTTTCGGGCCAGTTCGACGTTTACGCCACCGTCGCCGGTGGTGGTCTGTCGGGTCAGGCCGGTGCGGTCAAGCACGGCATCTCCAAGGCGCTGCAGCTTTGGGACCCGACGCTGCGCCCCGCGCTGAAGGCCGCTGGTTTCCTGACCCGCGACAGCCGCGTGGTGGAACGCAAGAAGTACGGCAAGCGCAAGGCGCGCCGCAGCTTCCAGTTCTCGAAGCGCTAAACGTCTCGACGCATTACGATTTGGAAAAGCGCGGCAAGTCCGCGCTTTTTCTTTTTTGCGCGGTGGGTCAGCCTTGGTTCAGGTTGTTTCCGGCCGGTTGGGTCGATGAACGCGCGCAAAGACCGAAGGCCGTGTGGCGGTTGCGCATGATTTACGACGCCAAGGACCAAGGTGGGGCGCAGTCGTGCGGGGACGATGACCACCGGACCGATTGCGACCTTGCCCGATGATGCCAGTTCTTGCGGAATCGATTGCCGTGGCGCGCCTCTTGGGTGCATGGCGGGCGATTTATCCTGCCTCAGGTTGCCGAACCGCCCCAAAGGGAGCCGATTCCGCGCAAATAAAATGATCAAATTCGGTTCTGGACTGGTGGAATACAGGTTTATTATGCCAGAATTTG
Organism: Marivivens sp.; assembly: GCA_024642145.1. Taxonomy (GTDB): domain Bacteria; phylum Pseudomonadota; class Alphaproteobacteria; order Rhodobacterales; family Rhodobacteraceae; genus JAHEBS01. The sequence goes on from JAHEBS010000169.1 coordinate 3,253, forward strand.
AGCCAAAGTTGCGCAACGTCTAACAAGGGGTCGTCTTTCCAAATCATGTCAAAACGACGTTTTCTCTCCGCTGATGAGCGCAGGGGCCTGACACTCGTCAGCCCTCCGCTGATCTACACGGTGCTGCTTCTGGCCATACCAGTCGGCGCCATCGTCCTGTTTTCACTCTGGAGTCAGGACGCACAAGATTCGATGAAGGTCGACACGGCCTTCTCCTTAGCCAATTACCGCGAGTTCTTTTCTCATCCCGTTTACGGCCAGTTGCTGAAGCGTTCGTTGATGATTTCGGGGCTGGTAACGACCGCGACGGTGATTTTCGCCTATCCGGTCGCCTACTTCATTTCCTTCGTGGTGCCGACCTCGCACAAGTCGCTCTGGCTTTTTCTGATCACTATCCCGTTCTGGACCAGCTACCTGATCCGCGTTTTCCTGTGGAAGGTCATTTTGGGCTATAACGGCGTGGTGAACTCGGGGCTGATGTCCTTGCACATCATCGACGAACCACTGACCTTCATTCTTTATAACGTGAATGCGGTGGTTCTGACGCTGGCCCATGCCTATGCGCCTTTCGCGATCCTGCCGATCTACGTGGCGCTGGAAAAGATCGACCGTTCGTTCCTCGAGGCAAGCCTCGATCTGGGCGAGAACAAGGTCACGACCTTCCTGCGTATCACGCTGCCCCTGTCGATGCAGGGTGTGGTTGCGGCCGTGCTGATCGTGTTCATTCCCACGATTGGTGACTACGTGACGCCCAAGCTCGTCGGCGGTGCCGGCGGGACCATGATCTCGAACATGATCCAGACGCAGTTCCTCAAGCTCAACAACGCACCGATGGGGGCCGCGCTCTCGATCATTGCCATGGCGAGTGTGACGGCTGTTGCCCTGTTCTTCATCTTCCTTAACCGCCGTTGGCTGCGGGGGCGCACATGAAAATGAAATTCAAAGGGCTTCGCGTTTATGTCGTCGCCTATCTCCTGTTCCTTTACGCGCCGATCATCCTTCTGCCGATGTTCGCGTTCAACGATGCGACCATTATCGCCTTCCCGCTGACGGGTTTCACGACCAAGTGGTTTGGCGGTCTTTTGGATACGCCGGCCTTGCATGATGCGGTGAAACACTCGCTGCTCATCGCCTGTTCGACAGCGATTGGTGCGACGACCCTTGGTCTTTTCGCGGCCATGGCGGGCACCAACCACCGTTTCCCCGCCAAAAAGGGTATCATGGGTCTGATCATGCTGCCGTTGGTGATGCCTGACATCATCGTGGCGGTAGCCCTGCTGGTCGTGCTGGTCCGCGTTCTGGATCTGCACCTCGGGGGCTGGTCGGTGATTGTGGCGCATACGCTGATCTGTATGCCATTCGCGATTTCGATCCTGAACGGCGCTTTCGCCAACCTTGATCCCGCGATGGAAGAGGCCGCGCTGGATCTGGGCGAGAACCGTTGGACGGGCTTTTGGCTGGTGACCTTCCCGCTGGTGATGCCGGGCATCATCTCGTCGTTGCTGATCACGTTCACCGTCAGCCTTGACGAGTTCATCATCGCCTTCTTCCTTACCGGCACCAACCCGACCATGCCGGTCTATATCTGGGGTCTGCTCCGTTTCCCCGAGCAGCTGCCCATTATCATGGCGCTAGGTACGCTCCTTGTCGCCCTGTCCGTCCTGCTTCTGACTATTGCTGAATATTTCCGCCGCCGTGGCCTTGCCCGTGCTGGCGTCCAAGACAAGGGAGGTTTCCTGTGACCGCGCTGATCCAACTGCAGGGTGTGCATAAATACTACGGCGATTACCACGCGCTGCGCGGTATCGATCTGGACATCAAACAGGGCGAGTTCTTCTCGCTGCTCGGGCCTTCGGGCTGTGGCAAGACGACGCTTCTGCGTACCATTGCCGGCTTTGAGGAAATCTCGAGCGGTGTCATGATGATCGACGGCAAAGACATGTTGCATGTCACGCCGAACCATCGCCCCACCAACATGGTGTTCCAGTCCTACGCCATTTTCCCCCATCTGACCGTGGCGGAAAACGTGGCCTTCGGTCTGCGTAAAGATCCGCGCAGCAAGGAAGAAAAGGCCAAGGCCGTGGGCGAAGCGCTCGAGATGGTGGGCCTGTCGGGCTATGGTGCGCGTGCCGCCCATGCGCTTTCGGGTGGCCAGCGTCA
>JAHEBS010000031.1 GCA_024642145.1 Marivivens sp.
CGAGGTCGTCGAAGGCTGCATCGTGCGCGAAGGTTCGGTTCTGGGAATGGGCGTCTTTATCGGCAAATCCACCAAGATCGTCGATCGCGAAACCGGCGAAGTCATGTATGGCGAGGTGCCCCCAGGCTCGGTCGTGGTGGCAGGTTCGATGCCCTCGAAGGGCGGGATCAACCTTTACTGCGCGGTGATCGTAAAGAAGGTGGATGCGCAAACACGGTCCAAAACCTCGATAAACGATCTGCTTAGGGACTGATGCGTGATAGACTGGCCTTCTGAAAAGGGGGGCCAGATGCTTGAAATCAAGCCAGTGCGCAACGACGAAGACGCCAAGTCGGTCGAGACTCTGGCATGGGAATTCGTTGCATGGCTCAGGGACCGATATCCCGAACGCCTCGACGATATCGACGCCTATCTGGCGGGACAGAAGTTTACTGAACGGATGGCTGATTGCCGTGTGGATTACGGTCCGCCCTCGGGTGAGACCCTCATGGCAAAGATTGACGGACGGCCTGTCGGCATTTTGATGCTGCGCGATCTGGGCGACGGGCGCTGCGAAATGAACCGGATGTTCGTGCGCGCCGAGGCGCGGGGTCACGGGGTGGCCCGCCGGCTCATGACCGATATCCTGCAGGTGGCCCGCGATCTGCATTTCTCGGAGGTCGTGCTTGGGGCATTACCGCGCCACCACGAAGCGCTGGCACTCTATCGTTCGTCCGGTTTTGTCGAACAGACCCGCCTGCACACCGAAGGCGTTCAGGGCGCGGCCATTCACATGCAACTAAAGCTCTGATCAGCCCTTGTGCGGGCGTTCCACCACGGGGCCGCCGGCCTTTTTCCAACCCGAAAATCCGTCGCTGATATGGGTGACTTTGGGCAAGCCCATGTCCTGCGCGGCAAGTGCGGCCAAGGCAGAACGCCAGCCCGATCCGCAATAGAAAACAAATGTATGGCCGTTCTGGAATTGCGGCTTTGCATAGGGGCTTTCGGGGTCGATCCAGAATTCCAGCATGCCGCGCGGGCAGTGAAACGCACCAGGGATCATGCCCTCGCGTTCCAATTCGCGCACGTCGCGCAGATCGACAAAGGTCAGCCCCTCTTCGCCCAGACGACCCAGAAAATCGGTGGCAGGCGCGTGTTCCACCAAGGCGTTGGCCGCGGCCACCATGTCTTTCGTGCGCTTCATCGCAATCTCCTTTGCAATTCATTGACTGTGCCGCCAGCGGCGCGGCTTGGCCAGCCCCCGCTTGACTTCGCAATGCCGCTGCCCCACCACGGGGGCCGCATCTGGAGACGCGCCATGACCGACGCCAAAGACAAATCCGCCAAGACCCCCCGCAGCCAACAGGTGTTCACCTTGCTGGTCGAGGTCGGTCGCAAGGAAGGCGATGGATTGCCCAAAGGGGCCACGGGCGCTGCGCTGATGATTTATGCCTCGGGCGTGGACGAGGCCGAAGCCGTGCGCGAGACTGTGGCCATCCTCAAACAGGCCGACCTCGCGCCGCTGGATGTCTCTGGCTACGGTTCGCTGGATGAACGTCTGGCCGAAGGGCACGAGATCGAGGACGACGAACGCGAATTGATGCAACGCGCGTTGGACGAAAACTCGGTCATCGTGGCGCAGATGACGCCGTTTTACGACAAAAAGACCAATTAGACGCAGCTGGCCTGCGCCAGCATCAAAGCCTCGTAGTCGTTCAGAACCGTCAGGTCAGGTCGCCTCTGCCGCGGCACCAGCGCCGCCGGAAGATCACGCAAGATCGTATGGGCCCAAAGCCCACGGTCGCGTAGCATGGGCGTAAGGTCCAAGGGCTCGGCGGCCATGCCCGCCACCACGATAAAGGCGGGGCGGTCGATCAGGATCTGGTGATAGCGCACAAAGCGCGAGGTCGCGGGCAGGATGGCGGTGCGGTCATCGCGCAGATAACCTGCGGCAAAGGCCACGCGTTCCTTGTTGAACAGGTATTCGACAGTCGATCCGGCCAAGGCAAGCCGCTGGTGCTGGGCCAGCGTGACATCGGTGTTCAGACCGCGATAGGGCGCACGCAACAGCATGGGCCGCAGGCTCCCGCGCGAGGGGACCAGCATCGACCCCGCCCAACGCACCTGCGCGCTATGCCCGTCCGATGTCGTCACCAGCGATCCGACACGGATCTTTTCGATCGGCACCTCGCCCGAGGGCGTCAGCACCGCCGCGCCCGGCGCAAATCCCGGGACCGGGCCCACGGGCTCGACCATATCCGACAGCGCGATAAAACGAACCTCGGGTGCGGTATGGCAGGCCGCAGGGTCCATCAGCACCGCGATGTCATTGAAAAAAAGCGGGATCGGCCCGCTGAACTCCATTAGCGCCATGGCCTCTTGGCCCGGCACATAGGCGCAAAGCGTGGCGCGGCGCGCAGGCGCGTCCCATGCGTAGTGCAGGATCAATCCACGGCGCGGCGCCAAAGGGCCGGTGCGCAGGCTGTAGTCGATCTGGCGGTTGGATTGCCACATGCGGAAATTGACGCGGTTGCCAGGGCCCAGCGACAGGCGCAACCCACCTGGCCATGCCTGACGGAAAACCGCGTCCAGAACCAGCCTTTCGCCCTTCAATTCGCCGGGCAGGACCTCGATCATCAGCGTGCCACGGGGCGCCAACGGGCCGGGGTCAGCAAACAGCTTTGGGCCCGGCGGCGTTGCGCCATCGGGCCAAAGGGCAATGCCCTGCCTGTCGCGAAGTGCGATCCAGCTCACGCTACCGATAGCCGGCAGCCAGCCTTCCGGTCCTTTGTCACGTCTTTTCTGCTCTCACTCAGGCTCGCGGTTGTTCCACGGCCATTTATTGCTGCCACAATAGCGTGGGCGCGTGGCGCTGTCAGCCCTTATCGACCATTGCCCAAAGTCGCGTAGCGCGTTAGCCCTCCGATTGAAAAAGGAGACGCCCATGAACCAGCCGCTAGATCCCGTCAAACTGACCGCAGACCTCGTGCGTTGCCCCTCGGTCACGCCGATCGAGGCAGGTGCGCTGCAATTGCTGGAAGGCATCCTTGGCGCGGCAGGTTTTGATTGCACGCGGGTTGACCGCAATGGCACGTCGAACCTGTTCGCACGCTGGGGCAACCGTGGCGCAAACCGCAGTTTCGGCTTTAACGGCCATACCGATGTGGTGCCCGTTGGTGACGTGGCCGCGTGGACGCGCGATCCGTTCTGCGGCGAGATCCATGACGGCTGGCTTTGGGGTCGGGGCGCGGCGGATATGAAATCCGGCGTCGCGGCCTTTGTCGCCGCCGCCGTGGATATGGTGAAAACCAACCCGCCGGACGGGTCCATTGTCATCGCCATCACCGGCGACGAAGAGGGTGATGCCACCGACGGCACCGTGGCGCTGCTGGACTGGATGGCCCAGAATGGCGAAACGATGTCGTGCTGTCTGGTGGGCGAACCGACCTGCCCTGAAACCTTTGGCGACATGATGAAAATCGGGCGCCGTGGTTCGTTGACCGCCTATTTCACGGTGACAGGCGTTCAGGGCCACTCGGCCTATCCGCACCGCGCCAAAAACCCGCTGCCCGCCATCGCGCGGCTGGTGGACCGTTTGTCGTCCAAGCCGCTGGACGAGGGCAGCGAACATTTCGACGCCTCGACACTGGCCTTTGTCACCATCGATACCGGAAACCCCGCGACCAACGTGATTCCCGCGCGCTGCAAGGCAACCGTCAATATTCGCTTTAACGATCTGCATTCCGGTGCGTCGCTGTCAGACTGGCTGCGCGCCGAGGCGGCCGAAGTTGGTGCCGAGTTTGGTGTGACCATCGCCACCGAGTTCAGCATCGCTGGCGAAAGCTTTGTCACGCCGCTTGGCGCGCTGACCGATCTGGTCGCGGGCGCGGTCGAGGCTGAAACGGGCCTGCGCCCCGCGCCCTCGACCTCGGGCGGCACGTCGGATGCGCGTTTCGTCAAGAACCATTGCCCCGTGGTCGAATTCGGTCTGGTGGGGCAGACCATGCATAAGGTCGATGAACGCGTCGAGGTCGTCCAGATCGAGGCGCTCAAGCGTGTCTACGCCCGCGTGCTGGCCGAATATTTTGCCTGAAACGGGCGGGCCAGTGACGGCGCGCGCAGGTCGTGCTAGGGGGGCGGCATGAACCGCTTTCCCACGCGCGCCGAAATCCTTGAATGGATCGAGGCCCACCCGACCAAAACCACCAAACGTGACATCGCGCGCGCCTTTGGCATCAAGGGCGCCGCCCGGATCGAGCTTAAGGCGCTGATGCGTGAACTCGAGGCAGACGGGCTGTTGCAGTCACGTCATACCCACCATCACGCCCAAGCCAGCCTGCCGCAAATCGCGGTCCTGCGGATCGAAGGCCCCGACGAAGACGGCGATCTGATTGCACGACCGGTGGAATGGCCCGATCCGGCAACCGCGCCCGCCGTGGTGTTGATCGCCAAAAGCGGCGAGGCGGCACCGGGCAAGGGCGACCGCGTGTTGGCGCGGATCACCGAGGATGCAACCGACCCCGACCGCCCCTATAGCGCGCGCGTGATCCGCATGATCGCGGGCGGGCCGCAGCGCATTATCGGCATTTTCCGCAAAGGCGCCGAGGGCGGGCGCATCTTGCCGCTGGAACGCGGTTCGGACAGCCAATGGGCCGTGCCTGCAGGCAATGACGGCGGCGCCAAGGATGGCGAATTGGTCGAGGGTGAGCGCGCTGGCCCCAAGGGTCGGCTGGGCCTGCCCAAGGCACGGATCGTGGCACGGCTGGGTGATCCCACCGCGCCCAAGGCCGTCAGCCTGATCGCGATCCATCAGCATGGCATTCCCGACCAGTTCCCTGCCCCTGTTCTGGCCGAGGCCGAGGCCGCGGCAACCGTGCCCCCCGGTCAGCGTGACGACATGACAGGGTTGCCCTTTGTCACGATCGACCCCGCCGATGCGCGGGACCGCGATGATGCGGTGATGGCCGAAATAGACCCTGACAAGGGCAATGCAGGCGGGTTTATCCTGCGCGTCGCCATTGCCGATGTGTCACATTATGTCCGCTCCGGCAGCGCGCTGGACCGCGAGGCGCGTGTGCGCGGCAACTCGACCTATTTCCCTGATCGCGTTGTGCCGATGTTGCCCGACCGCCTGTCGGGCGACATTTGCTCGCTGCACGAGGGCGTAGACCGCACGGTGCTGGTCGCGGAGATGCGGATTGACGCGCAGGGTCACAAGATTGGCCACCAGTTTCGTCGTGCCACCATCCGGTCACGCGCCTCGCTGGCCTATGAAGAGTTTCAGGCCGCCTGCGATGGCCGTGTTTCGGAACGGCTTGCACCCATGATGCAGATCGTGGTCGAGCCGCTGGTTGCGGCCCACAAGGCGCTGACCCTTGCACGTGAGGCGCGTCAACCGTTGGACATTGAACTGCCTGAACGCCGGATCATTCTGGATGAAACCGGCAAGGTGCAGTCTGTAGGTTTCAAAGAGCGGCTTGCCGCCCACCGGCTGATCGAGGATTGCATGGTATTGGCCAACGTGGCCGCCGCCGAAACGCTGATTGCGCAGCGCACGCCTCTTTTGTTCCGTGTCCACGAAGAACCCGCCCCCGAAAAGATTGCCGCGCTGCGCGAGATCGCCGAGGCATCGGGCTTTACGCTGGCCAAGGGGCAGGTGCTGCAAACGCGTCACCTCAATCAACTCTTGTCTGCCGCGCAGGGCACGGCGCAGGACGAGTTGATCAACATGCAGACGCTGCGGTCCATGACGCAGGCCTATTACAGCCCCGAAAACTTTGGCCACTTTGGTCTGGCGCTGCGGAACTACGCGCATTTCACATCGCCGATCCGTCGCTACGCCGACTTGATCGTGCATCGCGCCTTGATCACCGCGCATCGTTGGGGCGATGACGGGCTAAGCCCCGATGACATTGACCGGCTGGCTGAAACCGCAGACCAGATCAGCAATACCGAGCGACGGTCCATGGCCGCCGAACGTGACACCACGGACCGCTATCTGGCCTCTTTCCTTGCCGATCGCGTCGGCACAGAGATTGGCGGGCGCGTCAGCGGCGTTGCGCGGTTTGGATTGTTCGTCAAACTTGATGAAACCGGCGCGGACGCGCTGGTTCCGGTGCGCACGCTGGGGCAAGAGTTCTTTGAATTTGACGAAGCGGCGCAAACCCTGACCGGAACCGCATCGGGTCTGGTGATCAGCGTGGGTCAGCGCGTCAGCGTCAAACTGACCGAGGCCGCGCCCGTCACCGGCGGGCTTTTGGCCGAACTGTTGACGGTGGACGAGCGTAACCTGCCCAAGGGCGGCGGGCGGATGCGCGGGCGCGGCGGACCCGCGCGGCGCAAGGCCGGCGCGACCAAACACCGCGAGGCCGCCAAGGCCAAAAAGGTCAAGCGCGCGCGGCGTTGACAGAAAACGCGGGCTGGGTGAACCTTTGCCATGGCCCGCGACAATCCCCATCGACCTTTCACGCCCGACCCCGCGCAGATGGCGCTGCAACCGGATGTGTCTGGAAATGAAATCAACGGTTTAGGCGAGGATGAACCGCGTCGCCCCCGTTTGGTTTACTGGGCGCCAAACCCCGATGATATCCCCCACGGCCAGATGCAGAGGTGGTTCTATACCGTCGATCCCGGCATTGGCGGCTATGATGAAGAGCGCCAAAAGCGCATGGTCTATCTCAAGACCCCGCTGCCCGATGTCGCCCGCGACCGTCGCGCGCGAACCGAGGCCGAATGGCGCGCCGATCTAAACCGTTTTGTCACGCAAGGCACCTGCGAACGGATCGCGGCGGCGGACCTGCAACCCGAATGGGTCTTCGAGGGCCACGCGGTAACCGAACCGCGCGTGGTCGTCATGGCGGTGCAACACGACTATGGCGAAATCAGCGCCGCGCCGGCCGCCACGGCGGGGCTAGAGGTGATGCGCCAATATACCCGCGCCGCCGCCGCGGCGTGGCATGTGGCGGCATGGCTGCGCGAACAGGGCTGGCACGCACGCCCGATCACAGGCCCCATGGCTGGCGCGCTGGCGCTGATCCCCGCCGCGATTGCTGCCGGCATTGGCGAGTTGGGCAAGCATGGCTCGCTGATCACACCGGAGTTCGGTTCATCCTTTCGCCTGTCTGCGGTCATGACCGACGCGCCCGTGCCGCTGGATGGGCCGCAGGTGCATGGGGCGGATGATTTCTGCACGGCCTGCCGCATCTGTGAAGACGCCTGCCCGCCAGAGGCGATTGGCCCCGTCAAACAGACCGTGCGGGGGGTGGACAAATGGTATGTGGATTTCGACCGCTGCTTGCCGTTCTTTAACCAGACCCAAGGCTGCGCGATCTGCATCGCGGTTTGCCCTTGGTCACGCCCGGGCGTGGGGTTGAACCTTGCCACCAAATACGCACGCCGAACGGCCCGCGATTAGCGGCGCGGTTCCAGCACCGTCATCAGGTAGGTGTTCATCTCGGCATAGACGCCGGCATTGCGGCTTTGTTCCATCAGGCGTTGCCCCAGACGCAGACGGCGGCGCTCGGACGTGATCCGACGCCAGACCCAATGCAACAGCGACCTTAGCCGCCGCCGCTTGGCCGCCAGTTCGGCATCGATGCGGGTGACAGCCAGACCGACAACGTTGAACAGACCCTGCTCGATATCGACCGAGGGTGCGACCTCGGCGGTAATGTCTTCTTCGTGGGTTACGTCCAGCGGCAGGGCTGCCACCGCGGCGCGGTAGTCGGCAATCGAGTGACCACCCCCCACAACGGCGCGGTCGCCATCCCTGCGATAGCGCGCGGACCGGAAACTGTCGGCAATCACGATCCGCCCGCCCGGCGCAAGCATGTCAATGCAGCGCGGCAGGCTTTCCCCCAGCGCGATATACTGGAAGCTTTCGGAAAACAGACAAACGTCGAACTGCCCTTGGGGGCGGAAGTCCTCGAACATCATGTGATGCACGCGGGCCTTGGGCGCGTTGGCGCGACAACGGTCCGCCAGATAGGCCGAAGGGATGACGATATCGACCTCATGGCCCAGCGCCGTCAGCTTGCGCGCGGTTTCGCCCGCGCCACCGCCTATATCAAGGATGCGCAGCGGCCCCTTGGGCAACAGTGCAAAGAGCCGGTCGGTATACGCCACCTGCGCTGGACCAAGGTTTGCGGCACTGACCGAAAGCCCCTTCCAATAGCCATAATGCAGGTTTTCGGCGCCTGTCAGCCATTTGACGAAAGCCAGCCCGACATCGAGGCCGATCGCACGCGTGTCGAGCTTTTCCTTGGTCAAATATGCTGCTCCAGTTCGGCAAAAACGGCTTCGTAAAGGGGACGCTTGAAGGGGACGATGGCGGCGCGCAATTCTGCGGGTGTGGCCCATTTCCAACGCGCAAATTCGGGGTGTTTGGTGGCGATGTTGACCTGATCGTCGCGACCCAGAAAACGCATCAGATACCATTTCTGGCGCTGGCCGCGGAAACGGCCCTTCCAGATGTTCGGCACGATTTCATCGGGCAGGTCATAGGCGACCCAACCCGAGGTTTCGGCCTCGATCCGGACCAGAGCTGGGTCAACGCCGGTTTCTTCCCACAGTTCGCGCAGCGCGGCCTCGCGCGGGTCTTCGCCCGCGTCGATCCCGCCCTGCGGCATCTGCCATGCATCTTGATCGCGGTCCGTGCGCTGACCGGCAAAGATCAACCCCTCGGCGTTGGCAAGGATCACGCCAACGCCAGGACGGTAGGGCAGATGCGCGTAGGCCGTCATTTCTGACCCAGCGCGACAAGTCCCTTGAGGATGTCGATGGCATAGGCCAGCTGATAATCCTCGTCGCGCAGCGCGGCGGTTGCTTCGGCCTTGGCGCGATCCTCTTCGATCTGGCGGATCTCGTCCTCGGTCAGGCTGTCGTTGGACAGCGAGCCACGCAGATCGGCCTCGGAACTGGGCTGGGCGGTTGTTGCCGTTGCCTCATCCGCCGGATGGGCCAGCGGCTGTTCCACGATGATGTCGGGCTGGATGCCCAACGACTGAATCGAGCGGCCCGAGGGCGTATAATAACGTGCCGTGGTCAGGCGCATCGCACCGCCGTTCGGCAGCGGGATGACCGTCTGGACCGAGCCTTTGCCAAAGCTCTTGGTGCCCACGACAATTGCGCGGCGGTGATCTTGCAAGGCACCGGCCACGATTTCCGAGGCCGAGGCGGAACCACCGTTGATCAAGATCACGATGGGCTTGCCCTCGGCCAGATCGCCTGGCTGGGCATTGTAACGCTCGCCGTCGACCGCATCACGGCCACGGGTCGAAACGATCTCGCCCGCATCGAGGAAGGAATCAGACACCGCGATCGCCTGATTCAGCAGACCACCGGGGTTGTTGCGAAGATCGATGATAAAGCCGTCAACCTTGTCGATGCCGCCGGCGGCCGCGACCTCGGCGTTCAGCCCGTCGGTCAGGTTGGCCAGCGTCTGATCGTTAAAGGTGGTGATGCGCAGCACGACAGCGTTGCCCTCGGTGCGGGCACGCACGGCTGTCAGTTTGATCGTGTCGCGGATGATCTGCACGTCAAAGGGGTTGTCCACGCCGTCACGCACGATGGTGATATTGATTTCCGACCCGACCGGCCCGCGCATCATGTCCACGGCATCGTCGAGGGTCAGGCCCATGACGCTCTCGCCGTTGATGGCGGTGATAAAGTCACCGGCAAGGATACCAGCCTCGGCGGCGGGGGTGCCATCGATGGGCGAGACCACCTTGACCCAGCCCTGTTCCATGGTGACTTCGATCCCCAGACCGCCGAACTCGCCACGAGTTTGCACTTCCATATCCGCAGCGGCGGTGGGCGAGAGGTAGGAGGAATGCGGATCGAGCGAGGTCAACATGCCGTTGATGGCCGCCTCGATCAGCTTGTTGCTGTCGACGTCCTCGACATAGTTCTGGCGAATGCGCTCGAAGATCGAACCAAAAAGGTCAAGCTGTTCGTAAACGCTGGTCTGGTCCGCCTCTTGCGCCATCAGCGGGGCTGCGACCTGTGTCGTGATTACCAGCCCAAGAACCGTCCCGGCTGCCGTGGCCATCAATAGCTTTTTCATCTGCTCACCTATTCCAGCGCAAACCAAAGGGCCGGATCGACCGGACCTTGCCTGTCTCTGACCTCAAGATAAAGGGTTTCTGAGCTTTCGCCGACAGCCCCATCGTCGACTTCGCTCAAAATCTCGTCAACCGAGGGGCTAAGACCCCCCAACATCCCCACAGGCGAGCCTGCGGGCAGTATTTCGCCGGGATTTCCGAAAACCTCGGCCAAGCCGGCCAGAACAAACATCACGCCCTGTTTGGGCTCTAGAATGATCACGTTGCCGTAATTCAGCAGTGGTCCGCGGAACCGCACCGTGGCCTCGACGGGCGTTGTGACCAGCGCGCGGGGGCGGGCGGCGATGACCAGCCCGTATCGCACGACACCGGCCAGATCCTCTTCGCCGTATCCCCGCAAGATACGTCCCTGAACCGGCAGCGGCAGGTTGCCCGAAGGTTCGTTCGCGTCCGGAGTTTCCGTGCCGGTGGGTTCGACCTTGGCGTTGCCGAGGCTATCGGCAAAGGCATCCAGCGTTTCGGTCGAGGCCACCAGAAGCGCGGTCTGCACGGGGTCCTCGGTAAAGCGGCGCGGCAGATCTGTCCGTTGGGAAATCGCGTTGGACAGGGCCGCGCGCGCGTCCTGCGCGCCCGTCAGCCCGCGTTGCAGCGTGGCGGCCGAAGTTTCTTGCACTTCGCGCAGCACCGCGACCTCTTCCAGTTCGACCCGCAGCGCATCGGCCTGCGCCTGCAATGCGGGCGTCACATCGGCCAAAAGCATCCCCGAGCGGGCGGTGCCGGTCGGTCCCTGCGGGCTGATCAGCAACAGGGGGGCGGGGGTGCGGCCGATGGTTTCCAGCACGCCCAACAGGCGCGCGACCTCGTCACGGCGTGAATCCAGTTGGGCCTGCAACTCGCGTTGGCGCAGGGCCACGCGCCGCAACCCGTCGCGCAGCGCGGCCAGCCCGTCTTCGTAGGCGTGAACGGTTTCGGTCAACGCGGCCACGCGGTCGCGCGCGCTTTCGGCGGCATCCAGTTCAGCCGCCGCAGCACTCAGCCGGTCGGCTGCGGCCTGTGCTGCCGCGGCGGCCTGCGTATCGGCGCGCAGGGGCGCGGCCATGGCCAGAACGCACAGCGCGGCTTGGACGAGGCGTGCGATCATGTCTCGATCAGGCTGTGCCCGGTCATTTCGGGCGGTTGCGGCAGACCCATCAGCGCCAGCAGCGTTGGCGCAAGATCGGAAAGCCGCCCTTGGTGCAGATGCGCGCCCTTGGGGCCGCCCACGAGAATCACGGGAACGGGATTGGTGGTATGCGCCGTATGCGGTCCGCCCGTGACCGGATCGACCATCACCTCGCAATTGCCATGGTCGGCGGTGACGATCATCGCGCCGCCCGCCTTTTCCAGCGCGGCAACCACGCGTGTCAGGCCACGGTCAACCGCCTCGCAGGCCTTGATCGCGGCGGGCAGATTGCCGGAGTGTCCCACCATGTCCGGATTGGCGTAGTTGGTGACGATCAGGTCATAGCCCGCCTCGATTGCCCCCACGAAATGGTCTGTCACTTCGTCGGCCGACATCTCGGGTTGCAGATCATAGGTCGCGACCTTGGGCGAGGGCGCCATATAGCGGTCCTCGCCGACCTCCGGCGTCTCTTTGCCGCCATTGAGGAAAAAGGTGACATGCGGGTATTTCTCGGTTTCGGCCAGTCGGAACTGGCGCAGGCCATGGCTGGCCACCCAGGCCCCCAGGGTGTTGACGATGTCACGTTTGGGGAAAACCGTATCGAACCACGCTGCATGACGGTCGGAATATTCGACCATGCCAAGCTTGGCGGCCAATGCGGGCACGTGACCACGGTCAAAGCCATCAAAGGCAGGGTCGGCGATGGCCGCAAGGATTTCGCGCGCGCGGTCGGCGCGGAAATTGAGGCAGAACAGCCCGTCGCCCGCAACCATGCCGCCATAGCCCGCGACGACAGTGGCGGGGATGAATTCGTCCGTTTTGCCATCGGCCAGCGCCGCGCCAACAGCCGAAAGCGCGCTATGCGCGGACCCGCCCTGCGCGTGGACCATGGCGTCAAAGGCGGTCTTGACCCGTTCCCAGCGGTTATCGCGGTCCATGGCGTAATAGCGCCCGATGACGGTGCCAATGCTGGCGCCCGCGGGCAGCTGGTCCACCAGTTGCGCAACGAACTGGCTGGCCGAGGTCGGTGCCACGTCGCGGCCATCGGTGATGGCGTGGATGATCACTGGCACGCCAGCGGCGGCAATGATCTTGGTCGCGGCGATGATGTGGGTGATATGGCCATGCACGCCGCCATCCGACACCACGCCCATCAGATGCGCGGTTCCGCCCGAGGCCTTGATCGCCGTAATGAACCGCCCGATGGCGGCATTGGCGGCAAAGCTGCCGTCCTCGATCGCCAGATCAATCTGGCCCAGATCCATGGCCACAACGCGACCAGCGCCGATATTGGTGTGACCAACCTCGGAATTGCCCATCTGGCCTGTCGGAAGGCCGACATCGGGCCCGTGCGTGATCAGGCGCGAATGCGGGCATTCGGACATCAGACGGTCAAAGGTCGGCGTATCGGCCAGCGCGGGCGCATTGGCTGCGCGATCCTCGCTGATGCCCCAGCCATCCAGAATGCAAAGCACGACGGGTTTAGGTGTGGTCATGTCGGGGTCCTCAGGGCTTGCACCCTATCTATTGGCCGCGCCCCGTATGGGCAAGCCACGCCACCGCGATCACAGGCGATGATAAGGCGCACCGGACAGGATCGAGGCCGCGCGATACAATTGCTCGGCCAGCATGACGCGCACCAGCATATGCGGCCAGACCATTTGCCCAAAAGACAGGCTGAAATCGGCCCGCGCGCGCAGCGTGGGGTCGATGCCATCCGCGCCGCCGATCACAAAGGCCAGATCTTGCCGCCCCTGATCGCGCCAGCGGGCGATCTGGTCTGCGAATTCGGGCGAGGACATCACCGCGCCGCGTTCGTCCATGGTGCAGACCAGCGCGCCCGCAGGAATGGCACGGTCCAACAGTTGGGCCTCGGCACCCATGCCGCCGCCTTTGCGGTCTTCGACTTCGATGACCTGCGCGGGGCCCAGCGCCAAGGCGCGGCCCGTCTTGCCGAAACGTGTCAGATAATCGTCGATCAGCGCTTTTTCAGGGCCGGCGCGCAGCCGGCCCACGGCGCAAATCGCGACCCGCATCTCAGCGGGTTTGGGCCGCCGCCTGCGAGGGCAGCCACATCTTTTCGAGCTGATAGAACTCGCGCACTTCGGGGCGGAAAACGTGGACGATCACATCGCCCGCGTCGATCAGCACCCAATCGCCGGTTTCCTTGCCTTCCATCTTGGTAAAGACGCCCAGCTCGGACTTGAGCTTTTCAGACATCTTTTCCGAAATGGCCGAAACCTGACGGGTCGAACGGCCCGAGGCGATGACCATGTAATCGGCCATATCCGAACGGCCGCGCAGATCGATCTGCACGATGTCCTCGGCCTTGTCGTCTTCAAGAGAGGTGATAATGGCAGCGAGGGTCTCGCTGCTTTTGTTGGGGGCAGGGTCAGCCATTAGAAGGCCGCCTTGCAGGGCAGTAGCGACTGCCGGCGTGTGAAGTAACAGAACATTGTCCTCCGGAGGTTCGCATCGGCTCACGCTGACGCGGTCTGTGACTGAAAACTATGAAGGCAGGGCCGCGATTTCCAATGAAACCGCGCGCCACCGCCCTATCGGGCCGTCATTTCTCTGATGTGCGCCCCTTATGCAACGCCTGATGTGGGGTTTCTTCGCTCAATAGGCGGATTTCCCGCTGCGGGAAGGGGATCGAGATGCTGTTTTCCTGAAAAGCGTCCCAAAGCGCCAGATAGACATCGCCGCGGATGTTGGTCAGGCCCTGCGTGGGGTCCGAAATCCAGAAGCGCAACACGTAGTCCACGCTCGAATCGCCAAAGCCGGTGATGTGGCAAACGGGCTTTTTGTCGGACAGCACCCGTTTGACGCCTGTTGCCGCAGCAATCGCCACAGCGCGGACCAGATGCGGGTCGTCGTCATAGGATGTGCCAAAGTGGATATCGAGCCGCACGAAATCGTCGGCATGGGTCCAATTCACCACCTGTCCGGTGATGAGGTCTTCGTTCGGGATCAGGTATTCCTTGCCGTCGCGCGTGGTGATCGACACGTAGCGGGCACCAAGGCTGTTGATCCAGCCGAATGTGTCACCAAGGCTGATCACGTCACCGGGTTTGATCGACTTGTCCAAAAGCAAGATCACGCCCGAGACAAGGTTCGACACCACCTTTTGCAAACCGAAACCAAGGCCGACGCCGATGGCCCCTGACAGAACCGCAAGTCCGGTCAGGTCCAGCCCCGAGGCCTTGAGCCCCCATGCCAAGGCAACGCCAAAGACGATGAACTGCATCAGTTTAACCGACAGCACCCGCATCGAGGGCGAAAGCGCGTCGTTTTTCTGGATACGGTCAGCCAGCGTGCGCGTGACAAATCTGGCACCAAAGAACAGCGCGCCCAGAATGAACAGGGCCTGCAGCACTTTCCACAGCGAGATGTGCATGGTGCCCGCGTCAATCGAGATACTCTCGGCCAGCAGGACAAAGTCATCTGTCAGATTGAGGATCGAGACCGTCACCCATATCCATGCGCCGTAGCGCACCACGGATCTGAGCGCCGAGTTGGCGATCAGCCTCGTCCCCAGCGTCACGATCAGCCAAGCCAGCGCCAGCTTGGCGCCGATGGCCAGCAGATAAGACCGCGAGGGCCATGTCGCCTCACGCATGATGGCCACGGTAAGCCAGATCAGCAGGACAAAAACGATTCCGCGCAGGCGCTTGTGCAGCGTCACCATCCAGCGCATCCGCCACATGGGCCAGCCTTCACGCGTGCGCATCCAGCCGTAGATGAGGGGGCTGGTATATTTGTCGATCAGATGGGCAAGGATAAATATCCCCGAGGCGATCAGCACCTGATAGGCATTCCACGGGCGCATCAGGCTGGTCGCGAAGGTCACGAGCATCGTCCACAGCCCGCCGAAGTTCTCGATAAACCCGCCTGTCGCGCCGGTGATTTGATCCATGCCCTGTGTGTTCCCCTCGTTCCTGCGCCCAGTTTGTCACGCAAGGGGGCCCAAAGCGACAGTGTTTCGTGCCCGTTCACGTCTTTGCGCCCCTGTCCCGCAGGCGCGAACCCTGCGCGCCCTTGCGAGACTCGGGTCTGGCGTGTATTTGGCTCGGCCATGACGATGGTTTTTGACATGGATGACCGCTCGCGCCTGCCTTGGCGGTTTTTCGGCGCGACGCACACCATTCTCGCCCGCCTTTGAGTGCGGCGCGCGGGCGCGCGACCATTGACGACAACCCCATTCAGACCAAGCAAGGGAGAGGACCCCATGTCCCCCAAGACGCTCTATGACAAGATCTGGGATGCCCACGTCGCACATCAGTCCGACGATGGCACCTGTCTGCTCTATATCGACCGCCATCTCGTCCACGAAGTGACGAGCCCGCAGGCCTTTGAAGGCCTGCGCATGGCGGGCCGCAAGGTGCGTGCGCCGGAAAAGACCATCGCCGTGCCGGACCACAACGTGCCCACGACGCTTGACCGCGCCAATGCCTCGACCATGACCGAGGAAAGCCGCATTCAGGTTGATGCGCTGGACAAGAACGCCAAGGACTTTGGCATCAACTATTACCCTGTCTCTGACGTCCGTCAGGGCATCGTGCATATCGTCGGTCCCGAACAGGGCTGGACCCTGCCGGGCATGACCGTCGTTTGCGGTGACAGCCATACCGCGACCCACGGTGCCTTTGGCGCGCTGGCGCATGGCATCGGCACCTCCGAGGTCGAGCATGTGCTGGCCACGCAGACTCTGATCCAGAAAAAGTCCAAGAACATGAAGGTCGAGATCACCGGCAAGCTGCGCCCCGGTGTGACCGCCAAGGACATCACCCTGTCGGTCATCGGCGCGACCGGCACCGCCGGCGGCACCGGCTATGTCATCGAATATTGCGGCGAAGCGATCCGCGATCTGTCGATGGAAGGCCGCATGACTGTCTGCAACATGGCCATCGAGGGCGGCGCCCGCGCTGGCCTGATTGCGCCCGACGAAAAGACCTATGCCTATTGCATGGGCCGCCCCCACGCACCCAAGGGTGCGGCATGGGAAGCCGCGGTTAGCTGGTGGAAGACGCTTTATTCCGATGACGACGCGCATTGGGACAAGGTCATCACGCTGAAAGGCGAGGACATCGCCCCCGTCGTGACTTGGGGCACCTCGCCCGAAGACGTTTTGCCGATCACCGCCACCGTCCCCGCGCCGTCGTCCTTCAAGGGCGGCAAGGTCGAGGCCGCGCAGCGTTCGTTGGACTACATGGGTCTGACCGCTGGTCAGAAACTGACCGACATCCAGATTGACACCGTGTTCATCGGGTCTTGCACCAACGGCCGGATCGAGGATCTGCGCGCTGCGGCCGCAATCCTGAAGGGCAAGAAGGTCAAGGACGGTCTGCGCGCCATGGTCGTGCCCGGTTCGGGTCTTGTACGTGCGCAGGCCGAGGAAGAAGGCATCGCCCAGATCTTTATCGACGCCGGTTTCGAATGGCGCCTTGCGGGCTGTTCGATGTGTCTGGCCATGAACCCCGACCAGTTGGCCGAGGGCGAGCGTTGCGCGTCGACCTCGAACCGCAACTTCGAGGGGCGTCAGGGCTATAAGGGCCGCACCCACCTCGTGTCACCCGCGATGGCCGCCGCCGCCGCGATCACCGGCCACCTCACCGACGTGCGGGAGATGATGTAATGGAAAAGTTCACCCACCTCAGCGGCATCGCCGCCCCCATGCCGCTGGTCAACATCGACACGGACATGATCATTCCCAAGGTGTTCCTCAAGACCATCAAGCGGTCGGGACTTGGCGTGAATCTGTTCGACGAGATGCGCTATGACCGTCAGGGCAACGAGATCGCGGATTTTGTTCTGAACAAGCCGGCCTATCGTCAGGCGCAGATCATCGTGGCGGGCGACAATTTCGGTTGCGGTTCGTCGCGCGAACATGCGCCTTGGGCGCTGGCTGACTTTGGCATCAAGGCGGTGATCTCGACCTCTTTCGCCGACATCTTTTACAACAACTGCTTCAAGAACGGCATGTTGCCGATCGTGCTGCCGCAAGAGGCAATTGATGTGCTGATGAAGGACGCCGAAAAGGGCGCCAACGCCCGCATGGAGGTCGATCTCGAGGCACAGACCGTCACCACGTCAGAGGGTCAATCGTTCAGCTTCGAGGTTGATGCTTTCAAAAAGCACTGCTTGCTGAACGGGCTCGACGACATCGGCCTGACCATGGAAAACGTGTCCGCGATCGACGACTTCGAGGCACGCGCCAAGATCGAGCGTCCTTGGGCTTGATTGCCAAAATAGCCTGAAAACGGGCTTTCGAAACGCATTGTTTCCAGAATGGCGACCTCAATATCTGGGGTCGCCATTTGATTTTGCGGCACATCTTGTAGGACTTCGCCGCGCTCGGCCAATTGTGTCATTTCTTGGCCACATTTGCCCCAAAATTGCCACACCTGTTACCGTCAACTCGGTTTTTATCTTGTGGTGCAAGCAATTAGGGTTAGAAAATGCTCAAGACTATGAGGCATTCCTTCCGTCGTGGTGGGGACAATCTGGCAAACGAACCGCATAAAACAAACGCGGTCGGCTGGATACTGGGCAGTAAGATAATGATCGAAAAGATCCTCTATGCGGCTGTCAGGGCCGCGCTTGTGGCTATTTTGATGCTGTTGCCGACAGCAATCCTGCCCGAAGTCGGGCCGACGAGCATGCCGATCGTGGGGATGCTGGCGCTGATTGCAGCGATCTTTACCTTTACCGAATACAGCGCGGTTTCCCCCAACCTGATCGAGTTCCGCGACGCGCCGCCGTTTAACCGCACGCGGTTTGTTTCGCTGGCAAGCACCCTATTCATTCTGTCAATCATCGCCAGCGCCGCGCATGCGCAAAACACCTTTTCCAAGCTTATGGCGGTGATCGGTTTCCGACTGTCGGAGCTTTTGGATTTCCCGTTCTCGCCAGTGCGTTTGATGGTGCTGATGTTGCCGCAAGACGCCTCGAACCAGCTTATGGTCGATGTGCGCGTGGCCGCTGGTAACGCCTATCTGATCTCGCTGGTGACGCTGGCCTTCTTTGTGGTCTATCTGCGCCGCAGCGATTGGCCCAATGCCGGATCACATTTCAATTTCTATGTGAACCTGCCCAATTTCGATCCCACCAGCGGTTCGGATGTTGTCGAACGGCTGCAACGGTCGGCGCAAATTAACATGATCTTAGGATTCCTTCTGCCATTCCTGATCCCGGCTGTCGTCAAGTGGATGACCAGCGCCTTTGACGTGGCCAGCCTTGCCGATCCGCAGGTCAGGATATGGACGATCACTGCTTGGGCTTTCCTGCCGATGAATCTGTTTATGCGTGGGTTCGCCTTTATGCGCGTCTCCGACATGATCGGGGAACAGCGACGCCGCACCTATGCCGAGGCCGTGGCCGAAGGCACCTTGCCCGCCGCCTGATTGGCGCGATTGCACTGATATCTGTCACAGCGAGCGCGCAGGCCGATGGTCTGCGCGTTGCGACTTGGGGGGCGGACCTCAGCCGCGACGGGCCGGGTTTGTTGCTGCAGGGCATCTTGCGGGGCGATGATCCGGCGGTCGCTGCGCTGGTCGTGGGCCTTACGGCATCCCATCCAGACGTGGTTTTGTTGACGGATATCGACTTTGACGCGGGTCTTGCCGCGCTGTCTTCGTTGCAGGGGCTGCTGGCGCGATCCGGCCTCGACTTTCCCTATGCCTTTGCGCGGCGGCCCAATAACGGCACCGCCTCGGGGGTTGATATGGATGGCGACGGTCGGCTGGGCGAGCCCGAGGATGCGCTGGCTTGGGGGCGGTTTGCCGGACAGGGCGGCATGGCGGTTCTGTCACGGTTTCCCATCGACGCAGCGGCTGCCCGCGATCTGACCCAGTTGATCTGGCGCGATCTGCCCTTTGCCGATCCGCCGCGCGATTTTCCCTCGGCGCAGGCCGCTGCCCTGCGTCCGCTTTCGACCGGAGGCCACTGGATCGTGCCGATACAGCTCGGTGAACGGCGGTTGACACTCTTGGCCTACGCCGCGACCCCGCCCGCCTTTGACGGACCAGAGCGGCTGAACGCACGGCGCAACCGTGATGAATTGCTCCTGTGGCGCTGGGCGCTGGATGGCGGTGCCGCGCCGACTGAGGGTTTTGTGTTGCTAGGCAATGCGAACCTCGATCCTACAGATGGCGGCGGCGATCAGGCGGCGATGCGGGGTTTTCTGGCCGATCCGCGGCTGCAAGACCCCATGCCGCGCAGCCGTGGCGGGGCAGAGGCGGCCGAGCATGGACAAACGGGGGATCCGGCGCTGGACACGGCAGATTGGCCCTCTGCCGTGCCAGGTAATCTGAGGGTCAGCTATGTGCTGCCCTCGGCCGATCTGGCGGTGACGGGCGCGGGCGTTCTATGGCCCGCAAAAGACGACCCCATGACCGCGGAACTGGCGGCAGCGGGCGCGCATCATCTGGTCTGGGTCGATATCACCGTCGAGTAATCAGGCCTCGTGGCCCATTTCGATGCGGTAAAAGGCGCGGCGCCCCTCTGCGGTGTCACGCTCGCGGGCGCGCTGTTGCAGCAACCGTGTCGCGCGCGATACCCGCGTTGATCTTTCGATCTCATAGAATGCGCGGTTGCGGATTTCGGGCGCGCGGTCGCGGTCAGGAAGGTTCAGGCGATGTTCCATGGCAGCCTCCTCAAACGGTAAGACCAATATAGCACGTTCTGGTCCGGCCCGCGCGACGCTAGGCGGAAAGCCGCCCGACTGCCCACGCGGCGGCCTCGGCCACAACGGCGTCAGGCTCGGCCAAGGCGGCGCGTGCCACCGGCAATAACGCAGGCTCGCCGCTATTGCCGACGGCATAAAGCAGGTTTCGCAGAAAGCGGTCACGGCCAATGCGCTTGATCGGGCTGCCCGAGAAAAAGGTGCGGAACGCCGCGTCGTCCATGGCGGCGAGTTCCGCCAGTCTTGGCGCGTCCAGACGCCCGTCACCCAAAAGTCGCAGGTCGATGGGCGCCGCCGCGAACTTGTTCCAAGGGCAGGCGGCCAGACAGTCATCGCAACCATAGATCCGGTTGCCCAGCGCGGGGCGCAGCGCGGGATCCACGGGGCCTGCATGTTCAATCGTCAGATAGGAAATACAGCGGCGCGCATCGATCTGATAGGGCGCGGGGAAAGCGGCGGTGGGGCAGGCATCCAGACAGGCGCGGCATTTGCCGCAATGGTCGGGTTCGGCCTCGTCGGGGGGCAGATCGACAGTGGTAAAGATCGCGCCAAGAAAGAACCAAGAGCCCAGTTCGCGCCCGACAAGGTTGGTATGTTTGCCCTGCCAACCCAGACCCGCGGCCTGCGCCAGCGGCTTTTCCATCACGGGGGCTGTGTCGACGAAAACCTTGATCTCGGCATCGGGCGCTTGGTCGATCAGCCAGCGACCAAGGGCCTTGAGCCGCTTCTTTACTGTATCGTGATAATCCCGCCCCCGCGCGTAGACGCTGATGGCGCCACGGTCGGGCATCTGGGTCACGGCCATGGGATCGACGGTGGGACTATAGGGTTCCGCCAGCATGATGACCGACCGCGCCTGCGGCCACAGAGCGGCCGGATTGCCGCGCCAGTTCATGCGTTCGGCCATCCAGCCCATGTCACCATGGCGGCCATTAGCG
>JAHEBS010000170.1 GCA_024642145.1 Marivivens sp.
GGGTGTGGGGGCGTCAAAGTCTGGGATCATCGTGTGGGTATTCTCGATCAACATGGCTTGGATACGTGGGTCCAAGGTCGAGAACCCACCTTTCGCCATGCCGAGCACGAACTCGACCGCAATATGCATCGCACTGACGCCATCGCCCGCAGTTGCCGCCGCATATGCGCCCGCAAAACCCTGACTGAAGGCCCCAAGCAGGGCCTTGTTCTCTTGCGTGTCGGGCAGGATTGAACTCAGCGACGGCTCATAAACGATCACCGTGCGAACGAGTTCGGGCACTTGTCTGGCGGCCTCAAGCACCATCCCGCCACTATAGGACCAGCCAACCAAGTGGACGGGTTCAGCTAAGGTCCGCAGGACAGCTACCAAATCGGCTGTATGCACGTCACGGGAGAACGGCTTGTTCTTGGGCCACGGCGTGGTTCCAAAGTGCCGGTGTGTATATGCCATGAACCGGTGTTTGGCAGCCACGTCCTGCCAAAGCGTGCACCAGCCTCGATAGTCGGCCCAAGAGCCGTTGACGAACAAAACGGGCTCGCCTGTTCCGGCAGAGACGAATGGAACTTCGATGTCGCCAATCCTGAGCATCTCTGCGCGCGGCATCGTCTGGTCGACGTTCATCTGCCCCCCCTTGGCTGCGCAACAGCGTTGAAACGAAACATCGCACAGCTTGGTGACAAAATCCCAAAAATCCTTTGGGTCCTGCCCGACACTTGAGGTCCCCCGAAACGATAAGACGGCCGCGCAGGGAGGTGCGCGACCGTCTTGATAAATGTCCTGCCAGGGAGGGGGCAGGCGCATTTCGGGACCCTGGCCCAGGGAGGAGGAGGCCATCGGGTCCATTCGCGGCCGCTCAAGCAGGGAGGAGCGAGCGGTCCGGAGCCTTTGGCACGGGCGAGGAGGGAGGCCCCGCCCATGCAGGCGATCCGCTATCAGGGAGGAAAGGCGGATCGCGAGGTCGGGCAGCGTCAGGGAGGAGAGCTGCCCGAATTCGAATTAGAACAGGCGGGCCGCGTCGCGGGCGACGCCGTCGATCATGCCGCGGCTCAGGCCGATGTCGGCCAGTTCGCGGTTGGTGAGCGACTCAAGCTCGGTGCGGGTGCGGGCGTAGATCGCGGAGCGCTTGCGGCGGACGGCCATGTCGGCGACTGCGTGCTGGATGCGCTCGATCAGCGAAATGCGGGCGGTGAGGGTTTGGGTAGCGAAGGCCATGATAATTCTCTTTCTCGTTTCGTCTTGCGGCTTGTGAGTGTCGCGGGTTGCGTCGTTTCGTTGAGGCTGAAAATAGGCAATTGCTGCAACTGCACAATCCCCCGTCTGCTCAATGCCGCTATGCAGCAATTGCATAAGTCGTTCTGACCTAATCGTTAGCGGTCACAGCCCCGCGGGACGGGCTTGCGCCTGCTTGCGAAGCGGGGCAGGGTCTGGCCGGCAACAAGGACCAGAGGAAACGGGCTATGTCGATCACCAAGGAAACGGTTCTGGCAGCACTTGCGCGCATAGCTTTGCCTGACGGGCGCAGCCTTGTGGATCATGACATGATCCGCGCGCTGACCATCGACGGGGCGAATGTGCGCTTTGTCATCGAAGCGCCCGATCCCGAAAGCGCCCGCCGCATGGAGGCGATCCGCGCCGCCGCCGTTCAGGCCGTGCAGGATATTCCGGGTGTTGCGCAGGCCTCAGCCATTCTCACAGCGCATGGCCCCGCCGCCGCGCCGCGCGCCGCCGCCCCTCAGGGCGAGCCACCGTCGCTCAAGGTCGGGGGCCATCCCAAGCCGCAGGCAGGCCCCGCGCCGGTCAAGGGGATCAAGAGCATCATCGCTATCGGATCGGGCAAGGGCGGGGTGGGTAAGTCCACCGTATCGTCAAACCTTGCCGTGGCTCTGGCGCGCGAGGGGCGCCGCGTGGGTCTGCTGGATGCCGATATCTATGGCCCGTCGCAGCCGCGCATGATGGGCGTCAACCAGCGCCCGCAATCGCCCGACGGTCAGACGATCGTTCCGTTGGAATCCCACGGCGTCAAAATGATGTCGATCGGCCTGATGCTGGACCCTGACCGTGCGGTGATCTGGCGCGGACCGATGCTGATGGGCGCGTTGCAGCAGATGCTGACACAGGTGCAGTGGGGCGAACTGGATGTTTTGCTGATCGACCTGCCGCCTGGCACAGGCGATGTGCAACTGTCGCTTTGCCAGATGACCGAGATCACGGGGGCGGTTATCGTTTCGACCCCACAGGATGTGGCGCTGCTGGATGCGCGCAAGGCGATCGACATGTTCCGCACGCTCAAGGCACCAATCCTCGGCCTGATCGAGAATATGTCGACGTTCTTCTGTCCCAACTGCGGGCATGAATCGCATATCTTCGGGCATGGTGGCGTGCGGCTGGAGGCGGAAAAGCTGGATGCGCCATTCCTCGCGGCCCTACCGATCGATCTGGAAACCCGCCTTGCGGGCGACGCCGGAACGCCGATCGCCGCCGGAGACGGCCCGATGGCGCAGGCCTATCTGCAGCTAGCCAAGCGGTTCGTCGGCGGCGGTATCGCCTGATCCACGGGAAAATACGGGAAACGCGGAAAAGCGGGCGAATCACATCGCCCGCTTTGACGATTCACGGGGCAGCTTGCGCACGGGGTCACGCGCGAGGTCGGTCTGCGGACCGGCGTGCCAAGGTGGGATCGAGGTCTTGCGGGAAAATATGGGAAATCGCGGCCGATCACGATGGATCAATATATTGTGGTATGGTCAGATCCAATACACACGTGAATGTGTCATCATTTGATCGGTTGCCTCTACATCTTGCAAATGACTGGTCCGAGATACGCCATCTAGTGAATTTTCCCAAAAAATCCTGTTGCTTCCCATGAAATCCCAGACCATAGTCCAAGCAAGGGTAGACGGGATCACAAATAGACCGGGGCGCTAAGACCCCACACGGCAAAGGTCAGGTTTCATACAGGCACCCGCCTCCCCGCAAAGAGATCCGGCGCGCGAGCGAGCAGACATCCCCCCAGGTGGCGCGCGCAGTCGGGCATCCCGCAAGGGACGAGGGCGGCGGATCGAGCAGTGGCAGCAGCTCGATCCGCCGTTTCGCTTCCAAAGGGTCATTTTCAACAATTCGGGGGGCAGGGACGGGAACAGCGGGTGCAGATGGTCCGCAGGTTCAGAGGCGAATACGTCCAGAAGCTGGACGGAAAGGGGCGGATGTCCGTCCCGGCCGAGTTCCGTCGTGTCCTCGAAAGCGGCGATCCTGATTGGACCGAAGGTCTGGCGCCCCGCCTGATCGTGGTCTATGGCGATCACCTCAAGAACAGTCTTCACATCTATACCATGACCGAATTCGCCGAGATCGAGGCGCAGATCCTCGCCTTGCCGCGTGGTTCGGAAAATCGCCGTCACCTGAGCCGTCTGATCCTTGGTCAATCGCTGATGACCGAGGTCGACAAGGACGGCCGCGTCGTCGTCCCGATCCGCCAGCGCCAAAAGGCGGGGCTGGACGAGGGCGAAGTCTATTTCATCGGTTCTGGCGACCACTTTGAAATCTGGAAGGCCGAAACCTTTGCCGCCACCGAGGGCGATGCCACCGCCGCGTGGCTCGATGGTCGTGCCGAGGGCTTTGACCCGCTCATCTTGCTTGACGGCGGAACGGGGGGATAAGTCGTATGGCTGCTGCTGCCCGCACCGACGCCACCCAAGAACCCCATATTCCTGTTCTTTTGGGCCCGATCCTCAAGGCGGCATCGCCGCTGCACGGGGTCTGGCTTGATGGCACTTTTGGCGCCGGTGGTTATGCACGCGGTCTGATCGAGGCTGGCGCGGAACATGTGATCGGCATCGACCGCGACCCCGCCGCCCATCGCATGGCCGAGGCTTGGGTGGGCGAGTATGGCGGCCGGATCGAAATGGTCGCCGACACGTTTTCAAACCTCGACCAGCACGGCCAGAACCTTGACGGGGTCGTGCTGGATCTGGGCGTCAGTTCCATGCAGCTTGACGAAAGCGCGCGTGGTTTTTCCTTTATGCGAGACGGTCCGCTGGACATGCGCATGAGTCAGAACGGCCCTTCGGCGGCTGATCTGGTCAACACGCTCGACGAGGCGCAGATCGCTGATATCCTTTATCTTTACGGTGAAGAGCGCGCCTCGCGCCGCATCGCCCGCGCCATAGTCGCAGCCCGTCCTGTAACCACAACGGGCCAGTTGGCCTCAATTGTCGAAGGCTGTCTGCCGCGCGCCAAACCGGGACAGAGCCACCCCGCGACCCGCAGCTTTCAGGCGCTGCGTATCGCCGTGAATGATGAATATGGCGAGCTTTATCAGGGTCTGACAGCCGCCGAACGCGCGCTCAAGCCTGGTGGGCTTCTGGTCGTTGTAACCTTTCATTCGGTCGAAGACCGGATGGTCAAACGCTTTATGCAACTGCGGTCCGGCTCGACGGCCAATGCCAATCGCTATGCGCCCGAAACCGCACGCGAAACCCCTGCGTTCGAATTGGTGACGCGCAAGCCCGTTTCCGCCGATGACGACGAACTGGCGCGCAACCCCCGTTCCCGCTCGGCGCTTTTGCGGATAGCACGGCGGACGGATGCGCCTGCGGGCAGCGCCGATCCGGCGGCAATGGGCATGCCGATGATGAAGGAAAAACGCTGATGCGCGGGCTGATGATGGTCTTGGCCACTTTGGCGGTGCTGGGCTCGGGCTTTTGGGTCTACGTCGAGAACTACGACACCCAAGCCTCGATCAAGACCGTGCGCCAGTTGGACCGCGATATCGACGTCGCGCAGGCGCGAGCCAAGATGCTGAGCGCGGAATGGGCCTATCTCAACCGCCCCGACCGGCTGCGCGACCTTGCTGATCTCAACTTTGACCGTCTGGGTCTTTTGCCGATGTCACCGGACAGCTTTGGCGAGGTTAACCAGGTCCTTTATCCCACCGCACCGCTGGCGCAGGTCACGGCCTCGATTGCGGTGTCCAGTGACGGGGGCGCCGCGCAATGATCCGCACGCCGCTTCGCCCGCTTGCCCGCATTCTGCGCGCCCGTGAACTGGGCGAGAACCCCGAGGCGATCGCCCGTGAAAACCTGCGCCTGCGGCACGAGGCGATGCGCGACAAAGCGCGCCTTCAGGCCGAAAGCCGTCTGCTGATCGTCGGTTTCCTGTTCGCGACGGCCTTTCTGCTGATCGGCATCAAGATGGTCGAGTTGGCCTCGAGCGTCCCCGAAGAGCCGCCCGCACCGCAATCGGGCGTGCCGATCCTCAGCCAGCGTGCCGATATCCTTGACCGGAACGGCCATGTGCTGGCCACCAATATCGAAACCCACGCCCTCTACGCCCAACCGCAGGAAATGGTTGACCCCATCACAGCGGCCGAG
>JAHEBS010000171.1 GCA_024642145.1 Marivivens sp.
CAAGGGTAAGCGTATCTGCGGTGATGGCGGCGCTGCCCTTGCGGCCCAAGGCGGCCAAGGTCGCGGGCAGCAGCGCGAATTGCACCTGCGCCGCGCCCAGCACGGGTTCGGCCTGCGTCCCAAAGCCCGTCCACAGCGGCCCCTCGGCCCGCAGGCGCGGCGATCTGGCCGTGATGCGCCATTGACCCAGACTGTGGTCGATGCGGACATCGCCCCCCATCGGCAGCGCAGTCTCGGTGCAGAGCAGCGCCAACATGACGGCTTTGGCCTCGAGACGCGGAATCTCGTCAGCGGCCTGCCAGTCATAGCGCAGACGCCCGCCCTTGCTGATGGCTGCCAGAATGTCGCGCAACTCGGTCGGGGGCACGCTGCCGCTCTTTGGCGTTGCCTGTCCAAAGGCCAGCCGGAAAAGCCGGATGCGGGCATTCGCCGCCTCGACGCTGGCCACAATCAGCGCCATTTCGGGACTATCGGGCAAGCCCGACATCTGCAAAAGCTCGATCCCGTTGCCGATTGCCCCCAATGGGCTGATAAGGTCATGACATATGCGCGAGCCGATCAGCCCCGCGAGATCTTGTTCAGAGTTCATGAGGCACCGCCTTGTTCCAGTCCGACCTCAACCCTTTTTTGGAACCCGGCGCGCTGGTGACCAGCCCGGCCAACCCCGATTGGGGTCCGGGACAGGTGCAATCCAAGGTCGGCGCGCGCGTCACCGTCAATTTCCGCGAGGCGGGCAAGGTTGTGGTGGACGGGACTGTTGTCATGCTTGTGCCTTGGGTCGAGACGACGAAAATACAACCATAAGGCGAAAAAGCCGCCTGTCTGTCAATCCGTTCCGCCACGCCACCGTTGCGTTTTGGCGGGCAAGGTCCTAAGTGCCCTTCCGACCAACATGCCCAGTCCGATGCCCGCACCCCAGTTCGAAACCCGTTTGGCCGCCGATGCGGCCGAGATCGCGCAGGCCCAACGCCTGCGCTATGATGTTTTCGTGCGCGAGTTGGGCGGCAACGGTGACATGGTGGACCACGCCGCGGGCCTCGAGCGTGACCGTTTCGACCCCTATTGCGAACATCTCTTGCTCTTGGATCGGGCGCGGCCCGCCGAAGATCAGGTGGTGGGCGTCTATCGCCTGATGACCGAAGAAGGCGCTGCGCGCGCGGGGCAATATTATACCGAAAGCGAATATGACCTGACCGCGCTGAAAACCTGCGGCAGGCGGCTACTGGAATTGGGGCGGTCCTGCCTGCATGCCGATTATCGCGGCGGCGCGGGCATGTTCAATCTCTGGCAGGCCCTCGGCCTGTTCGTTGGCACACGCGGGATCGAGGTTCTGTTCGGCACGGCCTCGTTCCATGGCACCGATACCGGCGCGCTGGCGTTGCCCCTGTCCCATCTGCATCACAACCATCTGGCCCCCGCGGCCCTGCGCGTCAGTGCCCGCCCGCCGCATGCGGTGGCCATGGATATTCTGCCAGCCGACCAGATCGACCGGCGCCGCGCCATGCTGAAGGTGCCCTCGCTGATCAAAGCCTATCTGCGGCTTGGCGGCGCGGTGGGCGAGGGGGCTTGGGTGGATCATGATTTCAACACCATCGATGTCTGTCTGGTGATGGACACGGCAAGGATGAGCGAGAAACAAAAGGCCATCTATGCCAAGGGCAAGGGCGCATGAGCCAGACTTGGGGCCATGGCGAACCCGACCTGCCGGTCGAGCGTATTTCGCTCGGCGGTTGGCTGCGCGTGCTGTGGCGCGGTCTGATCTTGGGGACCGTCACGTTTGGTGGCCTTGGCATCTTGATGCTGGTGCGCCTGATCGAGCGCCCCTTTTTCGGTCAGCGGCGACCGGTCACGCCCTTTATCACCCAGTTTGTCTGCAAAAGCGCCTTTGTCATCCTGCGTATCCGCCGCGAGGTTGTGGGCGAGATCATGCAGGGCCCCGGTGCGATCGTGTCGAACCATGTCAGTTGGCTGGATATTTTCACGCTCAATGCCGCCAAGCGGGTCTATTTCGTAGCCAAGGCCGAGGTCGCGGCTTGGCCCGCGATTGGCTGGCTGGCGCGGGCGACGGGCACCGCCTTTATCCGCCGCGATCCGCGCGAGGCGAAATCGCATGTCTATCTCTTGCGCGCGCGTCTGGGCTTTGGCCACAAGCTGCTGTTTTTCCCCGAAGGCACCTCGACCGACGGCAAACGCGTCTTGCCGTTCAAGCCCACGCTTTTCGCGGCATTTCTGGATGACGAACTGAAAGACCGGCTTTGGATCCAGCCGGTGACGCTGGTCTATACCGCGCCGCAAGGGCAGGACCCGCGCCTCTATGGCTGGTGGGGCGATCAGGATTTCGGGCCGAGCCTTTTGTTGACGCTGGCGCGTCGCAGGCAGGGCCGTGTCACGGTCGTCTATCACCAGCCGCTGCGCGTGCTTGATTTCACGGACCGCAAAGCCTTGGCCCGTGCGGCCGAGGCTGCGGTAAAATCCGCGCTGCCGGCGATCTGAGCCTAGGCCATCGCCGCGACGAGGCGGCGCAGTTCGCCGACCGCGTCGTCGCCGTTCCAGATTTCCTCACCAAAGCCGAAAAAGTCGGTCATCGGCGTCAGCGTCCGAACAAGCCCCTCGTTCAGCGCGCCTTCGGCCACGCAGGGCACCTCGATCATCTCGGACCACCACTGAAAGGTTTCCAGTTCGGCCACGGCGCCCGTGCCAAGGGCGGTCTGACCCACGGGGCCAAAGCTGACGTAATCCGCGCCCTGTTCGGCGGCGTTCAGGCCGTCATGGCGCGAGCCGCCGCAAAAGGCACCAACGATGGCGTCTTTGCCCAGCGATTTGCGGACTTTGGCCACCAGACGCGCGCCATCGGTCAGATGCACGCCATCCAGACCCAGACGCTCGACCAGTTGCACATGCGTGTCGATGACCAAGGCGATGTCGCGCTGATGGGTGATCTCGCGCAGCGCATCGGCGGCGCGCGCCACGCGATCTTCGTCGCGGCTGGCAAGGCTCAGGCGCACACAGGCCACATCGACGGCGTCCAGACAGGCGGCCAGCCGGTCAGGAAAGGTCGAAAGCTCCATATCCGGCGGGGTGATGAGGTAGATTTGCGGCAGATCGCGGTCGTCGGACATGGGATTGGGGCCTTGGCGTCAGGTGATTTGTCGCCGCTATAGCGGGGTTTGCAGGCTTTGGCTACTTCGGCGGCAGGTTGGTCGCGCAGTCGAGCGCGATGGACATCAAACGCCCCCGCAGATCGTCATCGACGACGGTTTCATCCGCCACATCAAGCCAGCCTTTCATCGCGCGTCCGGTAAAGAGCATCGGCCCCGTGCCGGGGATCGCGCGCGCCTCGGCGTCGCGTTCGGGTGCGACGCGGAACATGGCGCCGTCCTTATGCACGCCGCAGACCATATGGCCGCAATAGAGAAACGCGATACCGCCGAACATCTTCTTTTCCGAGATATTCGGCGTCTCGGCCAGATCGTCGCGCATCAATTGCGCGAGCCCCTCGTCGTATGCCATCGTCCTCTCCTTGCATGGGCCGCGTCCCGAGCGTATCACGAAACGCCCGCCCGCAAGGAGCCAATATGCCAAACGTCACGCCGCAACCCGCCTTTGTCCTGATCCGCCCGCAAATGGGTGAAAACATCGGCGCAGCCGCGCGCGGCATGTGGAACTTCGGCCTTGAACGGATGCGGATCGTCGCGCCGCGCGACGGTTGGCCCAACCAGCGCGCCGTGGCCATGGCCTCGGGCGCGGGGCGGCTTTTGGACGAGGCGCAGGTTTTCGACACGACCGCCGATGCCATCGCCGACTGCACCCATGTCTATGCCACCACCGCGCGCCCGCGCGGGCTGACCAAGCCCGTGATGACGCCCGAAGCCGCAATGGCCGATGCCGCCGCCCGAATCGGCGCGGGCGAAAAAGTGGCTGTTTTGTTCGGGCCCGAGCGCGCGGGCATGGAAAACGACGACATCATGCGGGCCAATACGATCATCTCGGTGCCGGTGAACCCCGCGTTCTCTTCGCTCAACCTCGGGCAGGCCGTGCTTTTGAATGCCTATGAATGGCAGCGCCATAGCGTGGCGGTCGAAGGGCGGCGCATGGACATGGCGGGCGCTGACTGGGCCACGGGGCTCGAGGTCGAAAAACTGGCCGAACATTACGAAGAGCGGCTGGACGAGGCAGGGTTCTTTTTCCCCGACCACAAGGCCCAGACCATGAAGACCACCCTGCGTAATCTTTGGAGCCGGATGCCTTTGACACGGTCGGATGTGCAGACCCTGCATGGCATCATGCGGCAAATGGTGCGCTGGAAGGAACGGGGCTGAGGCTTGCGCCCTCTGTGACCAAGTCCTAGGTTCGCCGCCAAGTAACGGAGAGCCCGGCCATGGCCCAAAAACCCCGCAGTATTTTCGAAGAGGTGGGCGACGCCCCCCGCGCCACGACCGCCGCCACCGGCGCAATCGACAAGGGCAGGGGCGGCGCAAGGCGCGCCCTTCGTCTTTGGCTGATGGTGATGTTCGTGATGGTCATGGGCATTATCGCCGTGGGCGGCATGACGCGCCTGACCGACAGCGGTCTGTCGATCACCGAATGGAATCCCGTCACCGGAGCGATACCGCCACTTAACGACGCCGATTGGCAAACCGAATTTGCGGCCTATCAACAGTCGCCCGAATACATCAATCAAAACAGTGGCATGACGATCGACCAGTTCAAGTCGATCTTCTGGTGGGAATGGGGACACCGCCAGATCGCCCGCGCCATAGGCGTGGTCTGGTTCGTGGGCTTCGTGGGCTTTTGGGCCGCGCGGCGCATACCGCAGGGCTGGCGCGGGCGGTTATTTGCCGTGGGTCTGTTGATCGGACTGCAGGGCGCGGTGGGCTGGTGGATGGTCTATTCCGGTTTGCAAGGCAGCCGTGTCGATGTCGCCTCATACCGGTTGGCGACCCATCTGGGGCTTGCCTTTGGCATTCTGGGCTATCTGGCATGGCTGACCTTCAGGTTGGGCCGGCGCGAGGCCGATCTGCTGCAGGCGCGGCGCCTGGGCGACGGGGCGCTGGCGCGGGCCGGTAGCTGGCTGGCGGGGCTTGCCTTTGTGCAGGTGCTGCTGGGTGCGCTGGTTGCGGGCATCGACGCAGGTCGCGCCTTTCCCACTTGGCCCAAGATGGGGGATGGCTGGCTGCCGCCGGATCCTTTCAGCCTTTCGCCGGTCTGGCGCAATTTCTTTGAAGACGCCGGGCTGGTACAGTTTATCCACCGCATGACTGCCTATGCGATCTTTGTCTTCGGGATCTGGATCTGGTTGCGGGCCCGCAAATCCGCGCAGGGCAGTATCCGTTTTGCCTATAACGCCGTCATGGCGATG
>JAHEBS010000172.1 GCA_024642145.1 Marivivens sp.
CCGGAGCCCGAGCAGACCGACGTAGTGGAAAGCCTGCTCGACATGGCAGTTGACGAGGCCGAGGACATGGCTGAGGACGAGGCCGAGGCCCCCTTTGCCGAGGTCGAGCCCGAACCCGCGCCGACGGGCCGTGTAGAATATTTCAGCCGTCGCGTGTTTCGCAAAGACCAGCCAGAACCCTTGCCCGAGGCCTTGGACGAAGCCAGCGACATGGCCGAGGCCGACGTGGTTGCCGCCGAGCAGGACGAGGCCGAGCAGGACGAGGCCGAACTGGACGAGGCCGAACTGGACGAGGCCGAGCTGGCCGAAGCAGCGTTCGACGAAGACGCATTGGCCGAAGACACGTTGGACGACGGTGGGTTGGACGACGAGGACGCGCAGGTCTTTGCAGTTCATCAGCCTTGGGAAGATGTCAGCCCCGAAGATGCGGCACTTGAGGCCGACGACGAGGACGCCGTCTATTATCAGGACGAGTTGCCCCCCGAACTCGAGGCCCATGACGCCGGCGACGCGGCAGACGACTTCGACCCCGAGTTGGAAAACTATCTTAACGGGCCCAGCCCGATTGATGATGCGCGCCTGCGCGCCATGATACAGGACGTGCTGCGCGATGAATTGCAGGGCCCCTTGGGCGAACGCATTACACGCAACGTGCGTAAGCTGGTCCGGCGCGAGATTTACCGCGTGTTGTCGAGCGAGGACCTAGCCTAGACCTCTGCCGCAAGCCCAAGCAGACGATCGAGGTCCAGATGGGCCTCGATATGGTCGGCCAATGCATCAAGCGCGGCTTCGACGCCGGCTTCGTAGCCCGCATCGGCGGTTTCCGCCCCCAATTCCGCCAGATAGGCGCGGCGAAACCCGTCCGCGGCAAACAACCCGTGCAGATAAGTGCCGCGCACCTGCCCATCGGGGCTGGCGGCGCCTTCGCCCCTGTTGCCCACAGTCAGCCACGCGCGGGCGCAATCCGGCCCTTCGGTGCGCCCCAGATGGATCTCATAGCCGCTGACCGCTTGGCCCGAGCCCGTGTGTCGGGCCTCGGTCAGGGCCAGCCGTTTTTCCGGCGCAAGCACGGTAACGACGTCCAGATGCCCCAAGCCCGCTACGCGATCCGGCGCGCCTTCCAGCCCGTCGGGGTCCGCGATTTCGCGGCCGAGCATCTGGTAGCCGCCGCAAATCCCCAGCACATGCCCGCCCGCGCGGATATGCGCGGCAAGGTCAATGTCCCAGCCAGCCGCACGAAAGGCCGCCAGATCGGCGATGGTCGATTTCGACCCCGGTATCAGCACCAGATCGGCGTCGCGGGGCAAGGGGCGTCCCGGTTCCACAATTTCGATGCTGATGCCCGGCTCGGCGGTCAGCGGGTCGAGATCATCGAAATTGGCAATGCGTGGCAGTCGCGGCACGGCGATCTTGCAGGCCCCGCCTTTGCGCGCCCGCAGGTCCATCACGTCCTCGGGCGGTAGACGCCAAGCGTCCTGAAACCAAGGCAGCACCCCCAGCGACGCCCAGTTGGTGTGGCGGGCAATCTCGTCCATGCCGCCTGCGAACAGGCTGACGTCCCCGCGAAACTTGTTCACTGCAAAGCCGTGGATCATGCTGCGGTCCCGCGCGTCCAGCACCGCATGGGTGCCGACAAGCTGTGCGATGACACCACCCCTGTCGATATCGCCCACCAGCACCACAGGCACGCCCGCAGCGACGGCAAAGCCCATATTGGCGATGTCGCCCGCCCGCAGATTGACCTCGGCGGGGCTGCCCGCGCCTTCGACCACGATCAGGTCATGCGCGGCAGCAAGCCGCCTGAAGCTTTGCAAGACGGGTGTCATGAGTTGCGGTTTGAGTGCCGCATAGTCGCGCGCCTTGACGGTGGTCAGTCGCTTGCCCTGCACAACAACCTGCGCACCGGTTTCGGATTCAGGCTTCAGCAGGACTGGGTTCATGTCGGTATGGGGCGCAAGCCCCGCCGCGCGCGCCTGCAACGCCTGCGCACGCCCGATCTCGCCCCCGTCCACCGTAACGGCGGCATTGTTGGACATGTTCTGGGGCTTGAACGGTGCCACGCTCAGCCCGCGTCGCCGTGCGGCCCGTGCGATGCCCGCCACGATCATGGATTTCCCCACGTTCGAGCCCGCGCCCTGAATCATGATTGCCTTGGCCATGCACGCCTCCTGCCACCCCCGTGATAGGACGGTCACGCCGCGGGCGAAAGCGGGCAGGCGGCATTTGCAACGAAAAACGCGGCCCCGTGGGACCGCGCGTTTCAATCAAGAGCTTTCGCTCTGGTCAGGCTCAGGCCGCTTCGGCCTCAAGCTCGGCTGCGTGACGACGCTCGCTCTCTTCGCGCGACAGCGCGACCGAAGTGCGCACGCCCTTCGAGACGAATTCCATCAGGCCCTTAACAACCCGCTCATTGGGGTCGATGCCGGCACAGCTCAGCACTTCGCGCCCATCGCGCGAGCGTGCCCAACGGGCGATTTGCTCAGGCCCGTTGCCGTATTTCTTGTCGTCGGCAATGGCGTCGTCCAGCGCGGCGAGAACAACAGCGGCGAAAAGCTTGCGCGCGCGGTTGCCCTGTTCGTTGTTGAACGCCGTCCCGTCCACGAAATCCTTCATTGCGGATCCTTGTCGTTTTTGGTCTTGCGGTTATGGCGTGGGCGGCAATATGCAGTATTTGACATGATTCTGCTGCCCTTATTTGGAATGGCAGATATGCACGATGTGCATGGCTTCAAGCGACATATCACAGTATTTTGTAGAAAATCCGCCCGATTTCCCATGACGTGGCGTCATAACTCGGGGATTCGGGCAAGTTGCCCAGATTTTGCCACAATTCAACGATGCCAAGCTTGGTGCTGGAAGGCGCGGCAGATTCTAGACTATGCCATAGGGTAAGCCCCGCTTGAACAAGGCAAAGCCATCATGACCCCAGCCCACCGTGCGCTGCTGATCTCTGCGGTCCGCGAGGCCGCCCGCACGGCAATCCTGCCGCGTTTCCGTAATCTGGCGGCGGGTGAGGTGCGCACCAAATCCGGCCCCGCCGATCTGGTGACCGAGGCCGATATCGAGGCCGAGGCGCTGATTGCGGCCCGCGTCAGCGCGGGTTGGCCCGAGGCCGAGGTTCTGGGTGAGGAATCGGTGGCGCGTGACCATGGGTTGCGCGCGCGGATGGATCTGGCGGAATGGGCGGTGGTGGTCGATCCGGTGGACGGGACATGGAACTTTGCCAAGGGGCTTGCTGTCTTTGGCGTGATTCTGGCCGTTCTGCACCATGGCAAGCCGGTCTATGGCCTGATCTACGACCCCTTGGGTGACGACTGGGTCGAGGCCGTTGCGGGCGGGGGCGCGACCATTGCCCGTGCCGATCAGACGCCGCGCGCCATTGCCACCTCTGGCGCAAGCGATCGGCGGCGGTTGACCGGCTATGTGGCCACGGGGCTTTTCCCCCACGCCAAGCGCGCGCCGCTCTTTGCGACCTTTGCGGATTTCGCGCGCGTCACTTCGCTGCGTTGCTCGGCGCATGAATACCGCATGGTCGCGCAGGGCCA
This sequence comes from Marivivens sp., assembly GCA_024642145.1. Classification (GTDB taxonomy): domain Bacteria; phylum Pseudomonadota; class Alphaproteobacteria; order Rhodobacterales; family Rhodobacteraceae; genus JAHEBS01. The sequence continues at coordinate 3,546 of JAHEBS010000172.1, forward strand.
TGTGGATTTCGTGCTAAGCGGGCCTGTGCCGCATCCGTGGGATCATGCCGCTGGTGTGCTTGCCGTGATCGAGGCGGGCGGCGTTGCGCGGTTTATCGACGGCGCGCCCTATGACAGCCATCGCCACCGCGGCGTGATCCTTGCGGCGGGCTCCGAGGCGCTCTGGCAGGACTTGGCGGCGCTTTACGCGCCCTTGGTCTGAGGCCCGACGTCGCCCATTGCCTCGCGCCAGTGGCGGCGACAGAGCGAGACATAGCGTTCATTGCCGCCGATGGCGACCTGATCGCCCTCGGTCAACACACGACCTTCGGCATCCTTGCGCACCACCATCGTGGCCTTCTTGCCGCAATGGCAGATGGTGCGGACTTCGCGCATCTCGTCGGCCAAGGCCAGCAAAGCGGCGGAACCAGGGAACAGTTTGCCCTGAAAATCGACGCGCAGACCGTAGCACATCACGGGCACGCCCAGATCATCGACCGCGCGCGCCAGTTGCCAGACCTGAGTTTCGTCGAGAAACTGGCATTCATCGATAAAGACACAGGCGATCGGACCCTGTTCCATCCGCGCGGCGATCTTGGCCGCCAGATCGTCGCCCGGCGCAAAGGTGTCAGCCGTGGCGTCAATGCCGATGCGGCTGGCAATGCGGCCCTCGCCCGCGCGATTGTCGAATTGCGCGGTCAAGAGATAGGTCTCCATCCCGCGTTCGAGATAGTTGTAAGACGCCTGCAAAAGCGCGGTCGATTTGCCCGCGTTCATGGTGGAATAGTTGAAATAGAGCTTGGCCATAGGTTCTTTTGCCGCCTGTCGGGCAGAGTCGCAAGCGCGCTTTTACCCCCGCTCGACGATCACCGAACCCACGGAATAGCCCGCCCCGAAGGAACAGATCACGCCCAGATCGCCCGGCGCCAGATCGTCGGAATGTTTGGAAAAGGCGATGATGGACCCAGCCGACGAGGTATTGGCGTAGTCTTGCAAGATATTGGGTTGCTCGCCCGGTTCGGGGTCGCGGCCCAGCACCTTGCGGCCGATATAGTCGTTCATGGTCTTGTTGGCCTGATGCAGCCAGAGCCGTTTCAGATCGCCCGCGTCGATGCCCTCGTCGGTCATCTGGTCGGTGATCAGTTGGCTGACCAAGGGCAGCACCTCTTTGAACACCTTGCGGCCGTTTTGCATGAACTGCATGTCGCGGCGGTCGTCCATCTGGTCGTGGGTGCGGCGTAGATAGCCGTTGTTGTTCCGGATATTGTTGGAAAACTGGGTGGCGCAGCGGGTGGCGCGGATCTTGAAATGCGGTCGGGTCAGGGCCTCGTCACGCTCGATCACCACGGCGGTGCAGACATCGCCAAAGATGAAATGACAGTCGCGGTCGCGCCATTCCAGATGGGCCGAACAGATCTCGGGGTTGACCATCAGCGCGCGGCGCACCGATCCCGTGCGCACCATGTCAGCCGCCGCCTGAATGCCGAAAGTGGCCGAGGAACAGGCCACATTCATGTCAAAGGCAAACCCCTGCGTGCCCAGAAGCGCCTGAATTTCAACGGCAATCGCCGGATAGGCGCGTTCGTGATTCGAGGCCGCGCAGATCACCAGCTCGATATCGCTGGGCTGCAAACCCGCCTGATCCAATGCGGCACGCGCGGCCTTGGCGGCCATTTCGGCCATGATCGAGGGTTCGTCATCGCCGCGCACCGCCAGCCGCGGGAACATGCGCGCGGGGTCAAGAACGCCCGCTTTGTCCATCACATGCCGCCGCTCGATCCCCGAGGCGTTAAAGATGAATTCTGCCGAGGAATGACCGCGCGCCTCGAC
>JAHEBS010000173.1 GCA_024642145.1 Marivivens sp.
CCACCTGTTCCAGCGCAATACGGTTGGCCAAGAAGGACCCGCCCCAGATCAAGGCCAGAACCGACATCAGCGCCCAGCCGCGCGGCGAGATGGTCTTTTGCATTTCAGCGCCCCCCAAGCGGCTTGCCGCGGGTGATATTGATCCAGTTGGCGGCAAAGATCAGCGCAGCGCCTGCGGCGACTTCCCACTCTAGCGGTTCGGCGTATAGCGCCATGCCGACAACCGCAATGACCGGCAGGCGGACAAAATCGATGGGCATGACGACAGAGGCCGGCGCGAGGCTGAGCGCGGTCGTCAGGCACAGATGCGCCACCAGCCCCGCGCAGCCGATCAGCAGCACCCAAGGCAGGCTTTGGGCGGATGGCAGCGCGATATCGCCGTCAAAGCCCGCGGCGATCAGCCCGAAGGCCGCCTGCATCAGCGTCAGGAATAACAGAATGGACACAATGCTTTCCGTGCGGGTCAGGCGTCGCGTGAACATGGCCGAAAAGGCAAAGCCCACCGCCGCCAGCGCCGCAGCGCCCAGCCCCCAGCTCAGGCTTTCGGGGCTAGGGCGGGTGACGATCAAGACGCCGGCAAAACCTATGGCCGCCGCCAGCGCGCCCACGCGGCTTATGCGTTCACCCAAGACCAGCGGCGAGAGCAGGATCACCCAGACGGGCGTGGTGAATTCAAGCGCGAAAACCTGTGCCAAGGGCACCACGGTGATGGCGTAGAACCACAGGTTCTGTCCCGCAAAGTGAAAGATGTTGCGCCCGAAATGCAGCGGCAGCCGCCGTGTGCGGATCTCGGCAAGCCGGCCCGTGGCCGTGGCGCCCAGCAGCACCAGCACGATGCCGGTGAGGCTGCGGTAGAGCATGATTTCAAAGGTATCGAGGTCCACCGCCGCCGCGCGCCCGGCTATGGCCATGGCGGTGAACGAGGCGATTGCCCCTGTCATCCAGAGGGCGGCTTTCAGCGGATGATGTGGGGTTGCGTCCTGCATCTCGGTTCCAAAGGCGGCTCGGCCCATGGGCCGTGTTCAATAGCCCGCGGTCAACCCGAAATCGAGCATAACCGCAGCCCCCGTAATGCCGCCCGCGGCGGGCGAGAGCAAAAAGACGATGTTCTGCGCCACTTCTTCGGGCGTCAGAAACCGCGCCAGCGCGCCTTGTGGATAATGGGCCATGAGGCGGGCGAAATAGGCGTCGGGGTCGCCCTCGCCATAGGTGTCGGCCTGAAATTGCAGCATGGGTGACATGATGTCGGAGGGGCAGAGCGCGTTGGCGCGAATGCCCTTGGGGGCCAGTTCACGCGCCAAGGCGCGGGTCATGGTGGTGACGCCACCCTTTGAGGCGCAGTAGATCGCGGCCCCCGCGTTGCCGACAACGCCAGCGTCGGATGACACATTGACGATGGCGCCGCGCGTTTCGGTCAGGGCAGGGATGGCGCGGGAACAAAGAAAGAAACAGCCCTTGAGGTTCACGTCGATGCAGAGCGCCCAATCGGCGGCTGTCGCCGTGGCGCTGTCGCCCTCGACCCAGATGCCCGCCGCGTTGATCAAGCCGTCAAGCCGACCAAGGGCGCTGACGGCCGCCGATACGACCGCGCCGCAGGCGGCTTCGTCGCGGATATCGGCGGGCAGGGCGGTTGCATCCAGCTCCGCGGCCAGCGGCGCAAGTCGCTCGGCTGAAATATCGGTCAGGGCCACCCTAGCCCCCAAAGAGGACAAAAGCCGCGCCGTCGCCGCGCCAACGCCGCCCGCCGCCCCGCTGATCAGATAGCAGCGGTCGGCAAAAAGGTCGGGGGCAAAAATCTGCGTCATTGCGGGCTCGCGGGGCTGGTTGCGGAATGGGGCGGAATGGGGCTTGGCACTTCGTCGGCGGTATCCAGACGGTCGGCGCGGCGCAGCGCGGGGAACATCCACGCCCAGAGCCCCGTCACCATCACCGTGCCGATGCCGCCGACCACGGTGGCGGCGACCGGACCGATGAAGCGGCTGACAACGCCGCTTTCAAATTCGCCCAATTCGTTCGAACCGGAAATGAACAGCCCCGAAACCGAGGCGACGCGCCCGCGCATATGGTCGGGTGTCACCACCTGAACCAGCGTCTGGCGCACGTAGACCGAGACCATATCCGCAGCCCCCAGTGCCGCCAGCGCCGCGACCGAGATCCACATGTTGCGGGACAGGCCAAAGACGATGGTTGCCAACCCAAAGGCGCCTACGGCCAGAAACATCCGTTGCCCTGCCTTGGCCTTGAGCGGATAACGCGCCAGCGCCACCGCCATGACCGAGGCACCGACCGCGGGGCCGGAACGCAAGATGCCAAAACCCTGTGCGCCCACATGCAAGATGTCATTGGCAAAGGCCGGCAACAGCGACACCGCCGAACCCAAAAGCACCGCCGCCAGATCGAGCGAGATTGCGCCAAAGACGATCTTGTTGTGCCATGTATAGGCGACGCCTTCTTTCAGTTGCGCCCAGACCCGTCCGGGGCGGCGCTCGGGTCGCGTGTGGTGGCGGATCAGCAGCAAGATGGCAAAACCCGCGACATAAAGCAGGCAGGCCACCGCATAGGCCGACGCGACCGAAAAAGCGCAGAGGATGCCGCCCAGCCATGGCCCGACGATCACCGCGCCTTGCCATGCAAGCGATTTGAGCGAGATCGCCTGCGGCATTTCAGGTTTGGGCACCAACATGGGTGTGACCGCCGAGGCGGCGGGTGAATAGAACGCGCGCGCGGCGCCGAAAAATGCGGCGATTACAAAGATATGGGTGAACCGCGGGGTGTCTTCCAAGGCCACCCAGATCAGGCCCAGAACACAGATGATTTCGACCGCAAGCGCCGCCATGACGATCATGCGGCGGTTCTTGCGGTCTGCCAGAATGCCCGCAAACAGGGTCAGCGCAAAGAGCGGCAGGAACTGCGCAAGTCCCACCATGCCCACCAGATAGGCGCTCTGCGCGACGGACATTGTGTCCCGCGCCATGATGTAGATCTGCCAGCCGATGGTCACCGCTTCGATTTGCGCGCCAAGGTTGATCAGGATCGAGGCCGACCAGAACCGTGTGAAATCGGGGTGGCGGCGCAGAAAGCCGGTGAGTGACTGTGACATGGGGGTTCCGTGGCGGGTTCGCGCGCACTATTGCCCAAGGACCACCCGCTCACAAGTAGGGCGCTGCGGCTCGATCAGGCGTCGCGGCGGGATTGCCAGAGCGCGGGCAGAACAATGTCTTTGCGCGTGGGGTCGCTGGGGGCGTCAAGCGGGTGTGGGAAGACCGGATCCGCCCCCCCCTTGATCAGGCGATCACGGCGCAGAAACGTGAACTCCATCACCTGCGGCACCACGACGCCACGGGCCCGCACCACGGGTTCGGTATTGTCGGCATGGATGTGAACAACGGCAAAGTCGGGCAAGAGCTTGCCAAAGGGTGACCAGAACGGCGATGCGGCGCGGTTGAACAAGATGCGGTCCATACCCTGCGCGCGCAGGATGATCATGCGAAACCGCCGCAGTTCTTGCATGGATGCGCCGACCAGCATCATCGCGCCCCAGCCGCCCGTGTCGAGCCGCAAGATCAGATCGTCGCCGGCGTCGGTGAGGTCCGTCTCGTCAAGCCAAGTCTCGAGGCTCATCAGTTTCTTGCTATCGCGGTGCGCGGGTGTGCGGCGGATCAGCGTCACACCCCCAAGCCCCACGGGCAGCGCCGCGGCGCTGCTGTCGGCGACATGGACCTCGATACCCAGTTTTTCGTGGACCAGCCGCTCAAAACCCCCATCGGGCGAAAGGCCCGCGGAAAGGCAGGCGCCGATCCCGTCTAGATCATCGGGCACCAGATAGCCGCCAGCGTTCTTGGCGCCGATCCGCGTCAGATCATGGCCCGAGGCCACGGGCCGGAGCGAGGCCACAAACCATTCCAGCGCCGCTGGCCGCAGCGTGCGCTGCCAGCTGAAACCGGCCCAAAGCAGCGCCTTGTTCAGAACCTTGCCAAGCTCGATCAGCAAGAGTTCGAAAATGCCCTGCTTTCTCACTCCCACTCGATGGTGCCCGGCGGTTTGGAGGTGATGTCGTAGGTGACGCGGTTGATGCCCTTGACCTCGTTGATGATCCGCGTGGCGGTTTCGCCAAGGAATTCGTGGGTAAAGGGGTAATAGTCCGCTGTCATGCCATCGACCGAGGTGACAGCACGCAGGGCGCAGGCGAAATCATAGGTGCGGCCATCGCCCATCACGCCCACGGTGCGCACCGGCAGAATGGCGACAAAGGCCTGCCAGATGTCATCGTAAAGCCCGTGTTTGCGAATCTGGTCGATATAGACCGCATCGGCCTTGCGCAGGATCTCGAGCTTTTCGCGGGTGATCTCGCCCGGGCAGCGGATCGCCAGACCCGGACCGGGGAAGGGATGGCGGCCGATAAAGCTTTGCGGCAGGCCCAGTTCACGGCCCAGCGCCCGCACCTCGTCCTTGAAGAGTTCGCGCAGCGGCTCGACCAGTTTCAGGCCCATCTTTTCCGGCAGGCCGCCCACATTGTGGTGGCTCTTGATCGTCACCGATGGCCCGCCCGAAAAACTGACGCTTTCGATCACATCGGGGTAGAGCGTGCCTTGGGCAAGGAACTGGGCGCCTTCGATCTGGTTGGCGTATTTCTGGAACACGTCGATGAACAACTTGCCAATGGTCTTGCGCTTGACCTCGGGGTCGGAAACGCCATCAAGCGCGCCGAGGAACAGCGCGCTTTCGTCGGCATGGATCAGCTTGATGTTGTAATTGTCGCGGAACATGGCGACGACCTGCTCGGCCTCGTTCTGGCGCAGCAGGCCGTGATCCACGAAAACGCAGGTCAGTTGGTCGCCGATCGCCTCGTGAATCAAGATCGCGGCGACCGAGCTATCGACCCCGCCCGAAAGCCCGCAGATCACATGGCCATCACCGACTTGGGCGCGGATCTTGTCGATCGCGTCATCCTTGTAAGAGGCCATGGTCCAGTCGCCGGTGAAACCCGCCAGCCGGATGAAATTTTCATAAAGCTTCGCGCCCTTGGGCGTGTGATGCACCTCGGGGTGGAACTGCACGGCATAGAAATGGCGCGAAACGTCGGCGGTGATGGCAAAGGGCGCGCCGGGCGAGGTGCCATAGACCTCAAAGCCGGGGGCGATGCGGCTCACGTGGTCGCCGTGGCTCATCCAGACCTGTTCGCGCCCATCGGCGAACCAACCGTCGAGAATCGACAAGTTTTCGGCAGCGGGCGTGACAAAGGCGCGGCCAAATTCGGCGGTGCCGTGGCCTGATTCCACCAGTCCGCCCAATTCCTGCATCATCACTTGTTGGCCATAGCAGATACCAAGGATCGG
>JAHEBS010000032.1 GCA_024642145.1 Marivivens sp.
GCAAGCGTCGGCAACTGATACCGACCTCTGACCGAACGGGCGCCATTTCACCTGAACAGACCCTGCTTTTTTGCACCATGCGCAACGAAATGCAGCGCTTGCCGCATTTCATGGATCATTACCGCAAGCTGGGCATCGGGCATTTTCTGATCGTCGATAACGGGTCTGACGACGGCAGCGCCGCTTGGCTGGCCGCGCAGCCTGATGTTTCGGTCTGGCATGCGCGAGGGTCATACAAGCTGTCGCGCTTTGGCATGGACTGGCTGACCTTGCTGATGATGCGGCACGGGCACGGGCATTGGTGTCTGACGGTCGATGCCGACGAAATCTTTGTCTATCCCAACTGGGAAACCCGCCCCCTTTCCGCGCTGACGGACTGGCTGGATGGCGCGGGTGAAACGGCGATGGGCGCCTTGATGCTGGATATGTATCCGCAAGGCGCTCTGGGCGAGGTGCCCTATGCGCCCGGGACCGATCCTTTTGCGGTTCTGACGCATTTCGACGGCGGAAATTACATGATCCAGCGGCAAGAAAAGCACTGGAACCTCTGGATTCAGGGCGGCGCGCGGGCGCGGGCGTTTTTCGCCGCTGATCCGCGACGTGCGCCCACACTGAACAAAGTGCCTTTGGTCAAATGGAACCGACGCTTCGTTTATGTCACCTCGACGCACCACGCGCTGCCGCGCCGATTGAACCTGACATATGATCAGGACGGCGGTGAAAAGCTGTCGGGGGTTTTGCTGCATACAAAATTCCTGCCATCGATCGTCGCGCGGTCGGCCGAGGAACGTATGCGGGGCGAACATTTCGCCAATAGCAGTCTCTATGAAAGCTATTATGACAGTCTAACCGCAGCGCCATCGCTGATGTGCCCCTATTCCAGCCGCTACCAAGGCTGGCGGCAGCTCGAGGCGATGGGGCTGATGTCGCGTGGCATGTGGATCTAGTTCTTTTGTAAGGTTTACCGAGTAGGTTGAACGGCATATCTTGGGGCCAAGGGCGCAAAATTGGCTCTGGGCAGTTTGAAAAATGTCGCGCCGGGAAATGACGGTGCGCGGGCAAGACGGGACGCGGATTGGGACTATTGAGTTCATATCGCTTACGCCTGCGTCGCAGGATGTGGCTGATACGGGCGTGGCGCAAATCGGGCCAACTCAAATCCATTTCCGACAAGACCAAGCGCATCCGCAAAGACGACATTCTGGTGTTCTCGACCTTTCGCAACGAAGATGTGCGCCTGCCCTATTTCTTGCAGTATTACCGCGAAAAGGGCGTCGATCATTTCATCATGGTCGATAATGATAGCACCGACGGCGGGCAGGAATATCTGGTTGATCAGCCGGATGTCTCGGTTTGGACTACCAAGAACAGCTACAAAAAGGCCCATTTCGGTATCGACTGGCTGAATTGGCTGCAGCGCAAGCACGGCCACAACCACTGGTGCCTTGTCGTCGATCCGGACGAATTCTTTATCTATCCCTTCTGTGACACCCGCCCGATCAGGGCGCTGACCGACTGGCTGGACTCATCCGCGCTCAAATCTTTCGGCGCGATGCTGTTGGACATGTATCCCAAGGGCGCCATCAACGAGCAGCCCTATCACCGCGGGCAGGACCCGTTCGAGATCGCCTCATGGTTCGACAGCGGCAATTACAACATCGCCAAGAACTATGGCGGCTATAATCTCTGGATTCAGGGCGGCCCGCGGATGCGGCTGTTCTTTGAACAGAACCCGACCCTTGCCCCTGCGCTGAACAAGGTGCCGCTGGTGAAATGGCACCGCAGCTATGCCTATGTGTCGTCCACCCACATGTTGCTGCCACGTGGTCTAAACATCGTTTACGATGATATTGGTGGCGAAAAGGCCTCTGGCCTGCTGCTTCACGCGAAATTCCTCGACACCTTTGCGACGAAGGCGGAAGAAGAGCTGACACGCAATCAGCACTACGCTGAGGGGCAGGAATACCGCGCCTATGCCGAAGGGTTGAAAGACCATCCCGACCTTTGGTGCAAATGGAGCGAGAAATACATCAACTGGCGTCAGCTCGAGATTCTCGGGCTGATGTCCAAGGGGAACTGGGCATGAGCCTTGGCGTTATCATGCTGGTGCATACGGCCTTTGAACGGGCCGAGCAGGTGCTGCGGCACTGGAATGCCGCGGGCTGTCCTGTGGTTGTGCATGTCGATGCCAAGGTCGACCGCCGCCAGTATGACGACTTTCGCGAGCGCCTATCCGATCTGGTGACCGTCAGTTTTTCCAAACGGTTCCGCTGCGAGTGGGGCACATGGGGTATCGTTGCCGCCACGCAGGCCGCATCCGAGGTCATGCTAGAGGACTATCCGTCCGTGCGGCACGTCTATCTGGCCTCGGGTTCCTGTCTGCCGCTGCGGCCCGTGCCCGAGCTGATCGCCTATCTCAACGAGCGTCCGCGCACCGATTTCATCGAAAGCGCCACGACCGCCGATGTGGCGTGGACCGTGGGCGGGCTGAGCGAAGAACGGTTCACGCTGCGCTTTCCGTTCAGTTGGAAAACCCAGCGCCGTGCCTTTGACCGTTATGTCGAAATGCAACGCCGATTGGGCTTTCGGCGCCGCATTCCGGCGGGGCTTGTGCCGCATCTGGGCAGTCAATGGTGGTGTCTGACCCGCCAGACCCTGTCGGCCATTCTGCAAGACCCCGACCGCCCGATCTATGATCGTTACTTCCGTCGGGTCTGGATACCGGACGAAAGCTATTTCCAGACACTGGCAAGGCTTTATTCCACCAATATCCAAAGCCGTTCGCTGACACTTGCCAAGTTCGATTTCCAAGGCAAACCACACATCTTCTACGACGATCACCTGCAACTGTTGCGGCGGTCCGACTGCTTTGTTGCGCGCAAGATCTGGCCGCGCGCCGACAAGCTATATGATACATTCCTCAATCACGCCGAAGAGGCGATGAAAGGGGCCGAGCCCAACCCCGGCAAGATCGACCGCATATTCTCCAAGGCGGTCGAGCGGCGTCTGCGCGGACGTCAGGGGCTTTATATGCAAAGCCGCTTTCCGCGCGAGGAATTCGAAAAGGTCACGACCTCGGCCCCGTATTCGGTGTTCGAGGGATTTTCCGAACTTTTCGAAAACTGGCCCGACTGGCTGTCCAAGGCCACGGGTGCGCGGGTGCATGGGCACCTGTTTGCCCAAGATAGGGTCGAATACGAGGCCGGGCAGGGCACGTTCTGTGGCGCGCTGTCCGATAGCGCGGCGCTGAGGGACTATAATTCCAAGATGTTCCTGACCAACCTGATCTGGAACACGCGCGGTGAACGGCAGTGTTTTCAGTTCGGCCCGCACGACCGCAATTTTGTCAGTTGGGATCTGGCCAAGGACCACAACGCCCAGATCTCGGTTATCTCGGGCGCATGGGCGATCCCGCTCTATCAGTCCAACCGCAATTTTGCCGACCTGCGCGCCGAGGCGGCATGGCTGCAAAAGGTAGAGGCGGATCATATCAACGCCCTGCGGTCGCCATGGTCAAAGGCACGCATCCGTATCTGGACATTGGCCGAGTTCATCGAGAACCCGATGGAGCCCCTGCAGGCGATTGTCGACGAGATCACAGGCAAGACGCTGCGGCGGTTGGGCGAAGCGCCGCGGATGGTTGATTTGTCGGGCTTTGGCAAGTTCTTGCAAAACCTGAAAAATCAGGGGATGCACCCCTATCTGATGGGGGATTTCCCCGTCGAGCCGCCGGGCCGCAATCAACCGCCGTCTTCACGCAAACCCTATCTCGTTCGTTAAGGTATGAGCCAGTTCGATTACTTTGTGATATTCGCTGAAATGCGGACCGGCTCGAATTTTCTCGAGGCCAATATCAACGCATTCCCCGATCTGGTTTGCCATGGCGAGGCGTTCAACCCCGCTTTTGTCGGCTATCCCAAAGACGAGGCGCTGTTGGGCGTCACACTGCCTATGCGCGAGAATGACCCGATTGTCCTGTTGGATCAGATCAAAGCCACGCCTGGTGCCTTGGGCGGGTTTCGGTTCTTCAACGACCACGATCCGCGCATTCTAAAGGAAATCCTCGAGAACCCGCGCTGCGCCAAGGTGATTTTGACCCGTAATCCGGCTGACAGCTACATCTCGACCAAGATCGCCCGCGCGACCGGACAGTGGAAGCTGACAAATATCAAGCACGCCAAGTCCGAACAGGTCGAGTTCGACGCGCGCGAGTTCGAGCAATACCTGCAAGACATTCAGGACTTTCAGGTGGTGTTGCTGAACGCGTTGCAGCGCACCGGCCAGACCGCGTTCTATATCGCCTACGAGGACCTGCAGGATCTGGACATCATCAACGGGCTTGGTGCGTATCTGGGCAGCAAGAACAGGCTCGATAGCCTCGACAAAAAGCTGAAAAAGCAAAACCCCGAACCGGCCGCGTTGAAGGTGCAGAACTTTCCCGAGATGGAGGCCGCTCTGGCGCGGCTGGACCGTTTCAACCTGAGCCGCACCCCCAATTTCGAACCGCGGCGCGGTGCGGTCATCACCACCTATGTTGGTGCCGCCAAAAGCCCGCTGGTTTTCATGCCGGTGCGCTCGGGCCCTGACATTTCTGTGCGCCGCTGGCTCTGTGCGCTGGATGGGGTCGAGGAAGAGGCGCTTGTTACCGATTTCTCGAACAGGACGCTGCGCGATTGGATGAAGTCCAACCCGACGCACCGCAGCTTTACCGTGCTGCGTCATCCGCTCGAGCGCGCCCATGCCACCTATTTTGAAAAGATCCTGACGCTCGGCCCCGGCACGTTCCGTGAAATCCGCACCACGCTGTCGCGGGTGTTCAAGCTGCCTATCCCCGAGGGCAATCCGGGTCCCGAATATGACGTCGAGACCCACCGCGAGGCGTTTTTAGGGTTTCTGGCGGTGATGAAGGCCAATCTGTCTGGCCAGACCGGTTTTCGGACGGACGCCGCTTGGGCGACGCAGACCGCGGTTGTGCAGGGTTTCGGCACGCATGTGCCGCCAGACTATGTGCTGCGCGAGGAATGGTTGACGGGTGATCTGATGTGGGTTGCGGCACAGGTGGGGCACGAATCCGCGCCACGCTATGTGCCGGACGAAGAACCGCATATGGGCTGGCTGACCGCCATCTATACCGACGAGGTCGAGGCCGTCGCGCGCGACGCCTACCAGAAAGACTACATCAATTTCGGCTTCGGGCCGTGGAAGCCGCCGGCCTAGGCGGGTTTAGGCCGCTTGGCTGGACGGACGTTCTGTCAAGATTGCGTGCAGCGTCGCCTGCTCGCTATTGGCGCGCAGTTTGATGCAGGTTGCCGCATCACGCAGCGTGCGCGACACCAGCGCCAGCGCCTTGAGGTGGTCGGCCCCCGCCTGTTCGGGCGCGAAAAGCGCAAAGACCAGATCAACGGGCTGACGGTCCACGGCGTCGAAATCCATCGGGCGGTCAAGACGGATGAACAGGCCGCAGACCTGCTCGAGGTCGGGCAGGCGTGCATGGGGCAGGGCAACGCCCTGTCCCACGCCCGTAGGCCCCAGATTTTCGCGCTCGATCAGCGCCTCGACAACGCTTTGCGGGTCGAAACCATAGCAGCTTTCGGCCATTTCGCCGATGTCGTGAAAGAGCCGCTTCTTGCTGGTAGCAGAAGCGATCACCTTTACGGCGCCGGGCTTGAGAATATCTGAAAGTTGCATTCAGGCCGTCCCAATGCCCGGACTAACCGGGCCTTAATTCATATCGCGCGGGTCGATCCAACCGATGTTGCCGTCGCCGCGATGGTAGACCACGTTAATCCTACCGTTTTTCTCATTGCGGAAAACCAGCACTGGCGCATGGGCCAGTTCCATCTGCATCACCGCTTCGCCAACACTCAGAGCCGCAATCTTGGATTCGGTCTCGGCCACGATGACAGGGTTGCTGCCAGCCTCGACGTCGTCGGATTCCTCCGTCGGCGCGAGGATATAAGAGCCAGCGTCCGAAAGTTCAACCGGCTCTGAACGTTTGCCGTGATGATCCTTGAGACGGCGCTTATAGCGGCGCAGTTGTTTGTCCATCTTTTCGCGGCAGGCATCGAAGGCGGCATAGATGTCGCCAGCATGACCATGGGCCTGTGCGGTCAGTCCAGTCGACAGATGGACGACGGTTTCACAGGCAAATTCATGACCCGAACGCGAAAAAACCACGGAAGCCTCGGTCGGTCGCCCGGCGTATTTGTCGAGCGTGTCGGTCAGTTCGGACTTCACGTGGGTCTGAAGCGCCTCGCCGACATCTATTTGCTTTCCGCTGATTTGGTAACGCATTCCTAGTCTCCTATCTTGAGGAACGGCAAAGCCGGCCCCGTGTGCCTCAACACCACAGATTCGCACGGCTTTGGAAAGGTGATAGCATGTTGAATTTCTTCGGATTTATCCGCCCAATCAGACCGTCTTCGCGGCTGCTGATACATGGGAATTCCAACGGTGCCATCACCCCTATTTGGCGTCCAAGCAGGGGTGGTTGTCAACGGCTCGTTGGTTAACGGAGCGCTTTCGGTCAGTTTACGCGGAAGTTCTGACCCAGATAGACACGGCGCACGTTTTCGTCGCGAACAACCTCGTCGGTGGTGCCGCTCATCAGGACTTTGCCGTCGTGCAGAATGTAGGCGCGATCGACGATTTCCAGCGTCTCGCGGACGTTGTGATCGGTGATCAAAACACCGATGCCGCGGTTCTTGAGGTCGGCCACAAGGTGACGGATTTCGCCCACGGCAATCGGGTCAACGCCCGCAAAAGGTTCGTCCAGTAGCACGTAATTCGGGTTGGCGGCCAGACAACGCGCAATCTCGGCGCGGCGACGCTCGCCGCCGGAAAGGGCCAGAGCGGGGGCGCGGCGCAGATGTTCGATGGAAAATTCCGACAGCAATTCTTCCAGTCGGCCACGGCGCTTGGTCTGATCCGGCTCGACCAGTTCAAGGATCGACAGGATGTTGTTTTCAACTGTCAGTCCGCGAAAGATGGACATTTCCTGCGGCAGATAACCGATCCCCAGACGTGCGCGGCGATACATGGGCAGGCGCGATGCATCGCGCCCGTCGATGATCACACGGCCACCGTCCGAACCGACAAGCCCCGCAATCATATAGAAGCAGGTGGTTTTGCCCGAGCCGTTGGGCCCCAGCAACGCCACGACCTCACCCCGCCCAAGGCGCATCGACACGTCGCGGATGACCAGACGCTTGCGATAGCTTTTACGCAGGTTCTCGACGACGAGCCCCGCGCTGCCTTCGGTCACGGTCAGGGTTGGTCCATCCGTGGCCATTTCAGTTTCCCACGCCTTGCAGCACAGTGCGGACGCCACCTTCGAGGCGGGCCGAGGAATGGGTGATGTCGACGGTCATCTTTCCGGCGGTGATAACGGTGACACCCTGCGTCATGCGCACGTCACCCTCTAGCACCAGAAGACCGGCAAGCAGATCGTAATCGGCGCTTTTGGCCTCGATGGTTTCGGCGTCGGTCTTGAACGCAACGCTGCCCGTGGCCTGCAGGTGGGCGATCTCGCCGGTATCGGCGCTATAGATGACCGATACCGCATCAGCCGTCAGCCGCAGCGCGCCTTGCGAAATGGTCACGTTGCCTTCGAACACGGCGGCGCCCGTCGCCTGATCAACGGTCAGCGCGTCCGAGGTCATCTCGACCGGTTGTTTTGGGTCCACCGACAGGCCGCTGAGCGCGACCGCAGTGCCTTGGGCCAAGGCAAACGTCGCCCAGACGGCGATGCTTGCGGCAATGATCAGGGGCTTGGAGCGCACTTTGGGACCTTTCAGTTCGGCGGCAGATATAGCAGCCGGATACCACCATTGAAAACCATCTGCTGGTTTTGACCCTCTGGATCGGTCCGCAAGATAACGTGGTTGGCGGTAACCTGCCCAAAAGGTGCGCGAACCTCCAAAGGTCCCAGCGATTCCAGCACGCCTGTCCCGAGATCGGCGGAGACGCCGCTGGTTTCCATGACAAAGCCGCTGTTGGTTTCGATCCGTGCAAGGCCCGTCAGCACGGCGGTCTTGGCGGCGCCGTCGATCTGGCCTTGGCCGGCAGAGACCAGCACCTTGGTGCCATCGGGCGCATCCAATGTCGCACGGATGCCGGTAATGACGCCAGATTCGGTCTGACCGGGCGTGGGCTTCATGCTTTCAGCGCTGAGTGTCACGGCGATGCCGTCGCGGGTTACCCCAGCATAATTGGGCGCAGTCATGCGTTGGCCCTGCGCCATTTCCTCGATCTGGGCATAGGGTATTTCGCTCTCGCCGATGGGGCGGCGGGCAAAAAGAAACAGCGTAGACAAAAGCGTGACCGCCAACAGCGGCAATAGCACTTTGGACATGGTGACGAACCGCGTGTGCAGGTTGTCCCACTGCATGTCAGACGACCCCTGCGCGCAGGCAGTCGTGGATATGCAAGATGCCCTGAACCTTGCCTTCATCGGCGGGGTCGGCGACGAAAAGGCAGGTGATCTTGAAATCGTTCATCACGGCGACCGCGCTTTCGGCCAGCGCGGTGGGGTCGATTGTGCGCGGGTTGCGGGTCATCACGGTTTCCGCGCGCTGATCCAAAAGGCCCGCCATATGGCGGCGCAGGTCGCCGTCGGTGATGATGCCTTGCAAACGGTCATCGGCGTCCAACACACCCACCACGCCAAAGCCCTTGCTGGTGATGGCCAGCAGCACCTCGGTCATGGGCGTGCCAGACCGCACCAGCGGCACGGAATCGCCCTTGTGCATGAGATCGGCGACCGAGGCGAGCCGCGCACCCAGCTTGCCGCCGGGGTGAAAGCCGCGGAAATCCTCGGGGGTGAAATCACGGTGTTCCATCAGCGCCACGGCCAGCGCATCACCCAGCGCCAGCGTCATGGTGGTTGATGTCGTGGGCACATGGCCCGTGGTGCAGGCCTCATCCGCCTTGGGCAGAACGATCGCGGCGTCAGACTGGCGCAACAGCGTGCTTTCGGCCCTTGCAGCGACCCCGATCAGCGGGATGCGAAACCTGCGGGTATAGGCGACCAGATCGGCAAGTTCGGGCGTTTCACCCGAGTTTGACAGCACAAGCACGACGTCGCCCTTGGTCATCATGCCCAGATCGCCATGGCTGGCTTCGGCCGGATGCACGAAATGTGCGGGCGTGCCGGTCGAGGCCAAGGTCGCCGCGATCTTGCGCGCGATGTGGCCCGATTTGCCCATGCCAGACACGATAACGCGCCCCTTTGCCGCCAGCATCAGCTCGACCGCATGGGCAAAGCTGTCACCCAAGGCGGGGCCAAGCGCGGCAAGACCCTCGGCCTCGGTGGCGATGACGCGGCGGGCGGTGGCGATAAAGCGGTCGCGGTCGGTCATGTCAGTGCGCGAAGATGTCGATTTCGGGCCAACCGGCAAGGTCCAGAACCGCGCGGGTCGGCAGAAAATCGTAACAGGCCTGCGCGATTTCGGTCCGGCCTTCGCGGGCCAGCATCTTGTCCAGCTCGGCCTTGAGCTGATGCAGGTAGAGAACGTCCGACGCGGCATAGTCGAGTTGCGCGGCGGTCAGCGCGGCAGCGCCCCAATCGCTCATCTGCTGATGTTTGGAAATATCCACACCCACCAGATCCTGCAGCAGGTATTTCAGCCCGTGACGGTCAGTAAAGGTGCGCACCAGCTTAGAAGCGATCTTGGTGCAATAGACCGGCGCGGTCAGCGCGCCAAAGGCGTGATAGAGCGCGGCAATGTCGAAACGGCCAAAGTGAAACAGTTTCAGCACCTTGGGGTCGGTCAACATGCGGCTGAGGTTCGGCGCCTCGGTCTGACCCTTGGCCACCTGCACCAGATGCACATTGCCATCGCCGCCCGACATCTGGATCAGGCACAGCCGGTCGCGGTGCGGGTTGAGCCCCATGGTCTCGCAGTCGATGGCCACCACAGGGCCAAGGTCCAGCCCGTCGGGAAGATCGCCTTGATAGAGATGGTTGGCCATGGTCGTGCCCTTTATTCTGTTGCCCTACGGCATAGTCGCTTGGCCATTACCTTGCAACCGAGCCGGCGACTAGCCGCCAATGGTGACAACCGGCCCGCCGGCGGCATCGGCGTCGGCCGGATCATGTGTGACAAGGATAACCGGCAGACCACGGGCGCGGTCAAAGACCAATTGCCGGACCTGCGCGCGCAAGGACTGGTCCAGCTTGGCAAAGGGTTCGTCCAGCAAAAGCGCGCAGGGTTCGGACAGCAGCGTGCGCATCAGGGCCACGCGTGCCTTTTCACCCCCTGACAGGGTCGCGGGGTCGCGGTCGGCAAAACCCGCAAGGCCAATGTCGGCCAGCGCGGCATCCACCCGCGCACGCCGCTCAGCGCGGCTGCCCCCTTGCGCCAGCCCGAAGGCAAGGTTGCCGCCGACTGACAGATGCGGGAACAACAGGTCGTCCTGAAACAGAATGCCGATGCGCCGCCGTTCTGGCGGCAGGGCGCCAAGGTTCATCTTGCCCAGCAGAACCTGTCCCGTGGCGCGCATCCCTGCGGGCAGCGTGCCGGTGATCGCGGCCAGAAGGCTGGATTTGCCGGAACCTGACGGGCCCATGACGGTCACAACCTGTCCGGGCCTTACGGTCAGCGAAAGCTGCAGCAGGCGCCGCGCGCCGCTGAACACCGCCAGATCGTCAAGGATCAGGGGCTCATCCATGTCTCAGATCCCGCCGGTTTCGCCAGATGATGGCCGGTCCTAGCGCGGCAACGACAAAGGGCACAAGCGCCGCCGCGCCCTGCACCAGCGCAAAGACGGAAATTGCCCGCCTGTCGCCACCTGCGGCGAGGGCCAGCGCCTCGGTCGTCAGCGTCGCGATGCGGCCCCCACCGGCAAGCAGCGTGGGCAGATAGAGCGCCACCGAAACCGACATGCCAACCGCCGCCGCAGTCAGCATGGGCCGCAGCAGCAAAGGCAGGCGCACGCGCCAGAGCCGCGCCCATGCGCCCTGACGCAGGCTGCGGGCCATCTGGTCATAGCGCGGGTCAAGTGCGGCATGGGGATCAGCGAGGCTCAGCAACACATAGGGAAAGACAAAGACCAGATGGGCCATGACCACCGGCGTAAAGCCCTGCCCCAACCCCATGCCAATCAGGGCGGTCTGCAGTCCCGGCAGAAAGCTGATCTGCGGCACGATAAGGGGCAGATAGATCAGCCAGCCCGCGCGGTCCGCCCGCTGACCCGCAGGGGCGGTTTCAATCAAGGTCAGGGCCAGCACCAGCGCAATTGCGGTTGTGGTCAGGGCGACAAAGGCGGTGTTCAGGCTTGCTTCGCCAAAATGCGCGGCGTGACGCGCCCAAGTGACGCCGGTCAGGGCCTCGGGCAATGGCATGGGAAAGCCCCATGGCCCTGCAATTGACCAAAGCGCCAGCGTGACCAGACCGCCGCCCAAAATACCGCTGACCAGCGCCGTAACCGCCCCGCCCAATGCCCGTAGCGCCGTTTCGGCACCATGGCCGCCGCGCGCGCCCGCGCAGACGCGCATGACCATCAGGCGCGCATAGCCGATCTCGGCCAGCCGCCACAGCGCCAGCGCGCCCACGACCAAACCCAGTTGCAGCATCGCCCCAGCCGCCGCAACCAGCCGGTAATCCAGCGCTGGCTGTGCCGTCCAGCGCAGGATCAGGATCGACAACGTGGGTGGCGTGGTCGGGCCAAGGATCAGCGCGGTATCAATCGCGGTCATCGAATAGGCAAGCACCGCATAGATTGGCAGCCGGATCTGCGGATAGATGGCTGGCAGGACGCCGCGCAGCCAACCGCGGACGGGGCCATAGCCCAAAGACCGCGCCAACCGGATGCGCTGGGCAGGGTTGGCCTGCGGTAATGCCGCGACCAGCATCAGCATCAAGAAGGGCACCTCTTTGATCACCAGCCCCGCGATCAAGGCCAACCCCGCGGGATCGGCCAATACCAGCAGATCCGGCGGTCGGGTCCAGCCGGTCAGCCAAGGCGAAACCAGCCGCGCGATCCACCCCGAGGGCGCGATCAGAAAGGCCAGACCAAAGGCCGCTGCGGCATGTGGCACGGCCAATAATGGTGCAAGCCCGCGTTCCAGCCGTCCAAAGGCACGCGTTCCGGCCCAACCCGCCGCAATCAGGATTGTGATAGCCAGTGACAGGGCGGTGGCCGCGATGCCGGTCCAGATAGACAGGCCAACCGCGCGGCCAAGCCCCGGTGTTTCGGCCAGCATCGCAAAGGGCATCAGACTGAAACCGGAAAAGCCTGCTGCGGGCAGATGTCCCATTGCGGGCATTACCGTGCCGGCCAGCCCCGCCGCCACGGGCAAAAGCATCAGCCCCAGAATGACCGGCGGGAGCAGCCCCGTGCCCGAGCGCCCCCGCATGGATCAGAGCCCCGCGCCGTAGCGCTGGGCCCAGTCGGCGGCGATGCGGGTCATCCAGCTGGGATGGGGCTCTGGCCGCGCGGGGCCAAGCTCGGCCGGACCAAGCGTGGCAAGACCCAGATCCAGCGCATCAAAGGCCGCGCGGTCGGCCTCGGTCAGGCGTGCCATGTCCAGCACCGTGCCATAGCCAAGGATCGCAGGATCTTGGGCGCGCAACTGCGCCTCGGGCGACAAAAGGAAATTGGCCACCACCATTGCACCGGCCTTGGCCGAGGCATTGTAGGGGATCGCCACGAACGAGGCATTGCCGATCGTGCCACCGTCGAGAACGAAGGTTCGCACTGTGTCGGGTAGCTGCCCGTCGGCAATGGCCGCAGTGGCCTCGCCCGGGCTGAAGGATATGGCAAGGTCGATCTCGTCATCCGCGATCAACTGCAACTGGGCCGGCCCCGTTGCCGGATAGGCGCGACCCTGCCGCCACAGCAGCGGCGTCAGCGCGTCCAGATAGGTCCAGAGCGGGGCAGTAACGACCGCATAGGTCGCATCGTCCACGGGTTGTTGCAGTGCCGCCGCGTCAGAGGTCAGATCAACCAGCGCCTGTTTGAGAAAAGTCGTGCCCAGAAAGTCGGGCGGCTGCGGGTAGGTGAACCGCCCAGGATGCGCGCGCGCCCAGTCAAGGATCGCAGACATTGACCCAAGACGTTCCGGCAGATCGGCCGTGTCATGCATGAACACCACCTGCGCCATGGCCCAAGGCGACTCAAAGCCTTCGACCGGCACGGTAAAATCGGTGGTGACGGTCTTGCCGTTACTATCGACCAGCGCCCAGTTGGGCAGGTTTTCCGCGAAGGGGCCAAATAGCAGCCCCGCGTCCTTCATCGCGGCGAAATTCGCGCCATTGATCCAGATAAGGTCGATGGCCCCACCGCCGTCCAAGCCCGCCTGCCGCTCGGCCAGAACGCGCGTCACCGCGTCGGCTGTGTCGGCCAGCTTCACATGCTCCAGCTTGACCCCGTATTCCGTTGCCACCCGCGTGCCGACCCAATCAATAAAGGCGTTGGTCGTCGTCGACCCACCCCAAGCGTTCCAATAGACCGTCTGGCCGCGCGCCTCGGCCAGAATGCCCGGCCAGTTCGTGGGCGTGGGGCCTGCGCTGGCCAAAGCGGGCCAGAGCGTCAAGGCGGCAAGGGCAAGGGTCTGTTTCAGGCTCATTCATTGTCCTTGGCAAAGGTAAGTGTTGCGGTCCTCAGGCGAAGGGCCGCTGCGGCAAAGCAGAGAAAGGCAAATACCCATGCAAATTGGTTGAATTTTTCGGGGTAAAGGCAAATGAGAACAATAAACAGGATTGTCTCTGACCCCTCGACCAAGCCGACCGAGTGGAAGAAAGACTTGGGTCCGTTGGCGTTGCCTTGCAGGTTTCTTTTGGCGGCTTCAGTGGCAAAACCCAGAAAGCTGGCACCGTTGACATAAAAGGACAAAAGCAACACCGCACCTGCCACGCCGTTTGCGGCGGGGTCCTGAATGACAAAGGCGGTGGGGATCGCGCCGTAGAACAGGAAATCGGCGAGGATGTCATAATATCCGCCCAGTGGCGCGGGCTGTTGCGCACGGGCGATGGCGCCGTCCAGCCCGTCAGCGACCCGACCGGCCAAAACCAGCACCAGCGCGGCCAAGGTCCAACCCAGAGTGATCAGACCCGCGCCAGCAAGCCCCAGCGCCAAGCCAAGCAGGGTCATGCGATCAGCCGTCCAGCCACGGTCCGCCAGCGCCGGACCCAAACGGTTCAGCGCGGGGTCAATCAGGCGGCGCGCGGCGCGGTCTAGCATCTGGTGTCGGTCCCTTCGGGTCTCGGGTGATAATGGGGCATTTCATGACCCGATCCCAAGTCACAACCGCCCCAGTGTGGTCAAACCCGCGTGATCCTATCGGCCTGCGCCAAAGATCGCGTGGTGGTGGTCAGCAAGATAGATCCGCAACCAAGGCGTGAACGCCGCGGGCTGCGCGGCCACCTCGGCGCAGAGCGTGTCGATTGACACCCAGCGTGTTTCCATCACCTCGGCGGGGTCGGGGCTCGGGTCCACCGGTGCCGGCAATTGGGCGATGAAGATATCGACCACCTCATGTTCCAAAAGCCCGTTGCCGACCTCGGCCCGATATTCGACGGTTTCACGCAGGTTCAGGGCAAGACCGGATAGCCCCAGTTCTTGTTCGACCCGGCGCGCGGCGCAATCGGCGGCGGACTCGCCCCAATGCGGATGCGTGCAGCACGAATTTGCCCAAAGCCCGGGGGTGTGATATTTGCCCAACGCGCGACGCTGGATCAGCGTCTGGTCGCCCGCCATGACAAAGACGCTGACGGCAGGGTGGCGCAGGCCGCGCGCGTGGGTTTCAAGCTTGCCCATCGGGGCAAGCACGCCATCCACCCAAGCTGGGATCAGATCATTATCGGTCGCGCGGCTCATGTCCGCGCCATAATCCAAAGCGGCGGCCCCGTCCACATCAGCCCACGGCGATGCGGGGCCGGCCCATGGCCGTAACCTCGATCTCGGCCTCGATGAACATCGGGCTTCCCTCGATATCGACCTCTTTGACGCGCCGGTCAGTGGTCAGACGGATATCCTCGACGCCTGCGCGACGTGCCAGTTCCTGCGCCTCGGCGGTGAGGGCGGATTCAAGCGCGGCAAGAGCGGCCTCTTTGTCCGGAAAGCGGACAGGGCCGTCGGGCAGGTGCGCGGCAAAAACGCCCGGCCCTTGTGCCGTGACCGTTCCGCGCGCGCGCATCGCGATCTGACCCACGACCGCACCGATGGCGTTGGCGACGCCCGCATGTTCGGGCAGAACCATCCGCGCGCCGAGTCTTTCGCCGACCGCCCCATAATAGGACGGCGCCGAAGCGCCGAGCCCCACCACCGGCACGCCTAACCGCAAGGTGGTTTCGATGACGCCGCGATGGTTATTCAGACCCGCGCGGGTCAACGGATGCGTGGCAAGCGCGGTGGGCCCGACCTCGGCCCAATCCGCGTCATCTTCGGCAAAGGCGGCGGTCAGCAGGCATTCGACGGTTTGATCGGTGAGTTGGTCGATGATGCGTTGCGCCAGATGCCGGCCGTCACGGCCGATACGCTCACCACTGCCGGAACGCCGCCGCGACAGGATTTCCAGCGCCTTTTCGGCGGCCTCGCGGTCCCATGAGGACAGCCGCCCCAGCACATGCGCCGCATCGGAGGGCGTCACCCCCGCCACCATGACCACCCCGCGCGAAACGAGCCGCGCCAAGGCGGGGTTTTCGACCCGCGACCGGATCGCCTCATTCAGGCGCAGGGGTCCATTCACCAACCGTGCGGCAACAGCGGCCTCGCGGGCGTCCAGCCCCTCGGGCGGGGTGCCTTGCCAAAGCGGCAAGACAAAACGCACGCTTTCCTCGGGCGAGCTTTCGCCTGCCAGCGCACGGTCAAGTGCGGCGTGGACCAAGGCCGGAAAGTCGCGCGCCGCCAGCGAAACAGGCACCAGACGTTTCGGCCCCAGACGCAGGCCACCGCCCAAACCCTCTTGCACATGGATCTCGCTATCGCCGCCCAACCCCCACGTGCGCATCGCCACGGCCTCGACCATGGTGCGATAGGGGCCGACACGGGCGCCTTGCGGGTCAATGGCGGGGCGGCCATCGCGTAGCAGACAGATATCGGTGGTGGTGCCGCCAATGTCTGAAACCAGCGCGTCGCGTTCACCCGTAAGCCAACTGGCGCCGGCGATCGAGGCGGCGGGGCCGGAAAGGATGGTCTCGATGGGCTTTTCGCGCGCGAGTTCCGCCGAAACCAGCGCCCCGTCGCCGCGCACGACCATCAGACGCGCCCCGATACCACGCCGCGTCAGATGCGCCTCGCAACCCGCAATCAGCCTGTCGATCATGCCGATCAACCGCGCGTTCAGCACAGCGGTCAGCGCGCGCTTGGGCCCGCCAAGCGCCGAGCTGAGTTCGTGCGAGCAGGTCACGGGCCGACCCGTTTCGTCCCGCAAAAGCGTGCGGACCGCAATTTCGTGGGCGGCGTTGCGGGTGGCGAATTTGGCGGCAACAGCAAAGCCGGTTACATCATTGCCGATCTGGCCAAGTGCGGCATGCAGCGCGGTCAGGTCCAATGCGGCGGCCTCGGCCCCGCTATGATGGTGGCCGCCCGCGATGCGAATGACCGGATCGCCCTTCATGGCCTCTGACAACCCGTCGCGCGAAAGCTCGGATTCCTCGAAGCCGATAAAGATCAGGCAGACGCGGCCACCTTGCCCCTCGACCAGAGCGTTTGTGGCCAGCGTGGTGGAAAGTGAGACAACACCGATAGAGGCTGCAGGAATGCCCGATTGCGTCAGAACCGCATCGACGGCAGCACCGATACCCCGATCCAGATCTGGCCGTGTGGTTAGCGCCTTGGCCGATGCAATAACCCGATCCTGACTGTCATCTATGATGACGGCGTCCGTGTAGGTTCCACCAGTGTCG
Source organism: Marivivens sp. (assembly GCA_024642145.1). GTDB lineage: Bacteria > Pseudomonadota > Alphaproteobacteria > Rhodobacterales > Rhodobacteraceae > JAHEBS01. The sequence goes on from JAHEBS010000032.1 coordinate 16,851, forward strand.
ACGCCCAAAAGATAGGCCATGCCCTGCTCCTGCCCATGATTTCAGGCAGAGGACATAAGCCGCAGCTCTTTGTCCAGCACAAGGGCTAGCGCCAGCGCCAAAACAAAAAGCCCGGGCGCAGGGCCCGGGCTTTTGTTTCCAGCGGAACTGGAATTAGTTCGAAGTCTGCTGGTCCTGAGTCGCCAGAGCGACCAGAAGGCCGATGATCAGCAGCGGGATCAGCCAGCCGAACGACGAAGCTTTTTCCTGAACCGGAATGATCGCGGGTTCGATCATGGCGGGGGACAGGCCACCAGCGATAGCAGCAGAAGCGGCCGCGACAAGGCCACCGGCAGCGAGAAGAAGTTTTTTCATGTCAATCCTCATGGATTTGATTTTTGATCTGCGACGACCTTGTATTCAAAGTCGCGTGTATATTGATCGATTTCCTTGATTTGGGCAAGGGATCGGTTAGGGGCGCGCACGGACCGTCGCGTAGCCCTTGGGGTGTTTGCCCAATGCGTAAAGCCAGATTCCTGCGATCGACGTCATATGCAGCCCTGCTTCGCCAAAGCAAATACGGGCCTCTGTTTTATTAAAAGGGAATAATCCCAGTCCCTTAAGCGTTTCCCAAGCACCCATGACAACCGCGCGATCCAAGGACTTTAACAGCGCAAGCGTAATTTGAACACGCGTTTCCAGTCCGCGGCGCGCACGCCATATGTTGCTGCGAATCCACATAGAGCGGATCCATTGGTCGCGATATGTCGCCCGATGACCCGAAAGTGCCTCGCGGACAACGGCGCTTTTGACCCAGATAAATGGAAAACCGGCGGCGGCGGCACGCAGTCCGTATTCCGTATCTTCGCAACCGGTGAAATTGAAAATCAGGTTGAATCGAAGGTTAAGGCCGTTAGGACCGAAAATATCCCTATGTATTAAACAATTGCCGCCCATGATCGTGTTAAGCTCGACGGATTCCGCATGGGCGCGGTCGCGTTGGCGGCGGCGATACGGCGAAAAGTCCTCGGGGTATTTGTACCAATAGGGCCCCGTCAGGATCTTTTGTTGGGGATTGGCGCGCAGGGCGGTCTGATAGGCGGTTAGCCAGTCGGGCTCGACCTCTTGATCATCGTCGGTAAAGGCAACCCACTGGGCGCCCAGTTCTATGGCCGTCTCCAAGGCGCGGTTGCGGGCCATCACCAGACCCAGAGCGGGCTCGTGGCGGTAGTGCAACGGCATGCCGATATCGAAACCCTTGATGACATCGGCCTGACGCGGCGAGGTTTCATTTTCGACGATCAGCAGTTCGACCTCATAATCCTCTGGTCTTGCAAGCCGACCGACAGCCGCGGCGGCGGCGGCCAACATCTGGTCGCGCTCGCGCGTGCATATACAGATCAGGATCATGGGCTTTGACGGGTTCATGTTGTTTCTTAGCGGTCTGACGGGCAGGGCTCAACTGTGGTTGATGGCCCGACAAGACCGTGGACGCATCGCGGGACTGCGGTTATCAATAATCATCCAAAACGTTTTGAAAGGCGCCGCCATGGCCATTCGTACCGTCGTCTGGGGTGAAAATGTCCACGAACAGCACAATCGCGTTGTGGCGCAGGTCTATCCCAAAGGCATGCATCAATGCATCGCCGATGCGCTGAACGCAGATCCCGCGATTTCGGCCAGCACCGCCACGCTGCAAGAGCCCGACCATGGGCTGCCGCAGGCGCGACTGGATCAAACCGATGTGTTGCTATGGTGGGGCCATGCCGCCCATGGCGAGGTCAAAGACGAGGTGGTTGAGCGTGTCGCCGAGGCGGTTTGGTCCGGCATGGGGCTGATCGCGCTGCATTCGGCGCATTTTTCCAAGATTTTCAAACGGCTCATGGGCACGCCCTGCAACCTGACATGGCGCGAAGCGGGCGAGCGCGAGCGGATCTGGCTGACCAGCCGCAACCACCCCATCGCCGCAGGTCTGCCTGACCATTTCGAACTGGAAAACGAAGAAATGTATGGCGAGCCCTTTGGCATCCCCGAGCCGCAGGACACGGTTTTCATCAGCTGGTTCCAAGGCGGCGAGGTGTTTCGGTCAGGCGTGACCTACAAGCGCGGCGCGGGCAATGTGTTCTACTTCCGCCCCGGCCACGAAACCTATCCGACCTACCACGACGCGAACGTGCAGACCGTGCTGCGCAACGCCGTGAAATGGGCGCATAACCCTGCCGCCCGCATCGCCAAGCCGACCGAGGCGCCCAACGTGCCGGTGCAGGTGGCGCTGGAACCCATTACCGAGCGCGGCCCGCGTTTGCATCATGATGGCGAGGAGGGATTCCGTTGAAAGAGATCCGTATTCTGATCGTCGGCACCGGTGGCATGTCGGGCCACCACGCTGAACATTACAACAAGATCCCCGGTGTTCGCGTTGTCGCGGGCGTTGATACCAACCCTGAACGGCTGGCGGCCTTTTTGACCCGCTTTGGCGCGGACCGCGGATTTGCGTCGATCGACGAGGCGCTGGCCTGGGGCGCGTTCGACGCGGTGTCAAATGTCACGCCCGATGCGGCCCACAAAGCCACGACCCTGCCATTTCTGGCCGCGGGCAAGCATGTGATGTGTGAAAAGCCGCTGGCCGCGAACCATGCCGATGCCGTCGAAATGGCCGAGGCCGCCCAGAAGGCGGGCGTGGTGAACATGGTCAACTTTACCTACCGCAACGGCCCCGCGCTGATGAAAGCCGCGCAGATGGTGGCCGAGGGTGCGATTGGCGAGGTGCGGCATTTCGAGGCTTCGTATCTGCAAAGCTGGTTGACCCAGACCGCTTGGGGCGATTGGTCGAAAGAGAGCCAGTGGCTCTGGCGTCTGTCCAAAGCGCATGGCTCGCTGGGCGTGCTGGGGGATGTGGGCGTGCATATCCTCGATTTCGCCACACTGGTGGCTGGCGCGACGCCATCCAGCCTGTCGGCGCGTTTGACGACCTTTGACAAGGCACCCGGCGGCCGGATCGGTGACTATGTTCTGGACGCCAACGATAGCTTTACCATGCATACCCAACTGACCAACGGTGCCGTAGGCGTTGTGCATGCCAGCCGCATGGCCTCGGGTCATCTCAATGACCTGTTCCTGCGGATCTTCGGCACCAAAGGCGGGCTGGATGTGCGCTGGGAAAACAACGTCAGCATCCTGCGCGCCTCGGTCGGCGAGGATATGAAAACGGGTGTCTGGCGCGATCTGGATCCGGGCACCGTGCCCATGAACTATGAGCGGTTTATCGCGGCAATCCGCGATGGCCGCATGGAAACGCCCGATTTCGCGCGCGGCGCAGCCATTCAGCAAGTGCTTGATCTGGCTGTTGAAAGCGATGAAAAGGGCGGCTGCACCCTGACGGTATAGCGCGCTTTAAGCCCACGTTTACGTCCCCCTGTTAGACCCGAAATCGGGTGAGAGAATTGGGGGACGTGACGTGGCCGGTAATGCACCGGTCATCATCAAGCGCAAAAAGGTGATCGTGGGTGGCGGTCACCATGGCGGGGCATGGAAAGTTGCCTACGCCGACTTTGTAACCGCGATGATGGCCTTTTTCATGCTCATGTGGCTGTTGAACGCCACGACCGAGCAGCAGCGCAAAGGGCTGGCGGACTATTTCAGCCCTTCTATTCCGCTTGCGCGCATATCGGGCGGTGGTGACGGGATCTTTGCGGGCGACACCGTCGCCAGCGATGGCGCCTTGATCCAACCCGATGATCTGACCACGCCCGCCCGCATCGGTCCGGTCGCGGATGGGGGGCTTTATGGCACGGCCACCAACGC
>JAHEBS010000033.1 GCA_024642145.1 Marivivens sp.
CAGCGAGCTTGCCGCCGATTTCGACATGGCCCTGCCCTCGTTCATGGGCCATCTGGCCAAGCTCGAGTCCGCGGGCCTAATCGCCACGACCAAGGATCGCCGCGTGCGGACCTGCGCGCTAAGGCCAGAGGCGGTCGCGCCCGTTCAGCACTGGCTCGATGCCCAGCGCCAGCTTTGGGAAGCGCGCTTTGATCGACTGGAAGACTATATTTCAACGCTTGCGAAGGACCCCACCCCATGAACGATCTGCCGGACTTTGACCCCGAGTTCGATCTTCTGCTCGAACGCACGCTGAACGCGCCCCGCGATCTGGTCTGGCTCTGCTGGACCAGCGCGGAACACCTGCCACACTGGTTTGTGCCCAAGCCGCACCGCGTCATTGCCTGTTCGCTAGACCTGCGGCCCGGCGGCGCCTGCAGCACGACCTTCGAGGTCGAGGGCAATATCGTGCCAAACGATGGCGTCTATCTTGAGGTCATCCCCGGCGAAAAGCTTGTTTTTACCGACACCTATACCGTCGGATGGAAGCCCAAGGCCGAACCCTTCATGACGGCGATCCTCACCTTTGCCGATGCAGGTCCCGGCAAGACGGCCTACCGCGCCATTGTGCGCCACCGCTCCAAAGAAGCCGCAACACAGCACCGCCAGATGGGTTTCCACGACGGCTGGGGCACGGTTGCGGGGCAACTGGAAACCTATGCGCAGGGCCTGCTGCAATGACCGCCGCGACGATCGTCCTGACGCGCCAGTTTGCCTGCGCGCCCAATGTCCTGTTCAAGGCATGGACCGACCCCAAGGTGCTGCCCGTTTGGTTCGGCCCCGAGGGGTATTCGTGTCGCACGCAAGCGATCGACATCCGCGAGGGCGGCGAGTGGCGGTTCGTGATGGCGGGCCACGGCATGGAGTTTCAAAACCGCCACCGCTATCTGCGGATCGTCCCCGACCAACGGATCGAGTTCTTGATGGACGCGGGCGAAGGCTCGGGTGAACCCAAGGCGGTCACTGTGACATTCACCGCAAATGATGGCGGCACATTATTGCGTCAGGTCATGGTCTTTCCCACGATCGCGGAACGCGACGAGGCGCTCGGCTACAATGCCGATAAACTTGGCCAGACGACGCTGGAAAAGCTGGCCCGCGCCGTGGGGCTTTAGCCATCTGAACGCCGCGCGACCCTTGCCCAACCCGTCCTGCTGGCCTAGAAGCCGTTGCCAAGACAGACCAAGAGGACGACCCCATGCTCGACCTGACCTACGAGGCCCCCAAGGCCAAAGTCATCGCCGGCGCCACAGGCGACTGGGAACTGGTGATCGGCATGGAGGTCCATGCACAGGTCGCCACCAAGGCCAAGCTGTTCTCTGGCGCCTCGACCGAATTTGGCGCCGAGCCCAACGCGAACGTGGCTTTCGTGGATGCAGGCATGCCCGGCATGTTGCCGGTGATCAACGAGGGCTGCATCGCGCAGGCCGTCCGCACGGGTCTGGGCATCAAGGCGCAGATCAACCTGCGCTCGGCTTTTGACCGCAAGAATTACTTCTACCCCGACCTGCCGCAGGGCTATCAGATCAGCCAGCTTTTCCACCCCATCGTGGGCGAGGGCGAAGTGACGGTCGAGATGGGCAACGGCACCGCCCGCCGTGTGCGGATCGAGCGGATCCATCTGGAACAGGACGCGGGCAAATCGATCCACGACATGGACCCGCATATGTCCTTTGTCGATCTCAACCGCACGGGCGTGGCGCTGATGGAAATCGTCAGCCGCCCCGACATTCGCGGCCCCGAAGAGGCCGCGGCCTATGTCGTCAAGCTGCGTCAGATCCTGCGCTATCTAGGCACCTGCGATGGCAACATGCAGAACGGCAACCTGCGCGCCGACGTGAACGTGTCGGTCTGCCGCCCTGGTGATTACGAGAAATTCGCCGCCACCGGCGATTTCGGCCACCTTGGCACGCGCTGCGAGATCAAGAACATGAACTCGATGCGTTTCATCCAGATGGCCATCGACTACGAGGCCCGTCGCCAGATCGCCATTCTCGAGGACGGCGGCAAGGTCGATCAGGAAACCCGTCTCTATGACCCCGACAAGAACGAGACGCGTTCCATGCGGTCCAAGGAAGAGGCGCATGACTATCGCTACTTCCCCGACCCCGATCTGATGCCTTTGGAAATCGAACAGGCTTGGGTTGACGATATCGCGTCCAGCCTGCCGGAACTGCCCGACGCCAAGAAGGCGCGTTTCATGTCCGCATTCGGCCTGACCGACTATGACGCCTCGGTCCTGACCGCCGAAGTCGAGAATGCGCATTACTTTGAAGAGGTCGCACAGGGCCGCGACGGCAAGACCGCCGCCAACTGGGTCATCAACGAATTGTTCGGCCGCCTCAGGAAAGAGGGTCATGACATCGACGACTGCCCCGTGTCGCCCGCGCAACTGGGCGGCATCATCGATCTGATCGCCAAGGGCGAGATTTCGGGCAAGATCGCCAAGGACCTGTTTGAAATCGTCTTTACCGAAGGCGGCGATCCCGCCGCGATCGTCGAGACGCGCGGCATGAAGCAGGTCACCGACACAAGCGCCATCGAAGCGGCCGTGGAACAGGTGATCGCCGAAAACCCCGCTCAGGTCGAAAAGGCCAAACAGAACCCCAAACTTGCCGGCTGGTTTGTGGGTCAGGTGATGAAGCTGACGGGTGGCAAGGCAAATCCCGCCGCCGTGAACGAGATCGTGGCCCAAAAACTGGGGCTCTAAGCTGCCAGCTTTGCGAAACGGGCGCCTGCGGGCGCACTTTTCCTTTCTGCTGTCACCGGCCTGCAACGCCGCAACGCGGCAAAGCCGCGCAGGCGCTGGCGAAGCGCGGCACAAAGCACTATATCTGGGCCGTCCCCCCAATGGGGCGAAAGATGCGGAGAACGCGATGAAGACGCTTACCCTTGCAGCCGCCCTTGGCCTCGGCCTTGCTGGCGCCGCTTTGGCCGAAGGCGATGCCGCCAACGGTGAAACCCTTTTCAACCGTCAATGCACGGCCTGCCACGTGGTTGCCGATGATGCGGGCAATGTGCTGGCCGGACGCGCTGGCAAAGTTGGCCCCAACCTCTTTGCGCTGTCGGGCCGCACAGTCGCCAGCGTCGATGGCTTTTCTTATGGCGCCGCGATTCTCGCGGTGAACGCGACCGGCATGGTTTGGGACGAGGCGCAGTTTCTTGCCTATGTGGCCGACCCCACCGGCTGGCTGCGGACCGTCCTGAACGACGGCAGCGCGCGGTCGAAGATGGCCTTCAAGGTGACCGATCCCGCCGTGGCCGCCGATATCTGGGCCTATCTGGCGACGTTCAGCCACTAAGACTGCAACATGATTGACGCAAAGGCCGGGTCGTTCGCCCGGCCTTTTGCTTTGCGCCAAGAAACTGGACCGCCGCTGCGTGGTCGTTATAGTCGCCCGTCAGAACGGGAGTTTTCTCATGTGGGAATACAAGGTCGTCGCCGCGCCAAAACAACCGGCGCGCAGGCGTGATGCGGGGGTCAAGGATCTGGCCGACCGCTTTGCCTTTGGCATCGAGACCGAGATCAACGAGATGGCCGCGCAGGGCTGGGAATACCAGCGCAGCGATGTACTGCCTTGCGAGGAACGCACAGGGCTGACGGGCCGCAACCAGAGTTTTCAGACGCTGCTGATTTTTCGCCGCGTCCGCGTCGAGACCGAGGTTTTGCCCCAGTCCCCAGCGGTCGCGGCGGCGCCCGCGATCACGGCCGAGCCCGACGAGACGCCAGAACCCGAAACCTCAGACAAAGGCGATGGCGAGGGCGTGGATGCGCCCGATGATGTCCGCCCCTAGCGCGGTGTGAATAGCGCGTTCACGACCCACACGGCTTTGACCGGCAAAGGGTGTGGCCGAGATGCGGATCTGCCAATGGCTCTCGCCTGAACCATCATCGCCGGCATGGCCCGCATGGCGGTGGCTTTCGTTGATCACGTCCAAAAGCTCGGGTTCGAACGCTTTGGTCAACTTTGCGCGCATTTCTTCCTGAATATTCATTTATTTCATTCCAGCCCTTCAATCTCCCGCCCCAACGACTAAACTCTGTCCTCCGAGTCGGAAAGACGGGGCGACCATGACTAAGACAGATCCCTTCGGCTTTGACATCTCTGTCGGCAGCGCGAAGAAGAAAAATCCGCGCGGACGGCGTGGCATGTCGGGGGCCTTCGAGACCTCGCAGCGCGGCTGCGACCACCCCGGTTGCGAAGAGCCCGGCAAATACCGTGCGCCCAGATCGCCCGACAAGCTCGACGACTATTTCTGGTTCTGCAAGGACCACGTGCGCGAGTATAACCTCAAGTGGAACTTCTTCGACGGCACGACCGAACAGGATCTGGCCGATCAGGTGCAAAAGGACCGCGTCTGGGAACGCCCGACCAAGCCCTTTGGCCGCCCCTCTGAAGAACAGCGCGCATGGTCGCGCCTCGGGATCGAAGATCCCCATCAGGTTCTGGGCGAAAACGCGACCCGCAACCCTGGCAAGGCCGCCAAAGGCGGCTCGCGCCGCCTGCCACCAACCGAGCGTCGCGCCGTCGAAATTCTGGATGTGCAGGACAACATGTCCAAGGCCGCGATCCGCAAGGCCTATAAGGCGCTGATCAAGGTGCTGCACCCCGACATGAACGGGGGCGACCGCAGCCACGAGGAACAACTGTCAGAGGTGGTCTGGGCTTGGGATCAGATCAAGGCCAGCCGCAATTTCAAGGACGGCGATTGATCTGATCGCGACGGCGCGGCGTGGCGCGGACGGGCGCAAAGACCGATTCCCGTTCAGCGCGCCAGAACCCCAACAGCCGATGCGCCGCCACCATGGCCCCCAACCACAGTGCAGCCCATGCGGGCGCTGCGGCAAAGGTCACGATCAGGCTGAAAGGCCCGAACATCGTGCCGTAGACGGGCAGGATCAGGCTACCGGCAACCAGCGAGGCCACAAAGCTGGTCAGGACCACACCCGCCGCGGCGCGAAAGGCGCCTGACAGGCCGCCATAACCCATGCGCGGCGTTGACAGGTAAAAGGCAAGCGCCGCGGACACCCCGCCGCTGAGCGCGATCCACAGATCATAGCGCCACGCCGCCATGCCACCGGTCAGGCGGCTGACCACAACCAGCGCAAGCACGGCACCGGCAACCGCGACGACGCCATAGGCTGCATAAAGCGCGCGGTATCCGGGCGTGTCATTCAGACGAGCCGAAATGATGTGCTGCATGATAAAGTCTCCCCCACAGCCCCAATTTAGTCCAAAGCTTGCCTAAATGCTGCCAGAATTGATGAAATTGACTGTTTCCCCTTTGGCGACACCCAGCAGGCGCTAATTCGGGGGTCGGCATGGCTTGCCCTTGTTGCACCCGCCATTATGGTGCAGGACAGCAGCAGCAAACGACGTTTACGAAAAGGCGTATCCCATGGCCGAAACCCAGCAATCGCAACCGATCAAACCGACCGAAGACGTCTCGGTCCGCGAGATTTTCGGCATCGATACCGATATGAAGGTTCGCGCTTTCGCCGAACGCACCGACCGCGTGCCCGCGATCGATCCGACCTACAAGTTCGACCCCGACACTACGCTCGCGATCCTTGCGGGTTTTACCTATAACCGCCGCGTCATGGTGCAGGGCTATCACGGCACGGGTAAATCCACCCATATCGAACAGGTGGCGGCGCGGCTGAACTGGCCCTGTGTGCGCGTCAACCTCGACAGCCACATCAGCCGTATCGACCTGATCGGCAAGGACGCCATCAAACTGCGCGACGGCAAGCAGGTGACCGAGTTCCACGAGGGCATCTTGCCGTGGGCGCTGCGCAACCCCGTGGCCATTGTGTTCGACGAATACGATGCGGGCCGCCCCGACGTGATGTTCGTGATCCAGCGGGTCTTGGAACATGACGGCAAGCTGACGCTGCTCGACCAGAACGAGATCATTACCCCCCACCCGTCGTTCCGCCTTTTTGCCACGGCAAACACGGTGGGTCTTGGCGACACCACGGGCCTTTATCACGGGGTGCAGCAGATCAACCAGGCGCAGATGGACCGCTGGAGCCTGGTGGCGACGCTGAACTACCTCAGCCACGACGCCGAGGCCGCGATCGTTCTGGCCAAGAACCCCCATTACAACACCGACAAGGGCCGTAAGCAGGTCAGCCAGATGGTCACCGTGGCCGATCTGACGCGGACCGCCTTTATGAACGGCGATCTTTCGACGGTGATGAGCCCGCGCACGGTCATCACATGGGCGCAGAACGCCGAGATTTTCCGCAATGTGGGCTATGCCTTCCGGCTGACCTTCCTCAACAAATGTGACGAGTTGGAACGCCAGACGGTGGCCGAGTTCTACCAGCGCTGCTTTGGCGAGGAACTGCCCGAAAGCGCCGCCAGCACGGCGATGAGCTGATGACGCGGGCGGTCAAAACCGCCCGATCCAACCGGTCCCGCAAGGGGCCGGCTCTGCCTGATCTGAAGCGGGTTTGACGATGACGCAACGCTCTGACAATCCAGCCGATCCGTTCAAAAAGGCGCTCGCCGAGGCCACCAAGGTTCTGGCCGACGACCCCGATCTGAACGTCAGCTATTCGGTCGATCCGCCCGGCATGACGGGCGACGCTATGCGGCTGCCGCAGATCAGCCGCCGCCTGACCCGTGACGAGGTGCTGCTGGCGCGTGGCACGGCGGACAGCTTTGCGCTGCGCCATCGCTATCACGACCCCAAGATCGCGGCCAGATACCTGCCCCAAGGCCAGATGGCGCGCGATATCTACGAGGCGCTGGAAACCGCGCGGGTCGAGGCCGTAGGCGCGCGCTATATGCCTGGCACTGCGGGCAATATCGACGCCAAGATCGCCAACGAGGCGCGCCGGCGCGGCTATGATCAGGTGCGCGAGGCCAGTCAGGTGCCGCTTTCGGTGGCGACCGGCTATCTGATGCGCCAGTTGGCCAGCGGACGCGACCTGCCCCCGGGGGCCGATAACGTGGCCGAGCTATGGCGCGGCTTTATCGAGGATCAGGCGGGCCACACGCTCGAGGACATCGCAGCGGTGATGGATGATCAGGCGGCATTTGCCCGATTGGCGCGACAGGTCATTTCCGATCTGGGCTATGGCGACCAGCTTGGCGACGACCCTGATGCGGATGAGGATTTCGACGACGACGCGTCGGGCGAGGATACCGAAGAGGTCGAACAGGAAAGTCAGGGCGAGGAAGACAGCGAAGAACAGGACGCCAGCCCCGAAGACGGTCAGGACGACCAGCAAGACCCGTCCGAGGCCAAGGTCAGCATGGATGACCTTGCCGACGCCGATCCAGCGGACGAGAGCGAATTGCCGGAGGGCGAAAGCCCGCTTGACCCGCCGCCCCCGCCGCCGGTCTCGGATGCCGATCCCAATTACAAAATCTTCCTCACCCAATTCGACGAGGAAATCGCCGCCGAAGATCTGGCCGAACCGGCCGAGTTGGAACGGCTGCGGGCCTATCTGGACCAGCAGCTTGAACCGCTCAAGGGTGCGGTCGGGCGTCTGGCCAACAAGCTACAACGCCGTTTGCAGGCACAGCAGAACCGCAGTTGGGAATTCGACAAGGAAGAAGGCATTCTTGATGCGGGCCGTCTGGCGCGCGTGGTCGCCAACCCGACAACGCCGCTGTCGTTCAAATGGGAAAAAGATACCGATTTCCGCGACACGGTGGTGACGCTGCTTCTGGATAATTCCGGCTCGATGCGGGGCCGCCCGATCTCGATCGCCGCGATCTGCGCCGATGTGCTGGCCCGCACGCTGGAACGCTGCGCCGTCAAGGTCGAAATCCTTGGCTTTACCACCCGCGCCTGGAAAGGCGGACAGAGCCGCGAGAAATGGGTGGCCGAAGGCCGACCGCAATTGCCGGGTCGTCTCAACGATCTGCGCCACATCATCTACAAGAGCGCCGACGCCCCTTGGCGGCGCGCGAGGCCCAACCTTGGCCTGATGATGAAAGAGGGCCTTCTCAAGGAAAACATCGACGGCGAGGCGCTGGAATGGGCGCATAAGCGCATGGCCGGTCGCCCCGAGGCCCGCAAGATCTTGATGGTGATCTCTGATGGCGCGCCGGTTGATGACTCGACCCTTTCCGTCAACCCTGCCAATTATCTGGAAAAGCACCTGCGTGATGTGATCGCTATGGTCGAACGCCGCAAGGCGGTTGAACTGATCGCCATCGGCATCGGCCATGATGTGACGCGCTATTACGAACGCGCCGTGACGATCACCGATGTCGAACAGCTAGCCGGTGCCATGACCGAACAACTCGCCGGCCTTTTTGACACCGATCCACGCAAACGCGCGCGGACCACGGGCATAAAGAAGGCGGGCTAAGACCTTAGCGGAGCCATCCATGTATCAGACCTTTACTGCCTCATCGTCTCCGGAACAGGGGCCGCCGCGCCTTGCCGCCCTGCGGCAGGCCATGGCCCTGCGCGGGCTGGATGCGTTCATCGTGCCGCGCGCCGATGCCCATCAGGGCGAATACGTGGCCGATTGCGATGCGCGGCTGGAATGGTTGACGGGCTTTACAGGCTCGGCGGGGTTTTGCGCCGTGCTGGCCGATGTGGCCGGCGTTTTCAACGACGGGCGCTATCGCGAACAGGTCAAGATGCAGGTCGCGGCCGAATTCACCCCCGTGGATTGGCCGGAAATCAAGCTCGGCCCTTGGCTGATCGAGCGCCTGACCAAGGGCGCGCGGGTGGCCTATGACCCTTGGCTGCATACGATCGACGAAATCGCCGGTCTTGGTCCGCAACTGGCGGCCAAGGGTATCTCGCTCGAACCCGTCGAGAACCTGATCGATCCGATCTGGACCGACCGCCCTGCCCCGCCCGCGCCGCCGTTTTTCGCCTATCCTGATGAATTCGCAGGTGAAAGCGCGGCCTCCAAGCGTCAACGCCTTGGGGCGGCGCTTGAGGCGGCGGGCCATAGCGCGGCGGTGCTGACCCTGCCCGACAGTATCGCTTGGCTCTTGAACATTCGCGGTGCGGATATCGAGCGTAATCCCGTGCCGCAGTCCTTCGCGATCCTACATGCTGACGGTCGCGCCGATCTTTTCGCGCGGGATGGCAAGACCACGGGGCTTGAGGCGCATCTGGGCGCCGATGTTGCTGTTCATGCGGCGGGCAAGTTGTTGAACGCGCTCGGCGCCCTGACAGGTCCGGTCCGGCTCGACCCGAAATCCGCCCCGCAAGTGTTGAAAGACCGGCTGGAAGCGGCGGGGATCAAGGTCGCGCTCGACGCCGATCCCTGCGTCCTGCCCAAGGCGCGCAAGAACGCGACCGAGGTCGAAGGTATGCGTCAGGCGCATCTACGCGATGGCGCGGCTGTCGTGCGGTTTCTGGCTTGGCTCGACGCGGCGTCACCCAAGGGCGGCCTGACCGAGGTCGAGGTTGTTACGGCGCTCGAGGGGTTCCGGCGTGAAACCAACGCGCTGCGCGACATCAGTTTTGACACCATCTGCGGCGCTGGCCCGCATGGCGCGATCATGCACTACCGCGTGACCGAGGGCACCAACCGCGCGTTGAACGCAGGCGAGTTGGTGGTGGTGGACAGCGGCGGTCAGTATCTTGACGGCACCACGGACATCACCCGCACCGTGGTGGTGGGCGAACCAAAGGATGATATGGCCGCCTGCTACACACGGGTGGCGCAGGGGATGATCGCCGTCAGCCGCGCGCGGTTTCCCAAGGGTGTCGCGGGCGCGCATCTCGACGCGCTGGCGCGGTTCCCGCTCTGGGTCGCGGGGCAGGACTTTGACCACGGGACCGGTCACGGCGTGGGCGTCTATCTTTGCGTCCACGAGGGCCCGCAGCGGATCAGCCGCATGTCCGACACGCCGCTGGAACCCGGCATGATCCTGTCAAACGAACCTGGCTATTACCGCGTGGGTGCCTTTGGCATTCGTCTTGAGAACCTGATCGTGGTGCGCGCCGCCGATGCCCTTGCCGGTGGCGACGCCCAGCGCAAGATGCTGGATTTCGAGACACTGACCTTTGTGCCGCTGGACCGCAGGCTCTTGGACCTCGAACTGCTTTCCAAGGACGAGCGCCGGTGGATCGACGCCTATCACGCGGAATGCTGGGACAAGATCGGCCCCCGCGTCGAGGGCGCGGCGCGTGACTGGCTCAGGGCCGCCTGCGCGCCGCTTTGATCGCTAGCTCTTGAAGTCGTGGATCACCGCGTCGGCCACGCCGGCGCGGGTGATGATGCCCACCACATTTTCGGGCCGTGGCGCGCGTTTGCCGTCAAAGACCAGCACCGCGCTTTGACCGCGATCCGCCATATGGGTCAACGTGCCCTGCAACAGTGCAGTTGGCTGGGTCGCGCCGAAGGGCCCCGTGATCAGGGCGCCGATGGCATGGGAATTGGTCTCGGCATCGACCTCGACAATACCGGTTATCCGCCGCCCCTCGGTCACCAGCGCAAAGGCCCGCGCGCCTTGCGTCTGACGCGGCAGGCTGGGCGCGCAGGTGATCTCGTCGGCCTTCATCACCGCCACCACGGGTGACATCACGTCCTTGACCTGCCGGATCGGGAACATGTGCGAGCGTCGGTCGCGCGGAATGTGATGGCCACGGCGCACGAGCTTCATCGTGTAGATGTCCTGCGGCGAAAGGTAGGTCCGCACGCCAACCGCGCAAACCACGGCGATAATGGCCGCCACGGTGACGGAATAGTCCCCCGTCATCTCGAAAATCATCATGATCGCGGTCATGGCCGCCGTCGTCGAGGCACCGACGATGGTCGCCATGCCGATCAGCGCAAAGACGATGGGTGAAAAGCCCAGATAGGGGAACATCCAGTCCAGCATCGACCCGAAAGCCCCGCCCAGCGTTGCCCCTAAAAACAGCGAAGGCGAAAACACGCCGCCCGAGGCACCGCCCGAAAGGCTCATCGCCGTGGCAAACATCTTGAGGAAGAACAACAGACCGAGAAACCAGAAACCGCTGATCTGGCCGGTCAGAATGCCTTGGATCGTGTCGTAGCCCACCGAGGCGGTGTGATACATGCCGGTCGTCTGGAACAGCACATACATCAAGACGCCAAGCGACCCCATGGCGACCATGTTCTTGAGATAGGGGTTGATCGTCCACGCGTCGAATACGTCTTCGAGCCAGTAGAGCCCCTTGACGAAAACCGTCGCGCCGACGCCGGCAATCAAGCCAAAGAGGATGTAGAGCGGCAACATATCCGCCGCGAGCGGCACGAACAGTTCGGGCCGTTCATAGGCCCCCACCAGAAAGGCAGGCTCCATACCGAAGGCAAAACGGCCCACATAGGTGGCGGTTCCGGTGGCCAGCACGACGGGCAAGAGCGTGCGGGCCGAAAACTCGGGCAGCATCAACTCGATGGCGAACATCACCGCACCGAGGGGCGTGTTGAAGGTGGCCGCGATCCCTGCACCCGCCCCCGCCGCGACAAGCGTGATGACCTGCCATGTCCGCAGGCGGAACCACTGTCCCAGAACCGAACCGATCCCCGAGCCGATCTGGATAATCGGCCCCTCGCGGCCAACCGAAGCGCCAGAACCGATGGACAGGGCCGATGCCAGCGACTTGATCACCACCACGGCGGGCCGGATGCGGCCCCCCCTGTAATAGATCGCGTCCATCACCTCGGGCACGCCATGGCCCTTGGCCTCTGGTGCCCATCGACGAACGATAAAGACCACGATCAAGCCGCCAATGACCGGAGACAGGATGACCCAAGCGCCAAAGGGTGCGGCAGGTGTCGGCAGGTTGGCGTCGTAAGACAGCGAGAATTTGCCCAGAAACGCGATGTTGTGAACGATCGAGATCAGGACCCGCAGGATGATCGCGCCGATCCCCGTAACCACGCCGATCACCACCGCCAGAACCGAAAGATAGAGAATTGAAACCTGACGGGGCTCTCTTACGCGTTTTTCAGTCATCTCGCCGCTTTGGCTGGGGACCGCTTGCACCGCTTGCCGCCGCAAGTTTGGTCTGTTGTAGTTGAATCCGGACTACGCTTTTGCGAAACGGGATGCAAACACCCTCTGCCCTAGGGCCCGCGACCAAAGGAAGCTTGATGACATTTGCCCAAATCCGCGACCGCCTGCCCGCTATGCCGCCTCTGACACGGCGCGCCAAACGGCTGACGGGCATCCTGGGCGGGCTGCTTTTGGCCTATCTGGCGGTGCTGGTCTTTCAAAACCGCGAGGCGCGTCTCTATTTCCAGAATATGCAGGCCGAAAATCCTGCCCGCTATCTGGACGAAATACGCAAGGCCGACGGGTTTGACGCCTATCTGGACCAATTCGTGCGCTTGCGCGGCTATACCGATTTCCAACCCCAGATCCCGCCGTTTCTGGTGGGCCGCTGGACGTTGAAAGATGCCCCCGAACGCGTGGCGATGGGTTTTGTCTTTTCGGATTGTATCAACCCGATGGTGCTGGAGGGCGGCGCGATCATCTTGCAGACCGAAGGCAACCCGCAGACAATTCCGGTTGATTACCGCATCGCCGGTCATGACGTTTACATGCGGTCTGACGAATTCGGTCTGATCAAGATCGGGCTGGTCAGCTATGCCTCTGGGATCGACCATCTGGAACTGGTCCCGCCCGGGCATAGTGAAAAGCAATACGCCTATCTCTGCGGGAACTGATCATGCGCGTGACCCCCGAACTTGCAGCCGACCTTGCCGCACTTCTGGGGGACCGCTTTACCACCGCGCCTGCGGAGCTGGTCGCGCATGAAGGCTCGGAAAGCCATTTCGACCCCACCCCGCCCGAGGCCGTGGCCTACCCGATATCAACCGAGGAAACGGCGGCGATCATGGCGGCGTGCCACCGCCACCGATGTCCCGTTGTCGCTTGGGGCGCCGGAACCTCGCTCGAGGCGCAGGCCTTGGCCGTCAAGGGCGGGCTTTGCGTTGACTTTGCGCGGATGAATGCGGTCATCGAGGTCAACGCCGCCGATATGGATGCCCGCGTCGGACCCGGGCTGACCCGCGAGGCGCTGAACGACTATCTGCGCGATCAGGGCCTGTTTTTCCCCGTTGATCCGGGGGCCAATGCCTCACTGGGGGGCATGGCCTCGACCCGCGCCAGCGGCACGACCACGGTGCGCTACGGCACCATGGCCGACAACGTGCTGGGCCTGACCGTGGTTCTGGCCGATGGCCGCGTGATCAGAACCGGCGGACGCGCCCGCAAATCGGCGACAGGCTATGATCTGACCCATCTTTTTGTGGGGGCCGAGGGGACGCTGGGCCTGATGACCGAACTGACCCTGCGTCTGCATGGCCTGCCCCAATCCATTGCCACAGCCGTCTGCGCCTTTGACACGATGACGGGCTGCGTCGATACGGTCATTGAAACCGTGCAAAGCGGCATCCCCATGGCGCGGATCGAGTTTGTGGATGCGGTGACCGCCGCGATCGTCAACCGGATGGACGGGGCCGGACTGACCGAAGCGCCGCACCTTTTGGTCGAGTTCCATGGGTCCGACGCCGCCGTCGCCGAGGATATCGCAACCTTTGGCGACATTGCCCGCGCCCATGGCGCCAGCCAGTTCGACTGGGCCAGTCGCACCGAAGACCGCAACAGGCTCTGGCGCATTCGCCACCGCGCCTATTGGAGCTGCCTTGCCTCGCGCCCTGGCGCGCGGGCCATTGTCACCGACGCCTGTGTCCCGATTTCACGGCTGGCCGAGGCCGTTGCCGAAACACAGGCCGACATCAGCGCAAGCGGCCTTGTGGCCCCCATCCTCGGCCATGTCGGCGATGGCAATTTTCATGCCATCTTGATGATCGATCCCGCTTCGGCCAGCGAGCGCGCCGTCGCCGCAGGCCTTGCCAAGCGCATCTCTGACCGCGCCTTGGCCCTCGGTGGCACGATCAGCGGCGAACATGGCGTAGGCCTAGGCAAGATCGGCATGATGCGTGCCGAACATGGCGAAGCCGTCGCGGTGATGCGGGCCATCAAAGAGGCGCTGGACCCGCTGGACCTTCTAAACCCCGGCAAAACAATTCCGTAACTTTTCAGGCGCAATAAAATTGTCGGCAACCTCTGGTGTCGCGCAACATTATAACATATCATAAGAGGGATACGAACAGAACAGATCATGACGAAATTAGAACGGCCTCCGAACGATCATCCGATCGAGAACGAGATCATAGATCATATCTACGAAGTCGCCGTTGACCCGTCGCGGCTCGAAGCGCTCATGGACCGCTGGGAAACAGCTATTGGCCCGCGACGCAAGGCGATCGGACCCACCCAAAGCCGCCTTGGCGATATTGCCCATTGGGAGGGCCACTTCGAACGCGCGTCGCGGATCATGGACCGTTTCTTGGGTGAAAACGACGGGCGCGGTCCGCTGGCGCGGGTCGAACGCTCGGCCGCCTTCATGGTTGAACGCAACCTGCAGATCAGCGAAGTCAATGCTGCCGCCACGCGCATTCTTGGCGTCAGGGCCGGTGCGCATCTGGACGAACTTGCGCTTGAGGATATCGAAAAAGGATCGCTCTCGATCGAGATCGGACGGATGTTCGTCGCCAACGACAGCGCAGACCGCCTGTTGCGGCTGCGTTCGCTGGAAAACGACCGGCTGATCATTTGCAGCCTGCGCCTGATTTCCCCCGACGGCGGACCCCCTCGGGTGCTGGCCATGACCTCGGAACTCGATTGGCCCAAGGGCTATTCGGCGGTCTTGCAAGAGGCCTTTGATCTGACCGAGGCCGAGGTCGCCGTGCTACAGGCCTTGACCGAAGGGCACAGCCTGACGCGTATCGCCGCCACGCGGGGCCGCAGTGTCGATACCGTGCGCGCCCAGATCAAATCGGTCATGGGCAAGACCGAGACGCGGACACAGGCAGAATTGGTGCGCCTGACCATCTCGACTCTGGAACTTGCACGGCCCGCCGCAAACCGCGCCGCCGACGAAACTGCCGCGGGCGCGTCTGGGGTGGTGCCGCCCCTGCCGATCAAGGTTCTCTTTCGACCGGATGGACGGCGGCTGGAATGGGTCGAATTCGGTGCGCCTGCTGGGCGGCCGGTTCTGGTCTTGCCGATGGCCTTTGGCTTGATCCGCTGGCCCCGTGCTGCGGAACAGGCCGCGCAGGAACGCGGGCTCCGGATCGTCGTGCCGCTGCGCGCCGGTTTCGGCAGATCCACGCCCCTGCCCCGCAAGGCCGAATACCTCAAGGAATCCGCCGAAGACCTCGAGGCCATTTGCCAGCATCTTGCCTTTGCCCAGCTTCCGATCCTGACAATGATGGGCGACAACCTTCTGGCGTTCGAGCTGGCCATGCGTCACCCCGAACGCGTCCGCGCGGTCATCGCCTGCGCGGGCGTGCTGCCCTTCGACACGCACGAGCAATACGAGCGGATGCACAAATGGCACCGCTTTGTCATCGCCGGCGCCCGCTACACGCCTGCGCTGTTACCCTTCATGTCCAAGGCGGGATTTGCGCTTTCCCAACGGATCGGACCCCTCGGTATGGGCCGCGCAATCTATGCGGGTTCCGAGGCCGATCTCGCGCTTTTGGATGATCCTGAAATGGCCGCTGTCATGGTTGCCGGCAGCGAAATGCACAGCATTCCGGGCGACCACTACGCCATGACCTTTGCCCGTGACCTGATCGCCCACCAGACCCGCAACTGGAACGACGTGATCGAGCCTCTGTCGCGGCGTCTTCCGCTGCATTTCATATTCGGGGCCCAAGACCCTCAATGTCCGCCTGAAACGGTCGCGGAATGGCGTGCCGCACATCAGGGCGTCGAATTCACCAGTTTCGACGATGCTGGCCAGTTGGTGTTCTTCAGTAAATGGCGCCAAATCCTGCCCGTCCTCGACAAGTTCAGCACCTGAGACATACCCCAAATGGGGTATGACGAAGACCCCGAATCCATCTAGCAGTCAGATATTCGGATTACCCCGGTGGGGGTGTTCTTGATGAGGTCTATGAACCGCGATGGTCGGAGAGGTGAGTGGCTCCGATTTGTTGCGATGACTTCCGGGCGGGGCGGGTCGCTATTGAATCAGTCCCTCTGGCGATCCGCCCGCTCAATTTCTTCTGACCTGAAATACCCCGGGGGTGAACGGGCCGTCAGGCCCGGGAGGGGGCAGCGCCCCCTGTCCGCTTGGGGTCAGGTCAACCCTGCGGCGACAAAAGCGCCCGCGCCGCCGCACGGGCCTCGTCCGTGATCCGGTCACCGGACAGCATGCGGGCAACCTCGTCGATGCGCGCGGCTTCGCCCAGACGGCTCACCACAGAGAGGGTCGTCTCGGCCTCTTGCCGCTTTTCAACGCGCCAATGATGCGCCCCACGGGCCGCGACCTGCGGCGAATGGGTGACAACCAGCACCTGCCCGCGCGCCGCGATAGCCTCCAGCCTGCGCCCGACTGCATCTGCGGTCGCGCCGCCCACGCCACGGTCGATCTCGTCGAATATCATCGTCAACCCGCTCGCACCGCCCGTCAGACAGACCTTCAGCGCCAGCAGGAACCGGCTCAGTTCACCGCCCGAAGCGATGCGGTCCAAGGGGCCAGAGGGCGCGCCGGGGTTGGTGGCCACAGTGAAATTCACCTGATCCAGACCTTCGGGCCCCGCCTCGCCCGACGAAACATCCGTCACGAAAACAGCGCGTTCCAGTTTCAGCGGGGCAAGTTCGCCCGCCATCGCCACGTCCAGCCGCAGGGCCGCGGCCTTGCGCGTTTCGCTGACGGCGCGGGCCGCGTCATCATAGGCCCCCTGCGCCTGCGCCAGCGCCTGCCGCAGCCCGCCGATATGGCCCGCGCCTGTATCCAGTGCGGCGACCCGCGCCGCCAGATCACGCGCCACGTCGTCCAGCCCCTCGGGCGCCA
Organism: Marivivens sp.; assembly: GCA_024642145.1. GTDB lineage: Bacteria > Pseudomonadota > Alphaproteobacteria > Rhodobacterales > Rhodobacteraceae > JAHEBS01. The sequence continues at coordinate 16,876 of JAHEBS010000033.1, forward strand.
CCCCATGCTTGCGCGCCAAGGCACGAATGGCAAAAAGCCGTTCCTCGGTCGCCTCAAGCTCTCGCGGGTCAAAGACCAGCGCGTCGAGGCAATCCTCGACCCCGCGCTGCGCCTCGGCCAATTCGTTCAAGACGCGGTCCAAGGCGGCAATGGGTTGGTCCAACCGCCCTTCGGCCTTGTCCGCTGCGCCGTTCAGCCAGCGGCTGGCATCCATCAACGCGCCTTCGGCCCCTTCATGGCTGAGCGCTGCCATGGCCTTGGCAATGTCGTCACGGATACGCGCGCCCGCCTGCATCAACCGCCTGCGGCTGTCCAGTTCGGCCTCCTCGCCCGGTTCGGGGGCCAGTTTGGTAAACTCGTCCAACGCGTGGCGCAGGTAATCTTCTTCGTCTTTCAGGGCCGCCAGATCCGCCTCGGCCGCGCCCAACGCCCGTCTCGCGCGCCCGACGGCGTGCCAGTGCCCGCGCAGGGCGGCCAGATCGGTTCCGGCGAACGCATCAAGCAAGGCCCGATGACCGCGCGGGTTCAGCAAGCCACGGTCATCTTGCTGCCCGTGCAATTCGACCAAGACATCCGACAATTGGCGCAGCACTTCGCCGCTGACACGCCGGTCGTTGACCCAAGCGGTCTTGCGGCCATCGCTGCTGTTGACGCGGCGCAGGATCAAATCGTCTTCGGCCTCGATCCCCGCCTCTGCCAGAACCGCGCGGGCCGGATGATCGGGCTCCAAGTCAAAGACAGCCGTCACCTCGCCCTGTGCGGCGCCTGCGCGCACCAGATCGGCACGCCCGCGCCAACCCAGCACAAAACCAAGACAATCCAGCAAGATCGATTTGCCGGCGCCGGTTTCACCCGTCAGCACATTCAAGCCCGGCTGAAAGTCCAGCTCCAGCCGGTCGATCAGCAGCATGTCCCTGATTTCAAGCCCGCGCAGCATCGCCCCGTCCCGGCCTCCCGGTCAGAGCCACTGGCCCTTGATGACCTGTCGATAAAGCGCGGTCAGCCAGTTATCGCCCATCGGCTGCGGCTTGAGCCCCTGTCCGGTCAACAGCGCATAGCTGTCTTGATACCAGTCGGTGGACTGGTAGTTATGACCAAGAATGGCGCCTGCGGTTTGGGCCTCGTCGGTCAGACCCAACGACAAATAGCTTTCCACCAGACGGTGCAGCGCCTCGGGGGTCTGCGAGGTGGTGTTATATTGCTCGACCACAACGCGGAAACGGGTGATGGCGGCGGCAAAATTGCCCCGCTTGAGATAGTAGCGGCCGATTTCCATTTCCTTGGCGGCAAGGTGGTCAAAGGCCAGATCGAACTTGAGAATGGCAGATCGCGCATATTCGCTATCCGGATAGCGCTCGATCACCGCGCGCAGCGCCTGCAGCGCCTGAAAGGTCAGACCTTGGTCGCGACCGATCTCGTCGATCTGATCATAGTAGCTCAGCGCCAGCAGATACTGGGCATAGGCCGCATCCTGTTCGCGGGGGTAGAAGTCCAGATAACGCTGGGCCGCGGCGCGGCTTTGTTCATAGGCCCCGCCCTCGTGATAGGCAAAGGCCTGCATGATCACCGCGCGGCGCGTGTAATCCGAATAGGGATAAAGACGTTCGATTTCCGAGAAATACGAGGCGGCGTCGTCGGTCTTGCCGCGCGACAGCTCGAACTCGCCGCGCTGATAGATTTCTTCGGCAGTGTATTGGTCGAGCGTCCCCTCGATGGCGTTGTTGCCGCCCGCACAGGCCGCCAATACCGACGTCGCAAGCAGGGCTCCCGCTATCCGCGTGCGCCAGACCGCTCCGACAAAACCGCCTGCCATTCGTCCGCCCCTATTGCCGTTTCATGCCGTGCAAGGTCGAAAGCCCCCCGGCTCCGGTCCGGTCTAGCATAGAAAAATCGGGGGCAAAATGCCTTTTGCCAGTTCTGGCGTCACCGCGCTCAGGCGACGGCGGGCAGGTCCTGCCACCGCACGCCGACACCCGGCAGTCGCGCGGCCAGAACCGCGTCACATTCCACCGCGCACCAAGCGCCTTCGGTGGAAAAAAGCTTGCGCAGCAAAAGGTTGGTCATGGCGTGACCGGCGCGCTTGCCTTCGTAGCGGCCGAGGATCGGCGCGCCTGCGGTAAAGAGATCACCCAGCGCATCCAGCATCTTGTGGCGCACAGGTTCATCGTCATGGCGCAGACCGCCTGGCGTCAACACACGGTCACCCTCAACAACCACGGCATTTTCCAATGTGCCACCCAGCGCCAGCCCGCTTTTGCGCATCTCGATCACGTCGGCATTACGGCAAAACGTGCGGCTATCGCTGAGTTCGCGGACAAAAGCGCCGTTGGCCAGATCCAGCGCACGATGCTGGCGGCCGATGGCGGCGTCGGCAAAGTCGATATCAAAGGAAATCTCAAAGCCTTCGGCAGGCGAAAGGCGCGCCCGCGACAGACCCATTTCGACCTCGACGGGGGCTAGCACCTTGATCAGTCTCAGGGCCGCATCCAGCCTGCGCACGCCAGCGGCGTGGAGCGCGTGAACAAAGGGGGCCGCGCTGCCATCAAGGATCGGCACTTCGGGACCGTCGATATCGACCGCCACATTGTGGATGCCAAGACCGGCAAGCGCCGCCATCAGATGTTCGATCGTTGAAACCGAAGCGCCGTTATCGCCGACAATACGGGTGTTGAGCGGGCTGATCTGAACGCGGTCCCACGTCGCGGGAACAGCGGTCTGACCCAGATCCTTGCGGTAGAACACAACCCCCGTTCCGGCCTGCGCGGGCCGGACCAGCATGTCCACGGCTTTGCCTGAATGCAGGCCGACGCCGGTGAACCGCACGGGATGTTTGATGGTCGTTTGCACGGGTTCTGCTCTGTCCGTTTCGATTGCCCGTTTGTTACAGGTCTTTGACCTAGGCAACAATTCACGCTTTGCAACGTTACTGAAACAGAGTGAGGCTCAATTAAGTCCCTGTTATAAAAGGAAAAAGCCGCCCCATTAGGACGGCTCTTTCAGTCTATGTTACGCGCTTAGTTGGCTTGGCGGCGCAGGAAGGCGGGAATCTCGATGCGATCTTGTTCCGCATCTTCCTCGGGCTCTTCACGATATTGCTGAACCGGCGGCTGACGACGGGCGGCGGCCTGATCATGACCATGCGAGGCCATGCGCCCGATCAGCGAACCCAAGGCCGAACGACGTTCGGGTGCGGGCTGGGGCGCGGGCTGGGGTGCAGGTTGTGCGCGCGGTGCCACGCGCTCTTCGCTGGGCGCGTGGTTGACGGCCGCGGCCAAACGGCGCTGCACATCTTCGGGCGACTGACGCAGCGGACGCGGGGCGACAAAGTTTTCGGCACGTTGGGTGACCGCAGGCGCCGGCGACGGAACATAGGCCGGCGGCGGCAAACCGTCGGCGTCATAGTCCACGTCGTCAAAGATATCCTCGGCCTGCTCGGAGGCGGTCGTATAGTCTTCGTCAAAGAGCGAGGGCTCGGGTTCGGCAACGGGGCGCGAGACGGGCTGTTGCATACGCAATTGCGCCGCGGTGGGCTGCGGTTCACGCAGGGGCTCACGCACCGGTTCACGAACCGGCTCGCGCGCCACTTCATACTGGGGCTGCTGCTGCGGGGCAGCGGCGCGCTGCGGCGCGGATTGGGTCACGCCCAGCGGCTGTGCCATGGTGCGGCGTGTGACAGGTTCGGCGTCACGGCGGATAGCGGCGTCAATGCCCGTT
>JAHEBS010000174.1 GCA_024642145.1 Marivivens sp.
GTAAATCATGTGTTTCTTGATAAAAATCGAGATGCCGGTGGTGCCACCGCCCATGTCGATGCAGGCCGAACCCAGTTCGCGCTCGTCTTCGACCAGCGTCGAGATGCCCGACACATAGGCAGACGATGCCAGACCCGCGACCTCGATATCGCAGCGTTTGACGCAATAGAGCAGGTTCTCGATGGCCGAGGTATCGACCGTCAGCAGATGAATGTCGGCCCCGAGGTTCGAGCCCACCTGCCCGCGCGGGTCGGCAAGGCCGGTTCGGTGGTCGAGGACAAAGTTGACCGGCTGGGCATGCAGCGCCTCGCGGCCCGCGCCATAGTCCGGCACTTCGCAGGCCGCCAGCACACGGCCGATGTCGGCGTCCGACACCATCATGCCGCCGATATCGACAGCACCGTCGAGCCCGTAGGACCGCACGCCCCCGCCCGAGAAACAGACGATCGCATGATCGACGCGGACATTCGCCATCTTCTGGGCGCCCTGCAACGCGGTGCGAATGGCGCGTTCGGTTTCGGGCATGGTCTCGACCTCGCCAAAGCGCATACCCCGCGCGCGGGTCGTGGCCGCGCCGATGACACGGAACGACGATTGCCCAGCCATGGGACCTACGCCATCAACCTCGCGGGTGCGTTCGGGTCCATCCAGCCGCAGGACAAGGCAGGCGACCTTCGAGGTGCCCACGTCAAGGACCGCGATGATTCCCCGCTGCATGGCGGCGCGGCGCAGCTGCCGCATGGCGCGCTGGCTTTGGTAAAGATGTCCCATCAATTTCCTGCCCCTGTGGCTAGAGGTGTCGGGTTAAAGCCGCGCAGAGCCTCGGTGGCCGCTGGCCCCATCCGGAGCGTCGGGCGCTGACCGTTGCGCATGTCGATGATCGTGATGTCGCGCGCAAAAAGATCCTGCGCGCGGTCGATAGCAATAACGCGTTCCAGCGCCTGCACGGACTCGGTCTCGGGCAACAGGATGCGTTTGTCGCCATCCAGCACCATGTCCCAGCGCCGCTCGCCCATGCGCACCAACCCGCGCACATGGTCGCGGATCGGCGCCGCGGCGGCAAATAGCGCCATGGCCTCGCCAATCGCGTCCTGCACGCCATCACCGGCGATCAGTGGCAGATCGCCACGGTCGCCGCGTGCGGCGATGGCGCCCACATAGGCGCCCGAGGTGTCGATCAGGCGCAGACCGTCCACATGCCGCCAAACCGCGACCGGCACACGCTGGGTGACGTCGATTTCCAGAATGCCGCCCGGCTTGACCCGCACCGTGGCATCGGCCACCGGCGGCAGGGCCATCAGGTCTGCGCGGATCTTGGCGATGTCGAGCAAGAAGGACGAAACCGGAAAATTCAGCGCCAACCGGTCACGGATCTGGGCCGTCAAGGACGGATCGGCGCCATCGATTGCCATGGCGCCGACGATAAACTCTGGCCGGTCCTGAACCGTCGCCCGCATCTCGGCCACGGCTTGTGTGAACTGGGCGCGATGCGGCGCGCTGGAAAACCAGCTTGTGGCGATCACGACGATCAGCAACAGCGGAATGCCCACGCGCACGGCGGTGCGGAACCCTGGCGTCAACATCCAGCGCTGGTAACGATAGACCCAGACGCTGGGGGCGGGATCGATATATCCACGGCGTGCGGCGTAGCCGAATATCAGCGATCGCATGACGCATCCTCCACCAGCCAGCGGCAAAGCGCGGGAAAGTCGATGCCACAATGGGCCGCCTGTTCCGGCGCGAGCGAGGTCGGCGTCATCCCCGGTTGGGTGTTGGTTTCCAACAGGTAAAGCCCTGCAAGCCCGCGCGCCTCGTCCCAGCGGAAATCTGTGCGGCTAAGCCCGCGGCAGCCCAGTGCCACATGGGCGCGCAGCGCGTAGTCAAGGCAGGCCTCGGTAATCTCGGCGGGCAGATCGGCGGGCACCACATGGCGTGAACCGCCCGTCGAATATTTGGCGTGATAGTCATACCAGCCGTCCGTGACGATATCGGTCACTGCCAGCGCGCGGTCGCCCATGACCGCCACCGTCAACTCGCGACCCGGCACATAGGTTTCGACCATGACCCGTGCGGGCATCTCGGCGGCCAGTTGCGGCGGACCATTGGCGGCCTCGCGCACGATATAGACCCCGACGGACGAGCCTTCGTTATAGGGTTTGACCACATAGGGCGGGGCCATGACATGGCGCGCCTGCACCTCGGACGCGGGCCAGATGCCGCTGTCGGCACAGGGCAGCCCTGCGGCACGATAGGCCTCTTTGCTGCGTTCCTTATCCATGGCCACGGCCGAGGCCATGACACCCGAATGGGAATAGGGGATCGCCAGCCATTCCAAGAGACCCTGAACGCAACCATCCTCGCCCCAGCGGCCATGCAATGCGTTGAAAACCGCATCGGGCTTTTCGGCAATCAGGCGCTGCGCCAGATCGGGACCGGCGTCGATTTCCACGACCTCATAGCCCGCCACGCGCAGAGCCGACGCACATTCGCGCCCCGAGACGAGGGAAACCTCGCGCTCGGCCGATCTGCCGCCCAGTAGGACAGCGACCTTTCGGGAATGCCCGCTCGACATACCACGCCTCGTTTCGCGGACCTTGGGTGGCCCGTCTATCACCGCTTTTCAGACCCTTGCCCGGGGCCCTGGCCCATGGGGGCCGATCTTGATTATTCGCCAGCGGGTTCTCCGACCCGCATGATTTCCCATTCTAGCGTGATGCCGCTGGAATCGTAAACCTTTTTCCGCACTTCTTCGCCCAAAGCCTCAAGCTCGGCCGCCGTGGCACCGCCTGCATTGGTCAAAAAGTTGGGGTGTTTTTCGTTCATCACCGCGCCGCCCCTGCGCGCCCCGCGCAGACCAGCGCCGTCAATCAGGCTCCATGCCTTCAATTCATGCGTATCATCGGCCTGTCCGGTCGAGGAAAACCCCGCCGGATTGCGGAACGTCGACCCTGCGGTGCGGTCCTTGGTGGGTTGGCTGGCGTCACGACGCGCAAGCTGGTCATCCATCTTGGCCGCCAGTTCCGCCGGATCGCCAGCGGGCGGGGCAAAACGGGCGGCAACCACCACCGCCCCGTCCTCGATCGCGCTCTGCCGATAGGCCAACCCCAGATCGGCGGCCGCACGTTCTTCGACGTGGCCATCGCGCCTCACGACCGTGACCGACACCAGCGCATCGGCCACATAGGTCCCGTAGCAGCCCGCATTCATCCGCACGGCCCCACCAATCGTGCCAGGGATGGTGCGCAGGAAGGTCAGGTCCAGCCCCGCCTCTGCCGCTTTGCGCGCGACATGGGCATCGAGCGCCGCCGCGCCCGCAACAACCTCGGTCCCTGCGATCTCGATGCCGTTGAACCCGCGACCCATGCGGATCACCACGCCCCGCACACCACCGTCACGCACGATGAGGTTCGAACCCACGCCCATGACAAAGACCGGCAAGGCAGGATCAAGCGCCAGCAGAAACGCACGCAAATCCTCAAGATCGGCGGGCTGGAACAACACCTCGGCCGGCCCGCCCACGCGCATCCATGTCAGATCCGCCAAAGGGCGGTCTGCGGTCAGCGTGCCACGCACGGCAGGCATCTGGGCGATCAGGGTCTGGGGCATAGTCTGGTCCTCGGCTCTGCAGCCCCCGATAAGGCGCTTTGCCCTTTGCGGCAAGGCCCGCCCGGGCGTCAGCCCGCGCCGCGCGGGCCGCTGCCGATCATGCGGCGCATCCAGCGCCAGAGGTAACGCAGGGGCCAGCGCAACACGCTGCTGCCTGCCGCAAGGCACAGCGCCGCCGCGACCCAACCCTCGGCCACCGCCACCCAAACAAGGATCGGCAGCCCCATCGCGATCAGCCCGTAGGCGCGGCGCCAGTGATTGTCGTTTGACGGGATAACGGCGGCGATATTGGCGGCGATCAACCAAAGAAAGGCCGCGATCAATGCACCGCTCATTCGGGATACCGTGGGTAACGCCCGCGCGTGACCCAATGCAACAAGGGCCTGCGGAACATCGACACAAAGGCCAGCACGGCCACAACCCCGATCCACCAGCCAAAATCGCGCGACAGCCAGACCACCAGCACGGGCGCCGACAGGAACAGGATGCTGCCCGGCAGATACTGGTAGCGCATGGGCAACAGGGCCGTGATCGACCCTACGACGACCCAGACACAGGCAAGGATCAGCGACAGGCTCATGGCGTAAAACTCGCGGCCAGTATCAAGAGCGAACCCGCGATGCCCAGCCATGGCATCAGGCGCGGCACGGAAAAAGGACTAGCCCCGCCTTTGGATTTTAGCCCGATGAGGGCGGCATTGACGATGATAAAGATAACAACCAGCGCCAAGGTCGTCATCTCTGCCAATTCGGCCACGGGCAGGGTCAGGGCGCCAAGGGTCACTACCACGCCGATCAGCACCGAGCCCAGAACGGGCGTGCCAAAGCGCGGGCTCGCGCGGTGGAACACCGCAAAGACCTGCGACCGCCGGCCAAGGCCGAACAGCACCCGCGCCGCCATGACGATCTGCGCCAGAACCCCGTTCAACGCGGCGGCAACAGCGATCGCTGCCAGAAAACCCGCCCCGCGCCCCGTCGCCGTTTCCCAGACCAAGGCCAGCGGGCGCGATGATTGCGCCAGATCCGCCACAGGCACCACGCGGACCGCCGCGGTGGACACTGCCGCATAGAGAAGTCCGGTCACAGCCAGCGCCAGAAGGATCGACCGTGGCATATTGCGCCCCGGATCGCGCGCCTCTTCGGCCATGTTCACCATGTCGTCAAAACCGATAAAGGCGAAAAAGGCAAAGACCGACGCCCCCACCACGCCGCTTACCGCCAAAGGCTGGGGCGTGACCCAATCCGCGGCGGGCGCACCCGTGGCCCCCGCCAGAATGATCAGCAGCAGGCCGAATACCTCGACCAGCGTCAACAAACCGACGAATGTCAGGCTCTCGACCACGCCCAGAACGGAAATCCCCGTCAGGATCGCGCCCAGCGCCAACGTCGCCGCGGCCTCGGGCATGGGCAGGATCGCGGTCAGATACCCCACACCCCCGCGCAGCACAGCCGCTGCGGCCACGGTGCCGGCCAGAACATTGATAAGGCCCACGAAAACAGCCAGCCCATGCCGCCCAAGCCCGTGTTCCACATAGGCGCTGTCGCCTGCGGCCTCGGGGATGCGGGCGGAAAGTTCGGCATAGCTCAGCGCGGTCGGGATCGACACCACACCGGCCAGCAGAAACGAGAGCGGCGCCCAGACACCGGCCTGACCGGCGGCGGCGCCAAC
>JAHEBS010000175.1 GCA_024642145.1 Marivivens sp.
CGGCTTTTTCGCGGTGCTGATCGATAGCCGTTTCCGCACCGATCCGCGCAAGCGCATCACCTATCTTAGCGTCGTGATCGTGGGCCTTGGCTGGCTCTACCTCAGCCTTGTGTCGCAAGCAGGTCTCAAGCTCAACTTTCTGCCGGCCAAGCTGGACCTTTTTGACGTGCCGCCGGGGGTCTTGGTGGTGTTTGTCTCGGTGGTCTTTGTCAACGCGCCCACCGTGTTCCGTATCGTGCGCGGTCTGACGCTGGATCTGCGGACGCGCGACTATGTGGCCGCCGCGCAGACCCGCGGTGAAAGCCCGTGGTATATCATGCTGTGGGAAATCCTGCCCAATGCGCGCGGGCCGCTGATCGTCGATTTCTGCCTGCGCATCGGCTATACCACGATCTTGCTGGGCACTTTGGGCTTCTTCGGCCTTGGTCTGCCGCCCGAAAGCCCTGACTGGGGCTCCACGATCAACGAAGGCCGCAAGCTTTTGTCGATCTACCCGCACGGCGCTCTGCCGCCCGCCTTTGCGCTGCTTAGCCTTGTGCTGGGGCTTAACCTGCTGGCCGACGGCCTGCGTGAAGAAAGCCTGAGGGACTGACGATGACCGATCAAACCCCGATCCTCGACATCCGCAACCTGTCCATCAGTTTTTTCACGCGCCTGCGCGAGATCCCCGCCGTGATGGATTTTTCCTGCACCGTGATGCCGGGCGAGGCCATGGGTCTTGTGGGCGAAAGCGGTTGCGGCAAATCCACCGTGGCGCTGGGCGTCATGCAGGATCTGGGCGTCAATGGCCGGATTACGGGCGGGCAATTGATGTTCAAGGGCCGCGATCTGAACACCATGGACGATGCCGAGCTGCGCGCCATACGCGGCAAGGAAATTGCCATGATCTATCAAGAACCCATGGCCTCGCTGAACCCTGCCATGAAAATCGGCGAGCAGTTGATGGAAGTGCCGATGATCCACGAAGGGTTGGACCGCGCTGCGGCCCAAGCCCGCGCCTTGGAAATGATCGCGGATGTAAAGCTGCCCGACCCCGAGCGGATTTTTCGCGCCTACCCCCACCAGCTTTCGGGCGGTCAGCAGCAACGGATTGTCATCGCCATGGCGCTGATGAGCAAACCCGCGCTCTTGATCCTTGACGAGCCCACAACCGCGCTTGACGTCACGGTCGAGGCGGCGGTGGTGCAACTGGTGAAGGATCTGGGCCGCAAATACGGCACCTCGATGCTGTTCATCAGCCATAACCTCGGTCTGGTTCTGGAAACCTGCGACCGTATCTGCGTGATGTATTCTGGCGAGGCCGTGGAAACCGGACGGATCGAGGATGTGTTCGACCAGATGCGCCACCCCTATACGCAGGCGCTATTCCGTTCGATCCCGCTACCGGGTTCGGACAAGAACGCCCATCCTCTGGTGGCGATCCCCGGCAACTTCCCCCTGCCCCATGAGCGCCCCGAGGGCTGCAACTTCGGCCCGCGTTGCAACTATTTTGCCGAAGGTCGCTGCAATGGCGGCGACATCGCCATGGCCGAGATTGCCGAGGGCGACCGCCATTTCAGCCGTTGCCTGCGCATAGACGAGATCGACTGGGACGCGCCGCCCGAAGCCGCCCAAGAAAAATTCCGTCCACCGCCGGGCGAGGTGGTTCTGGAACTCGATCACCTCAAGAAATATTACGAGGTTTCAGCCAATGCGATCTTTGGTGGCGATGCCACCCGCGTGGTCAAGGCCAATGAAGACCTCAGTTTTACCGCCCGCGCTGGCGAGACGCTGGCCATCGTTGGCGAAAGCGGCTGCGGCAAGTCGACATTCGCCAAAGTGCTGATGGGCCTTGAGACCGCGACCTCGGGCACTATCAAGCTCAACGGGCGCGAGGTTCAGGACATCCCGATCGAAGCGCGCAATACCGAAACCGTGTCCTCGGTGCAGATGGTATTCCAGAACCCCTTCGACACGCTTAACCCCTCGATGAGCGTCGGGCGCCAGATCATCCGTGCGCTCGAGGTCTTTGGTCAGGGGGCCTCGGACGCCGCGCGGCGCGAGCGTATGCTTGAGTTGCTGGATTTGGTGAAACTGCCGCGTGCCTTTGCGGAACGGATGCCACGCCAGTTGTCGGGCGGTCAGAAACAGCGGGTCGGCATTGCCCGTGCCTTTGCCGGTGGCGCCAAGGTGGTGGTGGCGGACGAACCGGTTTCGGCGCTGGATGTGTCGGTTCAGGCCGCCGTGACCGACCTTTTGATGGAGATCCAACGCAAAGAGGCCACGACGCTGTTGTTCATAAGCCATGACCTGTCGATCGTGCGCTATCTCTCGGATCGGGTGATGGTCATGTATCTGGGTCACGTGGTCGAGATCGGCACCACCGATCAGGTCTTTTCGCCGCCCTATCACCCCTATACCGAGGCGCTGCTTTCCGCTGTGCCAATCGCGGATACGCGGATCGAAAAACGCCAGATCGTGCTGGAAGGCGAAATCCCCTCGGCGGTCAACCCGCCGCCCGGTTGCCCGTTCCAGACGCGGTGTCGCTGGAAATCACGGGTCGAGGGCGGGCTTTGCGACCGCGAGTTGCCGCCCTTGCGCCAGATGGCGGACGGGCATCAGGTGAAATGCCACCTGCCCAACGCGGTTCTGGCGGAAATGGAACCGGTGATCCGCACGGCGAAAGGCTAGGATCCCCAGATCGCCAGCACATAGGCCTGCGTCTCGGCGTAGTCCGGAATGCCGCCAGCCTGACGCACAGCCTCGGGGCCAGCGTTGTAGGCCGCCAGTGCCAGCCGCCAGCTGCCAAAGGTATCGAACTGCTGGCGCAGATAGCGCGCGCCTGCATCCAGATTGGCCTGCGGGTCAAAGGGGTCAACGCCAAGTGCGGCCGCCGTATCCGGCATAAGTTGGGCCAAGCCCTGCGCGCCCTTTGGCGATACCGCCTGCGGGTCCCAATAGGATTCGCGCTCGATAAGCCGCAAAAACAGATCCTCGGGCACGTTGGCCCTGACCGCCGCCTGACGAGCCATGGACAGATAAGGGCCACTATAGCTGCCCAGATAGGGCATCACCGTGCCCTCGTCGCGTTTGGGCAAAAGGCGATTGGAATATTCGTATTGCCCCGCCGCCCGACCATCCAACACCGCCAGTTGCTGTTGAAAAATCGCCATGCGGCTGGACTCGGCTTGGGCAGCCGTGGCGCTGACGATCAAGACCGCAGCAAACACGCGCATCAGTTGCCCCCGACCAGCGGCTGGGACATCAGGTCCTCGATCACAAGGCTGACCAAAGCACTGCGCCCATTGACGCCCGCCTTGCGGTAGATGCCATTGAGATGGGCCTTGACCGTGCCTTCGGCAGAACCACGCAGCCCCGCGATCTCGGCGATATCGCAGCCTTTGATGGTGAAAGTCGCCACCTCGCGCTCGGACGGGGTAAGGTTCCATTCGTCGAAATAGCTGTCGATCAACGAACTCAGATGCCCCTGCGCCACGGCCAGCCCGCGTTCGGCCGACCGGCTGCGCGCCAAGAGGGCCCGCAACATGCCCACCTCGATCAGGATCGAGATCAACAGCAAAACCGCCGCCGAAATTTCCACCACCATATGCATCGACAGCACGCTGGCGGGCGCCAGAACCAGATCATGCAGCATGTCATAGGCGAACACGCCCGCGCAAATCGCCTGCAAGACAATCAGCGACAGCAAGGCCAGACTTTTGTTGCGCGTGTCCTTGAACATGCTTTCCCCTTGGTTCCGCTTACTAAACCCCATGGCGCGACGCGCGAAAAGGCGGTGTGCGGGGCATGGGCGAAGAAATGCCGGTTTAATCCCGCCGCGGCACAGGATATTGTGCCTTCGTTAACCATAACGCGGCAAGGCTCGACCGATACCGCGAAGAATCGAGGGGGGCTCATGGCCGGTTCCGTGAACAAAGTCATCATCGTGGGCAATCTCGGGCGTGATCCCGAGGTGCGCACTTTCCAGAACGGCGGCAAGGTTGTGAACCTGCGTATCGCCACCTCCGAAACTTGGAGGGACAAGAACAGCGGCGAGCGCAAGGAACGCACCGAATGGCATTCGGTGGCGATCTTTAACGAAAACATCGCCCGCGTGGCCGAGCAATATCTGCGCAAAGGGTCCAAGGTCTATATCGAGGGCCAGTTGGAAACCCGCAAATGGCAGGACCAGTCGGGTCAGGACCGCTACACGACCGAAGTGGTGATCCGCCCCTTCCGTGGCGAGATGACCCTGCTGGACGGTCGTGATGGCGGCGGCAGCGGCGGCAATGACGGTGGCAGCTTTGGCGGCGGTGGCGGCGGTTATGACGACCGTGGCTCGTATGGCGGCGGCGGCAGCAGCAATAACAGCGGCGGCGGCGGTGGTGGCCGCGGCGATATGGATGACGACATCCCGTTCTAAGAAAAGGGGCCCCTCGCGGGGCCCTTTGTCATTTGGCGGCCAGCGCCTCGGTCAATAGCCGCAAGACGACCTCTGTGGGCACATCCGAGGTCACAAAGGCCTGCCCGATGCCGTGCGCCATGATGAAACGCAGCTTGCCGTCGACCACTTTCTTGTCCTGACCCATCAAGGCAACCAGCGCCGTCGCATCCGGCAAATCGCCAGCGATATCAGCGATATCTGTCTTCATGCCCATGGCGCGCAAATGCGCCCGCAGGCGGCTCGGTTCCTCTTGGGCGCAAAGCCCAAGCCGCGCCGAAGTTTCGAAAGCCAGCGCACAGCCGATGGCTACGGCCTCGCCATGCAACAGCCGATCGGAATAGCCCGTGGCGCTTTCCAAAGCATGGGCAAAGGTATGCCCCAGATTCAACAGGGCGCGATCCCCCTGTTCGGTCTCGTCCCGCAGGACGATATCGGCCTTCATCTGGCATGAATGCGCAACCGCCTGAACAAGGGACGCGCGATCCTGCCGCGCGGCAAGCGCGGGGCCATGCGTTTCCAGCCATTCGAAAAAGGCCGCATCACCCAAAAGCCCGTATTTGACCACCTCGCCATAACCAGCCAGAAAATCGCGGTCTGGCAGGGTATCCAGCAGCCGCGTATCGGCAATCACGAGGCTGGGTTGGTGAAAGGCCCCGATCAGGTTCTTGCCATTCGGGCTATTGATGCCGGTCTTACCGCCGACCGAGCTATCGACCTGCGCCAAGAGCGTGGTGGGGATCTGCACAAACCGCACGCCACGGCGCAGCACGGCAGCGGTAAAGCCCGCCAGATCGCCGATCACCCCGCCCCCCAAGGCCACAACGATGTCGTTGCGCTCGACCTTT
>JAHEBS010000176.1 GCA_024642145.1 Marivivens sp.
CAGCCCCGGGTCCACGGCCTCGGCCGCGAGGCGGATCGCACGCACCATCAGCGGAAAGGCCATGACGGCGGCCGCCACGGCCGCGCCCGTCCAGCGAAAGGCAAGCGTCAGGCCGAACGCCTCGAACAAAAAGCCGCCCAGCATGGTGTTGCGGCCCAGCGTCATCAGCAAGATGTAGCCCGTGACGACTGGCGGCAGGACCAGCGGCAAATGCACGATCCCGTCAAGGATCAGCCGCCCCCGAAACCGCCCGCGCGCCAAGATCAGCGCGACCGCCACGGCAAAGGGCAGGGATAGGATCGTGGCAAGCGCCGCCACGCGCAACGACACGGCCACGGCCTGCCATTCCTGAGGTCCGAGCCAGCCGCTCATGGTGCGGAGGCGGGCGGCAAGAACCCCGCGTCAATAAACACCGCCTGCGCCGCTGGCGCGCGCAGCATGGCCAGAAAGGCCTGCGCGTCGGCGCTGTCACGGCCCACCACAATCGCCGCCTGATACCGGATCGGGGGATGGCTCTCGTCAGGCAGGCGCGCCACGACCGCCACGCGCGGCTCTGCCACGGCATCCGAGTTGTAAACCAACCCCAAGGGCGCCTCACCCGCCGCGACAATGGCCAGCGCCGCGCGGACGTTTTCCGTCTCGAGCAGGCGTGTCGCCACAATGTCCCATAGCCCCAGTGTCTGCAGCGCGGCCATGCCATAGGCCCCTGCAGGCACCGAGGCAGGCGCGCCAATGGCCAGCCGCCCTTCGCCCAGCGCCAGCGTCAGCGAAGCCGCGTCCAGCCCCACAACGGCGGCGGGGGCCGGCGCGATTAGAACAAGGCTGTTTGACACGATGTCGGTCAGGCTGGCCGCGGCCAGCAATCCCTTGGCGTCCAGATCAGCGGCCCATTCCGGCGCGGCCAACACCACCAGATCGGCGGGCGCGCCTTGGGCGATCTGCGCGGCGATCGCCCCGCTGCCGGCATAGGAAACCACGGCGTCGGTCCCGCTGTCGGCGATAACCTGATCGAGCGGCCCCTTGAGGCTGGCCGCGGCAAAGATCACCAAGGGATCGGCCATGGCCGGCAGACAGGTCGCAAGGCCAAGGGCAGTGACAAAGGCAAGACGCTTGAACATGGGGCGGACTATCCCATTCGGCCTTTACACTGGCAAGGCGGCACGGGCTTTGCTAGCCAAGAGCGAATTGTCACATGGGCCGGCCTCGATGTTCATCTATCGCCTGATCCTCAGCCTTGTGGCGCCCTTGGTCATCCTTGCGCGGCTCGGCGCGGTTTTGCGCGGGCGCGAACCTTTGGCGCTTTTGGCCGAGCGTTTCGGGCGCTTTCCCGATCTGGGACCGATGATCTGGCTGCATGGTGCCTCGAACGGCGAGTTGCAATCGGCCCGCGCCGTGATTGCCGCCCTGCGCAGGGCGCGGCCCGATCTGGCGGTGCTGGTCACCTGCAACAACCCCACGGCGCGCGCCATGGTGGCGGATTGGCGCCTCAATGGCGTCACCGCACGGCTGGCCCCCATCGACCTGCGCTGGCTGACGCGCGCGGCGCTGGCGGGGCGCGATCTGCGGCTGATGGTGGCGCTGGAGAAAGAGTTCTGGCCCAACCGCATGGCCGTCTTGGCGGCGCGGGGCGTTCCGGTTGCCGTGATCGGCGCGCAGATCTCGGCGCGCGGCGCCGCGGCATGGGCGCGTTGGCCAAGGCTGGTGGCGCGGGTCTTTGCGCCAGTGCGGCTGGTTGTGCCGCAAGACGCTACGGCAGCGGCGCGATTTGCGGGGCTTGGCTTGAACCCCGCACGGATTGCGACGCCCGTTGACCTCAAATCCATGGCGGTGGCCGACCGCAGCCCCCTGCCCGCCGATCTGGTTGCGGCCATGGGTAACCGTGGCGATGTGATCCTTGCCGCCTCGACCCATGAGGGCGAAGAGGCGCCAATACTGGCGGCCTTTGCGGCCCTGCGCGCCAAACGCCCCACGGCGCGTCTTGTCCTTGCCCCGCGCCATCCGCGCCGCGCCGATCAGGTGGCACAACTGGTGCGCGCGGCGGGCTTTGACGCGGGGCGGCGTTCGCTTGGCCAATTACCCGAGGGTCCGGTCTATCTAGTCGACCGTTTGGGCGAGATGGGGATCTGGTATCGGCTTGCCGGCACTGTTTTTGTCGGCGGATCGCTGGTCGAGCGTGGCGGTCATACGCCTTACGAGCCCGCCGTGCATGGCTGCGCCATTATCCACGGCCCCGCGACCAGCAATTTCGCGGTGGCCTATGCGCGGCTTGATGCGGCCAAGGCGGCTGTGGCGATTACCGACGCCGCGCCCGATGCCTTTGCCGCCGCGCTGGCCCGCGCCATGGATGACGTCACGCTGGCCGGACGCGGTGCGGCAACCTTGGCGGGGGCCGAGGCGGGCGGACTGGCGCTGGCGCTTGCCGATCTGGCGTTGCCTGCGCATGGCGTTTGAAGAACCGCCCGTGATCCCCTATCTAGGACAAAGAGATAACGCGGTGTTTGCATGATCCACTACAGGCTCAAATGCGCAAAAGGGCACGACTTTGACGGCTGGTTCAAGTCAGCCGCAGGTTATGATGCGCTGCGCGGCGCGGGCCATGTGGCCTGCACGATCTGCGGCAGCGCCGAGGTGGAAAAGGCGCTGATGGCACCTGCGGTTTCGCTTGGCACCACAGCCGACACCGAAACACCGCGGCTTGATACACCCGCAAACGATGTCGAGCGCGCCATCGCCGAAATGCGCCGCCACGTCGAGGATAATGCCGAATATGTCGGCATGGAGTTCGCGACCAAGGCGCGCGCTATGCATGAGGGCGAGATCCCCGCGACCTCGATCTACGGCGAGACGCGACTGGAAGAGGCCAAGGCGATGCTGGAAGAGGGCATTCCTGTCGCGCCCCTGCCCTTTACCCCCCGCAGAAAGGCCCATTGATGCGCGTCTTGATCACCGGCGCGAACCGTGGCGTGGGTGCCGCGCTGTTGGCGGTCTATGCCGCGCGCGGCGACACTGTGACCGGAACCGCACGACAGCCGGACGCCGAATTATGGCCGCTGGACGTCACCGATCCCGCCGCGATCGCGACGCTGGCTGCACGGTTCGCGCGCGAAAACCCCGAGGGGTTGGACCTCTTGATCTGTAATGCGGGTGTCTATCTGGAAGACGAGCGCGATCTGGATAACGGCATTCCGGCTGACATCTGGGCAGATACATTCGCGGTCAACGTCACCGGCGTCTATCTGATGGTCGAGGCGATGCTGCCTGCCTTGCGCCGCGCCAAGGGCCGCGTCGCCATCGTGGGCAGCCAGATGGGTTCGTCTACCCGCGCTACGGGCGGCAGCTATGTCTATCGCGCGTCCAAGGCGGCAGCCCTGAACCTAGGGCGCAATCTGGCGACCGATCTCAAAGGCGAAGGCATCGCCGTGGGCGTTTATCACCCCGGCTGGGTCCGCACCGATATGGGTGGCAGCGACGCCGATATCGACGTCACGACATCGGCACGCGGTCTGGTCGCGCGGTTCGACGCGCTGAACCCCGCCACCACGGGCGTATTCGAGATGTGGGACGGGCGGGCGATGCCTTTTTAGGCGAGTTCCACCAAAATCTCAGCAATGATCCCGAAGCCCGCACCCCAGCCGCTGCCGAGTTTGTCGACCGCGCCGCGGAAACATGCGATTTCGGCTTCGCTGGCCTCATGCGGAACCCATGTCAGCACCATACGGGTCTTGCCTGCTGCCTCGTGAAAAGTGACGCCGGTCCAGAGCGTTTTGGGCCAGTCCGGCATCATAGCATTGGCGCAGACCTGCCAATCGGCGTCACAGGATGACATCAGCATCACCAGTTTGCGCGCTGGCTCGACCTCGGTGAAGGTCGTCAGTTGATAGCTCGACATGCCGCGCATGCGCATCTCGTTTTTCCAGACCCCACCGGGACGCACGTCAAGTTCATGGATCACCGTCTCGACCCCGGGCCCGTACCAGCGCGCCAGCAGATCGGGCTCGGTCCATGTGCGCCAGACCAAAGCGGCGGGGGCGTCGTAGCGACGTTCCAATTCAAATCGTGGCAATTCAGTCATGCTCTTTCCTTTCGGTGATAGAAACAAGCTCGGCCAGAACCGCGCCCAGTTGATCGAGGCGCGCGTCCCAATGGGCCTTGAACTCTGCAAGGTAGTCCGATGCCGCGCGCATGGGCGCGGCACTGAGATGTGCAAGCCTTTGTTGGCCGCGTGGCTCACGCGACACCAGACCGGCATCCGCGAGCACCCGCAGATGTTTGGAAACGGCGGGCTGGCTTATGTCGAAGGGTTCGACGAGTTCGCCAACAGGGGCGGGCCCTGATGCCAGACGTCGCAGGATTTCCCGCCGTGTCGGGTCGGCCAGAGCCGCAAAGATGCGGTCCAGAGCGGCGGTGTCAGGTTTTGACTCGATGATATTCATAACTTAATGGTTATATATAAGGCCGCGAACGTCAATGGCCTTCTAGCCCGCCTGACAACACCAGATCACAAAGGTGTTGCTGCAATGCAGCAAAGTCATTTTCGGCAAGCGTGTCTCGTTGCATGCGCAGCATTCGCCAAGTATGACTCGCCCGACTTTTACAAAAGGGAATGCGATGCCCATCCTTGTGATGAAATTCGGCGGCACCTCGGTGGCCAATATCGACCGCATCCAGCGCGCGGCCAAGCGTGTCGCGGTCGAGGTGGCCAAGGGCTATGACGTGATCGTTGTTGTGTCGGCCATGTCGGGCAAGACCAACGAACTGGTCGGTTGGGTCACCGAGACTTCGCCCCTTTACGACGCGCGCGAATATGACGCGGTCGTCGCCTCGGGTGAATTGGTCACGGCGGGTCTGATGGCCCTGCGCCTGCAAGAGATGGATATCCCTGCGCGCAGCTGGCAGGGCTGGCAGGTGCCGGTGCGGACCACCTCGGCCCATGGTCAGGCGCGGATCGAGGGCATCGATACCGACAACATCCTGCAAAAATTCCGCGAAGGCATGAAAGTGGCGGTGGTCGCCGGCTTCCAGGGCGTCAGCCCCGAGGGCCGCGTTACCACGCTGGGCCGTGGCGGCTCGGACACCTCGGCCGTGGCCTTTGCCGCAGCCTTTGAGGCTGAACGTTGTGACATCTACACCGATGTCGACGGGGTCTATACCACCGACCCGCGCGTGGCCTCGAAGGCCCGCAAACTTGACAAGATTTCGTTCGAGGAAATGCTCGAACTGGCCTCGCTCG
>JAHEBS010000177.1 GCA_024642145.1 Marivivens sp.
GCGAAACTGCCCCGCTACCAGTCGCGGCATTAGATCGGTGCGACTGGTGGCAAGGATGCGCGGTGTATCCTCGCCCAGCGCATCCAGCACCCGCGCCAGCCGCGCCTGCTGTTCGCCCGAAAGATCCCCCACCTCGTCGATCAACAGCGAGCCGCCTCGCGCCCGCTGCATAAGACCTGCAGGGTTGTCGAGCGCGGCCGGATCGGCGGCGCTGACAATGACAAAGGGCTGGCCGCGGCGGTCGGAATAGTCGTGAATCGCGCGGGCGATCAGCGATTTCCCCGTGCCGCTTTCGCCCGTGATCAGCACCGGCAGGGGCGCGTTCAGGACCCGTGCCACCAAGCGGTAAAGGGCCTGCATGGCGGGGGTCCGGCCCACCAGCGGCAGATCTGCGCCCTCTGCATTGCGCGGCTCGGGGGTTGGCGCGGGGTTGCGGCGCTTTTGGTCCAGCGCGCGCCCCACACGTTTCATCAGATCGGGCAGATCGAAGGGTTTGGGCAGATAGTCAAAGGCCTCGGCCTCGGCGGCCTGAATGGCGGTCATGATCGTGTTTTGCGCCGAGATGATGATGACCGGCATCCCCGGTCGTATTTTGGCGATCTTGGGCAGGGTCTCGATCCCGTTGCCATCGGGCATCACCACATCCGAGATCACCAGATCGCCCTTGCCCTCCTCGACCCAGCGCATCAGCGTCACGATCGAGGCGGTAGCATGGACCTTGCAGCCGGCCCGTGTCAGCGCTTGGGTCAGCACCGTGCGGATCGTGCGGTCGTCGTCGGCAATCAGAACGGTTCCGTCCATCAGCTCTCTCCTTTTCCGTCGCTGGCAACTGCCAAGGACAGGCGAAATACGGTGCGTCCGGGGGTGGAATCCACGGTGATCCAGCCACCCTGCCCCGCGACCAACTTGGCGACCAAGGCCAGTCCCAGCCCCGTGCCATTTTCACGGCCCGATACGAAAGGTTCGAAAACCTCGGCGGCGATGTCCGGCGGCAGGCCGGGGCCATCGTCGATCACCTCGATCTGCAAAGGCAGCCGCGCCTGCCCGCCGTCGCGCCGCCGTAGCCGCAAGGCAGGGTCATAAAAGGTGCGCAGCCGGATCGTGCCGCCGGACGCGCCCGCCTCGGCGGCGTTCTTGACGAGGTTGAGCAAGATCTGCTGCAGTTGGTCGGCATCGGCCCATGCATCGGGCAGCGAGGGGTCATAGTCGGCCAGAATACGCATATGCGCGCCAAAACCCACGGATGCCGATTGCCGCGTGCGGTCCAGCACATCGTGGATATTCACCGGCATCATGGCGGGCGGGCTGAGATTGCCGAATTCCTCGACCTGTTCCAGCAGTTTGACGATCCGGCGGCATTCATCAACGATCAGGGCCGTCAACTCCTGATCTTCTGGTCCAAGCTCCATGGCCAGCAATTGCGCGGCCCCCGTAATGCCGGCCAGCGGGTTCTTGATTTCATGCGCCAGCATCTCGGCCATGCCGATCGCCGATTTGGCGGCGCGCCCCGATTGGCTGTTCAGCGTCAGTTGATGGGCCATCTCATGCGGGGTGATCAGGACCAGCATTTCGCCCAGCGTGCCGGTCAGGGGCGCATATTGCAGCGAGCATTGCGTCAGCGGCCGTTCGGCACTGCCAAGACCCACTTCGTTGACAAAAAGCGGCGTGCCATTGGCGCGCGCCCGCACAAAGGCCGCGGCCAGAGGCGCGTCGGTGATCAGGCGATCCCAAAGCGCGGCGCCGTTCAGGCTTTTGGCGGAAAGGTTCAGAAAATCTTCGGCGGCAGGGTTGGCATCAAGGATGCGCTCATCAGGTCCCAGCCGCAGCGCGGGCACGGGCAGCGACAGCCAAAGCCTATCCTGCCCGCTCATGCCGCCTGCCTTTCGGCCCCGAGGGCCTCGGGCAGATGCGCCAGCACAAAGGCGGGCTCGCCCGTCAAAATGGCATGCCGCAGGGTTGGATCGGGTGCGCAATCGTCCATATACCACCCCAGATGCTTGCGCGCGACTCGACCGCCAAGTTCGCGCCCGTAAAAGCCGATCATGGCCTCGTAATGACTGCCCACCATCTGGACCAGATCATGGCCATGGGGTGCGTCCGGCACCGCCGCACCGTTCAGGCTGGCGCCGATCTGCGCGAGGACCCAAGGTCTGCCCTGCGCGCCTCGACCGACCATCACGCCATCGGCGCCGGACAGATCAAGCGCGCGTCGTGCGGTTGTCGCGTCGATGATGTCACCGTTGGCGATGACCGGAATTCCCACGGCGTCTTTGACCGCGCTGATGGCGGCCCAATCGGCGGCGCCTTTGTAGAACTGGCAACGTGTGCGCCCGTGGATGACGATCCGTGAAATACCGGCACCCTCGGCCCGACGCGCAAGCTCGGCCGCGTTCAGGCAATTGTCGTCCCAGCCAAGCCGTGTTTTCAGGGTTACGGGCACCGCGACCGCACCAACCACCGCCTCGATCAGGGTTTGGGCGTGATCAAGATCCCGCATCAACGCCGAGCCGGAATAGCCGTTGGTGACCTTTTTGGCCGGACATCCCATGTTGATGTCGATGCAGCCTGCGCCATTGGCCTCGACCAGACGCGCGGCCTCGGCCATCCAATAGGCCTCGCGCCCCGCCAGTTGCACGGCCGTCGCCTGATCGCCCAGACCAAGCTCGGCCTTTTCGCGGGTTCCAGGACGAGCCTGCACCATTTCCTGACTGGCCACCATTTCCGACACGACCCAATCCGCGCCGAAGCGGCCAACCAATTGCCGAAACGGCAGATCGGTGATGCCCGCAAGCGGCGCGAGGGCAACAGGTATATGGCGGGCGTCGGCGGTCACGGGGGTTTGGGCCTTTGGTGTGGAATGGGCCTGCCTATCGCGGGTGAGGCGTTCAAACAACGGGTGAATGCCAAAAAAGAGGGCGATTTTTGTGATATGCACAAAAAATAGGCGACAACGCGGACCCTTTTGAACATTTGCGCGCCGCTGCAGGCTCGCATAGTTAGGGCGAAAGCGAGGATCCATGACCACAGCCGCAATCATCGTCGCCGCCGGACGCGGCACCCGCGTTGGCGCAGACCTGCCCAAACAGTGGCGGCCCTTGGGTGCGATGCGGGTGATCGACCACAGCATTGCGGCTTTTGCCCTGCATCCGGCGATCGATGCCGTCGTTGTGGTGCTGCATGCCGATGACATGGCTCTGGCCGCAAGCCTGCCCGCGACCGTTCAGGTCGTCACGGGCGGCGCGACGCGCGACCAGAGCGTGCGGGCGGGGCTCGAGGCCTTGGCGGCACGCGCCCCCGATCTTGTGTTGATCCATGACGGGGCGCGGCCCTTGGTCTCGGCCATGGTGATTGACCGCGTGATCGCGGCGCTGGACCATCACGCAGGGGCAGCCCCTGCGCTCGAGGTGAGCGATGCGCTCTGGTCCGGTGAGGCGGGGCTGGTCAGCGGCACGCGCGACCGCGCCGGTCTTTACCGCGCGCAAACGCCGCAGGGGTTCCGCTTTGCCCAGATCCTTGCCGCGCATCGCGCTTTGGCCACCGCGGCCGCAGATGATGTCGAGGTTGCGCGTCAGGCGGGGCTGGACGTGGCGATCGTTGCGGGCGAAGAACAGAACCTCAAGATCACACGGGCCGAAGATTTCGACCGCGCACGCGCCTATCTGGAGAGAACCATGGATATCCGTCTTGGCAACGGCTTTGACGTTCACGCTTTTTGTGCGGGCGATCACGTCTGGCTCTGCGGTGTGCGTGTGCCGCATGACAAGGCGCTGTTGGGACATTCCGACGCCGACGTGGGCATGCACGCCCTGACCGACGCCATCTATGGCGCCATGGCCGAGGGTGATATCGGCCGCCATTTTCCGCCCTCGGACCCCCAGTGGAAAGGGGCCGCGAGCCATATCTTTCTCGCGCATGCCGCCAATCTGGCGCGGGCGCGCGGCTTTGCCATTTCCAACGCCGATGTGACCTTGATCTGCGAAAGACCCAAGGTCGGGCCACATGCAGGCGCGATGCAGCACGAACTGGCGCGGATCATGGGAATCGAAACGGGCCGCGTGTCGGTCAAGGCGACGACCTCGGAACAGCTGGGTTTTACCGGCCGTGAAGAAGGGATCGCCGCAATCGCAACCGCAACCTTGGTGAAATCATGAGCAGACTGATCGCGACCTTTTTCTACGTGGGCTATCTGCGCCCGATGTCCGGCACATGGGGCTCGGCGGCAGCGGTGGCGGTGGGTCTGATCCTGCACGGGATCGGTGGCTTTCCGCTGTTGGCGGCGGCAACGGTCGCGGCGATTGGCTGGGGGTTCTGGGCTTGCGAGACCTATCTGGCCCTGCGCCCCAGCGATGATCCCTCCGAGGTGGTGATTGACGAGGTGGCGGGCCAGTGGATCGCGCTTTTGTTCCCCTCGTTCGGGTTCTGGATGCATGGGCTGGACAACTGGACCTTTCCCTATCCGGGATGGGTCGCGGCGTTTTTCTTTTTCCGCCTGTTCGATATCTGGAAACCTTGGGTGATTGGCCGCGCCGACCGTCGCGGCGATCCGGCAGGTGTCATGCTTGATGACCTCTGGGCGGGGCTTTTCGCGGGGATTGCCACGGTGATTGTCGCCGGTCTGGCGCACGGGCTTTTGATGTGACCCGCGCCGCGCGCCTTTTGCAACTGGCGCGCCAGCGGGGCGTGATGATCGCCACCGCCGAAAGCTGCACCGCGGGGCTGGTGGCGGGTGCGATCACCGAGGTCGCGGGGGCGTCAGCCATCTTTGACCGTGGTTTCGTGACCTACACCAACGCGGCCAAGACCGAGATGTTGGGCGTGCAGCCGCAGACGCTGGCCGCACATGGCGCAGTGTCTCAGGAGGTCGCGCGCGAAATGGCCCAAGGCGCGTTAGCGCGGTCGCAGGCCACAGTTGCGGTGGCGGTCACAGGCATCGCGGGGCCCGGTGGATCCGAACACAAACCCGAGGGCCGTGTCTGCTTTGCGCTGGCCGACGGACAGGGCGTGCAAAGCCTGACCTGCGAATTTGGGGCTATTGGCCGCGACAGGGTGCGCGCCGCTGCGGTGGCGCAGGCGCTGGATATGCTGATCGCCGCGCTCGATTCCCAAAACGCCTAAATTTCAGGCAATCCCACGCGTCCATGGCCCAAGCCTTGGGCAGATCAGGGCTTGCCCTATTTTGCAGCACTTAAATGGGCAATTGCTGCTTTCCACG
>JAHEBS010000034.1 GCA_024642145.1 Marivivens sp.
CCGACGTGACCGGCACCGTGAACCTGCCGGAAGGCACTGAAATGGTGATGCCCGGCGACAACCTGAAGTTCGAAGTCGAACTGATCGCGCCGATCGCCATGGAAGAAAAGCTCCGCTTCGCCATCCGCGAAGGCGGCCGCACCGTCGGCGCAGGCGTCGTCTCGAAAATCATCGCGTAAGCGATCCCGCAAGGGACCAAGATCAGGGGCTGCCTTCGGGCGGCCCCTTTTTCATTGGCGCGCGGCCACCTTGGCGCGATAGCACTGGGGCAAAAGGAACAGCGGATGCAGAACCTGCGCGCCAACAGCGATTTCAGACGGCTTTGGGCGGCGATGGCGGTCAGCGCCGTGGGCGCGCGCATCACGCGCACCGCCTTGCCGATGCTGGCGATCCTGACCATCGACGCCACAGCGGGGCAGGTGGCGATGCTGGCGACGCTGACCTATGCGCCGGGCTTTGTGGTCAGCCTCTTTGGCGGCGGTCTGGCCGACCGGCGCGGCAAGCGGCGGGTCATGATTGCGGCGGACCTGCTGCGCGCCATCGCTGTGCTGACGGTGCCTCTGGCGGCGTGGACAGGCGTGTTGGCCATGCCTCAGCTCTATATGCTGGCGCTGGTCGTCGGGGCGGGCAACACCGCGTTTTCCATTGCCGACAACGCCTTTTTGCCGGTGATTGTCCCCGAAGCGGACCTGGTCGCCGCCAATGCGCGGCTTGAGGCGACCGATTCCGTGGCCGAAGGTATCGGCCCTTGGTTGGGCGGCGTGCTGGTCGGCGCCATCGGCGCGCCACTGGCGCTGGCAGTCGACGGGGTAAGCTATCTTTGGTCGGCCTTCTTCTTGCGCCGGATCGAAACGACCGAACCGAGGGTCGCGGCAACCGAGGCCGACAGTATCCGGCGCGACATCAGCATCGGCCTAGGCGCCGTGCGGGCGGATGCTTTGCTGTCACGCCTCTTGGTGGTCTGGGCGATCCTGCCCTTTTTCGGCGGGTTTCTGGCGGCGCTTTATCTGGTTCTGGCCATCGATGTCTTGGGGCTAGGGCCGGGGCTGGTGGGATTTATCATCGGCGCCGGCGGGCTTGGCAGCCTGATCGGCGCTTGGGCCGCGCCACGGCTGTTGGCTAGGCGAGGCGTGGCCTCGGCGCTGTTGCTGACCTTTGTCTTGGGCAAGATCTGCGATCTGGCGCTGCCGCTGACACTGGTTTTTCCGCAAGGCGCGGTGGGGCTGATGATCTTTGGCCAGATTGCCAGCGATGCCTGTTTCACCGCCTTCGGCATTTTTGCCATCAGTGCGCGGCAAGAACGGCTGGCTGCCGAAACCGCAGGGCGGGCCAATGCCTGTTTCCACATGGCCGAGGGTGCGGCGCTGATCTGCGGCACGCTGGCCGCAGGCGCGATTGCCGCCACGGCAGGCACGGGCGTTGCGATCTGGATCGCGGCGCTTGGCGGGTTTCTGGGTCTGCCGCTTTTGTGGGGCAGGCGGGTCTAGTCGCCTGCCGGCAAGCCCACCATGGCGTCGGCCTCGGCCGCGACCGCGTCGAGGTTGTCTGAAAGGTCTTTGAGCAATGCGGCCTTGGTCCCGGCATCGGGGTGGCGCGGAACCTCGACCTGCCAACGGCGGAACACAGCCGCCCCTCGTGAGTAGGGCCAGGGGAACAGCATTCGGTCCCAGCCGGGCAGACGGGACTGACGGCGCACGGAATTGGCGTGCAGGAAGACGGGTAAACCCGAGATTCGCGCCCATTCAAGCGGGGCGTCCTTCATCACGCGGCGCGGACCGGCGGGCCCGTCGCCGGTGATGCCGATGCTGGCACCCGAACGGATCAGGCGCAGGATCTGGCGCGAGGCGCCCTTGTTCGATTCACGCAGGTTCATGCTGAATGGGGTGCCGTTAAAGCTGCTGTGCGTCACGGCACTGATCCGCCCGTCGCGGTTATCGGCGGTGGGGACGGTGATCGGCGTCAACCCCTGCGGCCAGAGCGGGATCGCCATCAAGGTGCGGCTGTGCCAAAGCAGATAGATGACCGGCCCCTGACGCATGGCCGCGCGCAGTTCATCCTCGCCCCGCGATTCCCATCTGGTCGTGCGGAACACAAAGCCGATATAGGCGGCATATATCCGGCCCAGCAGTCTTTCGAGGAAAGAGGTCGCGACGGGCATATCGTCGGATAGCGCGGTATGTGTGGGACCTGACATTGGGCCTCTCGGAGTTTCCCGCCCTTGTAGGGGAGGCGTCGCTTTTCGTGCAAGGGCGGTCTTGCAAGCGTCTGAGATTGCCGCTATTCGACGGGCCGGCCTTAGGGGTATAGCTCAGCTGGTAGAGCGACGGTCTCCAAAACCGTAGGTCGCGGGTTCGAACCCTGCTGCCCCTGCCACTTTCCAATCAGTCCCAATCCACGAATCGCACCGCCCTTGGGCCTTGCTGTCACGCGGCGCGCGCGGCATCACTGAACCCA
Organism: Marivivens sp.; assembly: GCA_024642145.1. Lineage (GTDB taxonomy): Bacteria > Pseudomonadota > Alphaproteobacteria > Rhodobacterales > Rhodobacteraceae > JAHEBS01. The sequence goes on from JAHEBS010000034.1 coordinate 2,455, forward strand.
TGAAACGCCTCACGACCGTTGCGCTGCATCTTGGCGCCCACAAGACCGCGACCTCGCATTTGCAGCAGTCGATTTCGGCTGCGCGTGATGAAATTGGCGCGGCAGGTGTGCGGTTCAAGGGACCGAACGAATTGCGCCGCGCGGGTCATTCCATTGCCGAACATTTCGGTCTGGACGGTAGTGCTGCGGTCGATGTGCCAAAGCGTCTGGGCAAGATGCTGAACGGCGCCCATAGGCTGGTGCTGTCCGAGGAAAACTTTTGGGGGGTGCTGCATATCAAGGGCGGGCAAATTCCCTTGCCGCTCTACCCCAACGCGATCCCGCGCCTTGCGGCCTTGGTGGCGGCACTCCGGCCCGTGCCGCTGGACCTGTTCGTGGCGGTGCGTGACCCTGCGGCCTTTGTCACCGGCGCCTATAGCCAGCTTTTGTTGGCCGGCTATTGCCCCCCTGTCGACCAGTTCCGCAAGGCCAATGGCTTTGACCTAATTGACTGGGCCGATCTGGTAGAGCGGATCGTCACGGTGACGGGGGCGGCCAGCGTGACGGTCTGGCGCTATGAGGATTATCAAGACGTATTGCCGCAGATTCTGGCGTTGATGCTGGGGATCGAAGCCGCACATGCGGTTCAGCCTATTGCGCGCAAGGTTCACGCCTCGCTGTCATCTCGGGCCGTGGCCGAGGCGCTGGCCGGTGCCAGCAAAACCGAAACCATGGCCGAGGCGGGCCAACGTGCTGCGCAGGCCCGCAAGGCCCACCCGATTTCGTCCAGAAACCCGAAATTCGACCTGTGGCGTGGCGATGAACGTGCGACCTCGACCGCGGTTTACGAAGCGCAGCTCTTGCGGATTGAAAATCTGCCGCGTGTCAGGATGCTGCGACCCATGTGAGAGGGTTGAAAAGCCCCGCTCAAACCCGTATGTCGCCCCCGTTGTCCGAGAGGTACCAAGATGGCGAGCGCCAATCCCATTAAATTCTTCCAGCAGGCCCGGTCCGAGATCGCCAAGGTCGCCTATCCCTCGCGCCGCGAGGTTTTGCTGACCACCTCGATGGTCATGGTGATGGCCGTTCTGATGGCGCTGTTCTTTGCGCTGGTGGACGTGCTGATCAAATACGGCCTCGAAGGTATCCTGAACGTCTTCGGCACCTGAGGCCGGACTGAAAGACGCTGCTACCCCCTTGAAATCATGGGGTGAGCCTTGTATCTGCGGCGAGCTTTCGGAAATCAGGCGTGCGGCGATTCGTGTTGCGCGCCGCTTTTCTTTTTCGGAATGGGCGGTTTAACCGTCTGAAATTATGGAATAAACGGCCGCGCGCCGGTGACGTCGAGGTAAGAGCGATATGGCGAAACGGTGGTATTCGGTGAGCGTTCTCTCGAACTTCGAGAAGAAAATCGCCGAACAGATCCGCACCAAAGTGGCCGAAAAGAAGCTCGAGCACATCATCGACGAGGTGCTTGTGCCGACCGAAGAGGTCATCGAGGTTCGCCGCGGCAAGAAGGTGACAACCGAGCGCCGCTTTATGCCGGGCTACGTGCTGGTGCATATGGAACTGAGCGATGAGGGTTACCACCTCATCACCTCGATCAACCGGGTGACCGGCTTCCTTGGCCCTCAGGGCCGCCCGATGCCGATGCGGGATGCCGAGGTCCAAGCGATCCTTGGCCGCGTCGAAGAAGGGCTGGAGGCACCGCGCACGCTGATCCATTTCGAGATCGGCGAACGCGTCAAGGTCAAGGACGGTCCGTTCGAGGACTTCGACGGCATGGTCGAGGAAGTGGACGAAGATCACCAGCGCCTGAAGGTGACCGTGTCGATCTTTGGCCGCGCCACGCCGGTCGAACTGGAATTCACGCAGGTCGCCAAGCAGGCCTGACGCGAACGGCCACCGGTCCGCCGGTGGTCCGTGGGAGGGGCGGGTGCCGCGGCATCCGAACCGGACCACGCAACGAGAGGCCAAGGGGCGCGCCCCGCGGCATGTTGGAAAGGACAGGTTCGCCTGTCCGTGATTAAGGAGACGGCCAATGGCCAAGAAAGTAATGGGTCAGCTCAAGCTGCAGGTGAAAGCCGGGCAAGCTAACCCCTCCCCGCCCGTCGGTCCTGCGCTGGGTCAGCGCGGCATCAACATCATGGAGTTCTGCAAGGCCTTCAACGCGAAGACCGCCGATATGGAGCAGGGCGCCCCGATCCCGACCGTGATCACCTACTACCAGGACAAGTCGTTCACCATCGACATCAAGACCTCGCCCGCTTCCTTCTACCTGAAGAAAGCCGCTGGTCTTAAGCCCGTTGGCAAGCGCAACCGTCCCAAGGGCTCGATGAAGCCCGGCAAGGAAGTCGCTGGTTCGGTGACCCTCGCGCAGATCCGTGAAATCGCGGAAGCCAAGATGCGTGACCTGAACGCCAACTCCGTCGAAGCCGCCATGCAGATCATCATGGGTTCGGCCAAGTCCATCGGGATCGAGGTGAAGTAATGGCAAAGCTCGGTAAACGTACCCGCGCCGCCCGTGTGGCTTTCGAAGGCAAGATGAACGTCGCGCTGACTGAGGCCGTCGCTCTGGTCAAGGCCAACGCCACCGCCAAGTTCGACGAAACCGTCGAGATCGCGCTGAACCTGGGTGTTGACCCGCGTCACGCCGACCAGATGGTCCGTGGCACTGTCAACCTGCCCAACGGCACCGGCAAGACCGTTCGCGTCGCCGTTTTCGCCCGTGGTGACAAGGCCGACCAGGCCAAGGCCGCTGGCGCAGACATCGTCGGCGCCGAAGACCTGATGCAAGAGATTCTGGGCGGCAAGATCGACTTTGATCGCTGCATCGCGACCCCCGACATGATGCCGATCGTCGGCCGTCTGGGTAAGGTGCTTGGCCCCCGTAACCTGATGCCGAACCCCAAGATCGGCACCGTGACCCCCGACGTGGCCGAGGCTGTTGCCGCTGCCAAAGGTGGTCAGGTGCAGTTCAAGGTCGAAAAGGCCGGCGTGATCCACGCTGGCGTGGGTAAAGTTTCCTTCGACGCCGCCAAGCTCGAAGAAAACATCCGCGCCCTCGTTGACGCCGTTGCCAAGGCCAAGCCCGCCGGCGCGAAAGGGACCTACATGAAGAAGGTCTCGATCAGCTCGACCATGGGCCCGGGCGTGTCGGTCGACATCGCGTCGGCCACCGGCAACTAAGATTTCGGGCGGGCCATCAGCGCCCGCCCGCAAAGAAATTCCGCACCGGTTCGCCGGTTGTGGATGTTGGGGCCGCCAGACGGCCCCGACCTGTCCGAGACGGAGGGCTGGGGAAACCCGCTAAGTCCTTCCTGAGATGGGAAACGAGACAAGATTTCCGTTCGGTCGCACAAGCGACCTTCGGGCGATTAAGGCTCGGGACCCTCACGGACCCGAAGGCCCCTCAGAAAACTGGGGGGAAACTTGAGCCGGGGGAAACCCCAAATTTGGAGTGAAACTGTGGATAGAGCACAAAAAGAGAAAGTGGTCGAGGAACTCGGCCAGATCTTTGAAAGCTCTGGCGTCGTAGTGGTTGCCCACTACGAAGGCATGACGGTTGCACAAATGCAGGACCTGCGCGCGAAAATGCGTGACGTTGGCGGGTCCGTACGCGTTGCCAAGAACAAGCTCGCCAAGATCGCCCTGCAGGGTCAGCCGTGCGAAAGCATCGGTGAATACCTCACGGGCATGACCGTGTTGTCCTACTCGGAAGATCCCGTCGCTGCGGCGAAGGTGGTCGATGCCTACGCGAAGACGAACGACAAGTTCGTCATTCTCGGCGGCGCCATGGGCAATGCGGCTCTGGATCCGGCCGGTGTCAAAGCCGTCGCCGCTATGCCGTCGCGTGAAGAGCTTATCGCTCAGATCGTCTCGTGCATCGGCGCACCCGCTTCGAACATTGCCGGCGCCATTGGCGCACCTGCTTCGAACATCGCGGGCATTCTCTCGACCATCGAAGAGAAGGCCGCATAAGCGACAACCCGATTACCCGATGGGGTCATATGGCCCTGACGTTGGAACACACATCAAACGAACGGAAAGCATAAAATGGCTGATCTGAACAAACTCGCCGAAGAGATCGTGGGTCTGACCCTTCTCCAGGCACAAGAACTGAAGACCATCCTCAAGGACCAGTATGGCATCGAGCCCGCCGCCGGCGGCGCTGTGATGATGGCTGGCCCGGCTGCTGGCGCTGCCGCTGAAGCCGCGGAAGAAAAGACCGAGTTCGACGTCGTCCTCAAGGACGCCGGCGCGCAGAAGATCAACGTGATCAAGGTCGTCCGCGAAATCACCGGTCTGGGCCTCAAGGAAGCCAAGGACCTGACCGAAGCCGGTGGCAAGGTTAAGGAAGCTGTTTCCAAGACCGAAGCCGAAGAGCTCAAGAAAAAGCTCGAAGAAGCTGGCGCCAAGGTCGAGCTGGCCTAATCGCCGCTCCGAGGCCCTCCGAGGCCTCGAAATCTCAGGCTGGGCCCGCGTTGCGCGGGTCCAGCCGAACCTGTCTTAGAGACCGGCCCCGCGGGGCTTGTCCCTTGGGTAGGTTCCCGACGGTCGGGCGGCGCCTCTGGGAAGGGTGCCAAGAATAGACCGGAACGACCCGTTCTCAGATGGTGATGCGCCGCGGCCCCGGCGACGCATCCCGCAAGAGATTGAAAGGTGACGACGCACATGGCTCAGTCCTTCATCGGCCAGAAACGCCTGCGCAAGTACTACGGCAAGATCCGTGAAGTTCTTGAAATGCCGAACCTCATCGAGGTTCAGAAATCTTCCTACGACCTGTTCCTCGATTCCGGCGATGGCCCCGACCACGCTGATGGCGAAGGCATCAAGGGCGTTTTCCAATCGGTTTTCCCGATCAAGGATTTCAACGAGACCGCAGTTCTCGAATTCGTCAAATATGAGCTGGAAAAGCCCAAGTTCGACGTCGAAGAATGCATGCGTCGCGACCTGACCTACGCGGCCCCGCTGAAGGTCACGCTGCGCCTGATCGTATTTGATGTCGACGAAGACACCGGCGCCAAGTCGGTCAAAGACATCAAGGAACAGGACGTGTTCATGGGCGACATGCCGCTCATGACCCCCAACGGCACTTTCATCGTCAACGGCACCGAGCGCGTCATCGTTTCCCAGATGCACCGCAGCCCGGGCGTGTTCTTTGACCATGACAAGGGCAAGACCCATTCCTCGGGCAAACTGCTGTTCGCCTGCCGCATCATCCCCTACCGCGGTTCGTGGCTGGACTTTGAATTCGACGCCAAGGACATGGTCTACGCGCGCATCGACCGTCGCCGCAAGCTGCCGGTGACGACGCTGCTTTATGCGCTGGGCATGGACCAGGAAGGCATCATGAATGCCTATTACACCACCGTCGATTTCAAGCTGGACAAGAAGTCGCGCAACTGGGTGACCAAGTTCTTCCCCGAGCGTATCCGCGGCACCCGTCCGACCTATGACATCGTTGACGCCGCCACCGGCGAGGTGATTGCCAAATCCGGCGACAAGGTGACCCCGCGCACCGTCAAGAAACTGATCGACGAGGCCAAGGTCACCGAGCTTTTGGTGCCGTTCCGCAATATCGTCGGCCGTTTCGTGGCCCGCGACATCATCAACGAAGCCACTGGCGCGATCTACGTCGAGGCCGGCGACGAGCTGACGCTCGAGATGGACCGCGATGGCGAGATGATTGGTGGCTCGATCAAGGATCTGATCGATGCCGGCGTGACCACCGTTCCGGTGCTGGACATCGACAATATCAACGTCGGTCCCTACATCCGCAACACGATGGCTGCGGACAAGAACATGAACCGCGACACCGCGCTTCTGGATATCTACCGCGTCATGCGTCCCGGCGAGCCGCCGACCGTTGAAGCCGCCTCGACCCTGTTCGACGGTCTCTTCTTCGATGGCGAACGCTATGACCTTTCGGCCGTTGGCCGCGTGAAGATGAACATGCGCCTCAACCTCGAGGCCCCCGATACGCTGCGCACGCTGCGCCGCGAGGACATCGTGTCCTGCATCAAGGGTCTGGTCGAGCTGCGTGACGGCAAGGGCGAAATCGACGATATCGACCACCTCGGCAACCGTCGTGTGCGTTCGGTCGGCGAACTGATGGAAAACCAGTACCGCGTCGGTCTGCTGCGCATGGAGCGCGCGATCAAGGAACGTATGTCCTCGGTCGAAATCGACACGGTCATGCCGCAAGACCTGATCAACGCCAAACCCGCAGCGGCGGCTGTCCGCGAATTCTTCGGCTCCTCGCAGCTGTCGCAGTTCATGGACCAGACCAACCCGCTGTCGGAAGTCACGCACAAGCGTCGCCTTTCGGCACTCGGGCCGGGCGGTCTGACGCGTGAACGTGCAGGCTTTGAGGTTCGCGACGTTCACCCGACCCACTATGGCCGCATGTGCCCGATTGAAACGCCGGAAGGCCCGAACATCGGTCTGATCAACTCGCTGGCCACCTTTGCCCGCGTGAACAAGTACGGCTTCATCGAAACCCCCTACCGCAAGGTCAAGGGCGGCAAGGTGACCGACGAGGTTCACTATATGTCGGCGACCGAGGAAATGCGTCACACCGTGGCGCAGGCCAACGCGACGCTCGACGCCGATGGCGCCTTTGTCAACGAACTGGTCAACACCCGTCAGTCGGGTGAATACACCCTCGCCTCGCGCGATGCGGTGGACCTTATCGACGTGTCGCCCAAGCAGTTGGTGTCGGTTGCGGCCTCGCTCATTCCCTTCTTGGAAAATGACGACGCCAACCGCGCGCTGATGGGTTCGAACATGCAGCGTCAGGCTGTCCCGCTGCTGCAGGCCGAGGCTCCGCTTGTGGGCACCGGCATCGAAGGCGTCGTGGCACGTGACTCGGGCGCGGCCATCATGGCCCGCCGCGGCGGCATCATCGACCAAGTCGACGCGATGCGTATCGTTGTGCGTGCGACCGAAGACCTGCAGCCGGGCGATCCGGGTGTGGATATCTATCGTCTGCGCAAGTTCCAGCGTTCGAACCAGAACACCTGCATCAACCAGCGTCCGCTGGTGAAGGTGGGCGATACCGTTCAAAAGGGCGAGGTCGTCGCTGACGGTCCCTCGACCGAGATGGGCGAACTGGCTCTGGGCAAGAACGTGGTCGTCGCGTTCATGCCGTGGAACGGCTACAACTATGAAGACTCGATCCTGATCTCCGAGCGTATCGTGCGCGACGACGTGTTCACTTCGATCCACATCGAAGAGTTCGAAGTTGCCGCCCGCGACACCAAGCTCGGCCCTGAAGAGATCACCCGTGACATCCCGAACGTCGGTGAAGAAGCGCTGCGCAACCTCGATGAGGCTGGCATCGTTTACATCGGCGCCGAAGTCGGCCCGGGCGATATCCTTGTGGGCAAGATCACGCCCAAGGGCGAAAGCCCGATGACGCCCGAGGAAAAACTCCTCCGCGCCATCTTTGGCGAAAAAGCCTCGGACGTGCGCGATACCTCGCTGCGTCTGCCCCCCGGCAACTTTGGCACCATCGTCGAAGTCCGCGTCTTCAACCGTCATGGTGTGGACAAGGACGAGCGCGCGCTGCAGATCGAGCGTGAAGAAGTCGAACGGCTCGCCCGCGACCGTGACGACGAACTCGCGATTCTCGACCGCAACATCTATGCGCGTCTCAAGTCGATGATCCTCGGCAAGGTCGCGGTCAAAGGCCCCAAAGGCTTTAAGCCCAACAGCGACGTGACCGAAGAGGCGCTGAGCGAATACAGCCGTGGCCTGTGGTGGCACTTTGCCCTCAAGGACGAGAAAGACGCCCAGATCATCGAGGCGCTCAACGAGCAGTACGAGGCGCAAAAGCGCCAGCTCGACGCGCGTTTCGAGGACAAGGTGGAAAAGGTCCGTCGTGGCGACGACCTGCCTCCGGGCGTGATGAAGATGGTCAAGGTCTTCGTCGCGGTGAAGCGCAAGCTGCAGCCCGGCGACAAGATGGCCGGTCGTCACGGCAACAAAGGTGTTATCTCCAAGGTCGTTCCGATCGAGGATATGCCCTTCCTCGCCGATGGCACGCCGGTTGACTTTGTGCTGAACCCGCTTGGTGTGCCGTCGCGTATGAACGTCGGTCAGATCCTTGAAACCCACATGGGCTGGGCTTCGCGTGGTCTGGGCGTGCAGATCGACGAAGCGCTGCAGGACTATCGCCGTTCCGGCGACCTGACGCCTGTTCGTGAGGCCATGCGCATCGCCTATGGCGAAGATGTCTATGACGAGGGTCTCTCGGACATGGACGAAAACGGTCTGGTCGAGGCTGCCGGCAATGCCACCCGTGGCGTGCCGATCGCGACCCCCGTTTTCGACGGCGCCAAAGAAGCAGACGTGAACGATGCGCTCAAGCGTGCCGGTTTCGATCAGTCGGGTCAGTCCGAACTGTTCGACGGCCGCACCGGCGAACAGTTCAGCCGTCGCGTGACCGTGGGTGTGAAGTACCTTCTCAAGCTTCACCACCTTGTCGACGACAAGATCCACGCCCGCTCGACCGGTCCGTACTCGCTCGTCACGCAGCAACCGCTGGGTGGTAAGGCGCAGTTCGGCGGCCAGCGTTTCGGCGAGATGGAAGTCTGGGCTCTCGAGGCCTACGGCGCCGCCTACACCCTGCAGGAAATGCTGACGGTGAAGTCGGACGACGTGGCTGGCCGGACCAAGGTCTACGAGTCGATCGTCAAGGGCGAGGACAACTTCGAAGCCGGCGTGCCGGAATCGTTCAACGTTCTCGTCAAGGAAGTGCGGGGCCTCGGCCTCAACATGGAACTCCTGGATGCGGAGGAGGAAGAGTAAGGCCGCCGGCCTTGCTCTCTTCCCATCCCCTATTTGCTAAGGACGCAAGATGAACCAGGAACTGACCAACAACCCGTTCAACCCGCTCACCCCGGCCAAGGCCTTTGACGAGATCAAGGTCTCGCTGGCATCGCCCGAGCGGATTCTGTCGTGGTCTTTCGGCGAAATCAAAAAGCCGGAAACCATCAACTATCGCACGTTCAAGCCCGAGCGCGACGGCCTGTTCTGCGCGCGTATCTTTGGCCCGATCAAGGATTACGAGTGCCTGTGCGGTAAATACAAGCGCATGAAATATCGCGGCGTCGTCTGCGAAAAGTGCGGCGTGGAAGTGACCCTGCAAAAGGTCCGCCGCGAGCGCATGGGCCACATCGAACTGGCCGCGCCCGTCGCCCATATCTGGTTCCTCAAGTCGCTTCCCTCGCGGATCGGCCTGATGCTGGACATGACGCTGCGTGACCTCGAGCGCATTCTCTACTTCGAAAACTACGTGGTCATCGAGCCGGGTCTGACCGACCTGCACTTTGGCCAGTTGATGAACGAAGAAGAGTTCCTCGACGCGCAAGACCAGTATGGCATGGACGCCTTCACCGCCAATATCGGCGCCGAAGCGATCCGTGAAATGCTGTCGATGATCGACCTCGAAGCCACCGCCGAGCAGCTCCGCGAAGAGCTGAAAGAGGCAACCGGCGAACTGAAGCCCAAGAAGATCATCAAGCGCCTCAAGATCGTCGAGAGCTTTGTTGAATCGGGCAACCGTCCCGAGTGGATGATCCTGACCGTGATCCCCGTGATCCCGCCGGAACTGCGTCCGCTGGTTCCGCTGGATGGCGGCCGTTTCGCGACTTCGGATCTCAACGATCTTTATCGTCGCGTGATCAACCGTAACAACCGCCTCAAGCGCCTGATCGAACTGCGTGCGCCCGATATCATCGTGCGTAACGAAAAGCGTATGCTGCAAGAAGCCGTTGACGCCCTCTTTGACAACGGCCGCCGCGGCCGCGTCATCACCGGTGCCAACAAGCGTCCGCTCAAATCGCTTTCGGACATGCTCAAGGGCAAGCAGGGCCGCTTCCGTCAGAACCTTCTGGGTAAGCGCGTCGACTTTTCGGGCCGTTCCGTCATCGTGACCGGTCCGGAACTGAAACTGCACCAGTGCGGTCTGCCCAAGAAAATGGCGCTCGAGCTGTTCAAGCCCTTCATCTACTCGCGTCTCGAGGCCAAGGGCCTCAGCTCGACGGTGAAACAGGCCAAGAAGCTTGTCGAAAAAGAGCGTCCCGAGGTCTGGGATATCCTTGACGAAGTCATCCGCGAGCACCCGGTTCTGTTGAACCGCGCGCCCACGCTGCACCGTCTGGGCATTCAGGCGTTCGAGCCGATCCTGATCGAAGGCAAGGCGATCCAGCTGCACCCGCTCGTCTGTTCGGCGTTCAACGCCGACTTCGACGGTGACCAGATGGCCGTCCACGTTCCGCTCTCGCTGGAAGCCCAGCTTGAAGCCCGCGTGCTGATGATGTCGACGAACAACGTTCTGTCGCCCGCCAACGGCTCGCCCATCATCGTTCCTTCGCAGGACATGGTGCTTGGTCTTTACTACACGACCATCGAACGCGAAGGCATGAAGGGCGAGGGTATGTCCTTTGCCAATCTTGAAGAGGTCGAGCATGCTCTGGCCGCGGGCGAGGTGCATCTGCATTCACGCATCACCGCGCGCATCAAGCAGATCGACGCCAACGGCAACGAAGTGGTCGAGCGTGTCGAAACCACCCCGGGCCGTCTGCGTCTGGGTCACCTCTTGCCGCTTAACGCCAAGGCGCCGTTCAGCCTCGTGAACCGTCTGCTGCGCAAGAAGGAAGTCCAGCAGGTCATCGACACCGTCTACCGCTATTGCGGTCAGAAAGAGTCGGTCATCTTCTGCGACCAGATCATGGGCATGGGCTTTAAAGAGGCCTTCCGCGCCGGTATTTCGTTCGGCAAGGACGACATGGTGGTTCCTGACCGCAAGTGGGCGCTGGTTGATGAAACCCGCGATCAGGTCAAGGAGTTCGAACAGCAGTACATGGACGGCCTGATCACTCAGGGCGAAAAGTACAACAAGGTTGTCGATGCTTGGTCCAAGTGTAACGACCGCGTAACCGAAGCCATGATGCAAACGATTTCGGCCAAAAAGACCGACGCCAACGGCGCCGAGCAAGAGCCGAACTCGGTTTACATGATGGCCCACTCGGGTGCGCGTGGTTCGGTCACCCAGATGAAGCAGCTCGGCGGTATGCGCGGCCTGATGGCCAAGCCCTCGGGCGAGATCATCGAGACGCCGATCATCTCGAACTTCAAGGAAGGTCTGACCGTTCTTGAATACTTCAACTCGACCCACGGCGCCCGTAAGGGTCTGTCGGACACCGCGCTTAAGACTGCGAACTCGGGTTATCTGACCCGTCGTCTCGTGGACGTGGCGCAGGACTGCATCATCCGCGAGATCGATTGCGGCACCGATCGTGCGATCACGGCCTCGGCTGCGGTCAACGATGGTGACGTGGTTTCGCCGCTGTCCGAGCGTGTGCTGGGCCGTGTCTCTGCCGACGACGTTCTGCGTCCCGGCACGGACGAGGTTCTGGTCAAGGCGGGCGAGCTGATCGACGAACGCAAGGCTGACCTGATCGAAACCACCGGCGTCAACAAGCTGCGTATCCGCAGCCCGCTGACCTGTGAGGCCGAAGACGGCGTTTGCGCCACCTGCTATGGCCGCGACCTTGCACGCGGCACGCTGGTGAACATCGGTGAAGCGGTCGGTATCATTGCCGCCCAGTCGATCGGTGAACCCGGCACGCAGCTGACCATGCGTACCTTCCACATCGGCGGCGTGGCCCAAGGTGGCCAGCAGTCGTTCCTCGAAGCCAGCCAAGCCGGCAAGATCGAGTTCCGCAATGCGGTTCTGCTCGAGAATGCCGTAGGCGACCAGATCGTCATGGGCCGGAATATGGTTCTGGCGATCATGGACGAAAACGGCGAAGAGCGCGCGCAACACAAGGTGCTTTACGGCTCCAAGGTGTTTGTCCGTGAAGGCGTGGAAGTGGCCCGTGGCGACAAGCTGTTCGAATGGGACCCCTACACCCTGCCGATCATCGCTGAAAAGGCTGGTACTGCCCGTTATGTCGACCTCGTGAACGGTATCGCCGTGCGCGAAGAGACTGACGATGCAACCGGCATGACCCAGCGTATCGTCACCGACTGGCGTTCGGTTCCGCGTGGTTCGGATCTCAAGCCCGAAATCATCGTGGTTGGCGCCGATGGCGAGCCCGTCCGCAAGGACGACGGCAACCCCGTCACCTACCCGATGTCGGTGGACGCGATTCTTTCGGTGGAAGACGGTCAGGAAATCGCCGCTGGCGACGTCGTGGCCCGTATTCCGCGCGAAGGCGCCAAGACCAAGGACATCACCGGTGGTCTGCCGCGTGTTGCCGAACTGTTCGAAGCCCGTCGTCCCAAGGACCACGCGATCATCGCCGAAATCGATGGCTACGTGCGCTTTGGCAAGGACTATAAGAACAAGCGCCGCATCACGATCGAGTCCGCCGATAACGTCGACGACAAGAAGGAATACATGATCCCGAAAGGGAAGCATATTCCGGTGCAGGAAGGCGACTTCGTGCATAAGGGCGACTACATCATGGACGGCAACCCTGCGCCGCATGACATCCTCGCCATTCTCGGCGTCGAGGCTCTGGCCGACTACATGGTGAACGAAGTGCAGGACGTCTATCGCCTGCAAGGTGTGCGCATCAACGACAAGCACATCGAAGTCATCGTTCGCCAGATGCTGCAGAAGTGGGAAATCGCTGACTCGGGTGACACCACGCTCCTCAAGGGCGAAACGGTGGACAAGGCCGAGTTCGACGAGGCCAACGAAAAGGCGATCGCCCGTGGCGGCCGTCCGGCTTCGGGCGAGCCCATCCTTCTGGGTATCACCAAGGCCAGCCTGCAGACCCGGTCGTTCATCTCGGCCGCGTCCTTCCAGGAAACCACGCGTGTTCTCACCGAGGCTTCGGTGCAGGGCAAGCGCGACAAACTGGTCGGTCTGAAAGAGAACGTCATCGTCGGCCGCCTGATCCCCGCAGGCACCGGTGGCGCCACCTCGCGCGTGCGTCACATCGCGGCAGACCGCGATCACACTGTGATCGAGGCCCGTCGCGCCGAGGCCGAAGCCGCCGTGGCGCTTGCAGCGCCGCAGGTTGCGGACTTTAGCGGTGACGACATCGAGACCTTGGTCGTCGATACACCGGAAAGCCGCGATTAAGCGGAACTGGAACTAGGAAAGGCCCCCGCGAAATCGGGGGCCTTTTTCATGAGGGACGCCTGCGTCCACAATTGATCCCCAAGGAAGTGCCGATGCGCTTTGCTGATCTGTCCGACAATATGCGTGGCGCGGTGCTGATGACCGTCTCGATGACGGCCTTCACACTCAACGACAGTTTTTTCAAAGCGCTGTCGGATGAACTGCCGCTGTTTCAGGCGCTGTTCCTGCGGGGGCTTGGCACCACGGCTGGTCTGGTGATCGTGGCTTTGGTGCTCAAGCAAATCCGGTTCGGCCTGTCGCGGCGTGATTGGGGCCTTTTGGCGCTCAGGACCGCGGCCGAAGCCGCGGCGGCGTGGTTCTTTCTGACCGCACTCACCCATATGCCCATCGCCAATATCAGCGCCATTATGCAATCGATGCCGCTGGCCGTCACACTGGCGGGCGCGGTGTTTCTGGGCGAGGCGGTCGGCTGGCGACGCTTGGCCGCGATTGCGGTCGGCTTCGTGGGCGTTTTGATGATCGTCCAGCCCGGAGCGGAAAGTTTTAGCGCCAATTCCCTGTTCGGCTTGGCGTCGGTGGCCTGCGTCACGGTCCGTGATCTTGCCGCACGACGCATGTCTGCGGCCGTGCCATCGGTGATGGTGGCGCTGGTCGCAGCCCTTGGCGTGACCGTTTTTGCAGGTGTGGGCGCGGCCTTCATCGATTGGGCGCCCGTCAGCCTCAAGGCCGCCGCACAATTGGGCGGGGCCATGGTCTTTGTGCTGTTTGGCTACATCCTGTCCGTGGCCACCATGCGGGTCGGCGAGATCAGCTTTGTCGCGCCTTTCCGCTATACCAGCCTCGTCGTGGCACTGGTTCTGGGCTACTTGGTCTGGGGTGATTGGCCCGATGGCCTGACGCTGGCAGGGGCGGCGCTGGTCGTGGGGACAGGTATCTTCACGCTCTACCGCGAACGCCAACTGCGCCTGCGCCGCCGCGCCGTGCTACCGCGATAGGGGACAGCGATCGGGCGGTGGGCGGTGGAGAGGGCGCATTATTAAGCCCCCCGCTGTTGACACCCCCCGCGACTCCCCCTATACGCGCGCCCATCCGGGTCTCGGGGGTCGCCCCATGCCCGCATCCAGAACTGAGCTAGCCAAGATCCGACCTACTACTGGTCCGATCCTCTGGGAACTCACCGCACTGTTCCGCAGGTTGATGGAAACAGTGCGGACTTTTTGCGCTTGGCGGACGCGTCTTGCGTGCAACGAAAACCGCGGACCTACGGGGCCGCTACACATGTGTAGGAAAACGGGGAACATAGCCCAATGCCAACGATCCAACAGCTGATCCGCAAGCCGCGTCAGCCTGCCGTCTACAAATCCAAGTCGCAGCACCTGGAAGGGTGCCCGCAGAAGCGTGGTGTTTGCACCCGCGTTTACACCACGACCCCCAAGAAGCCGAACTCCGCTATGCGTAAGGTCGCCAAAGTGCGTCTGACCAACGGCTTCGAAGTCATCAGCTACATTCCCGGTGAAAGCCACAACCTCCAGGAGCACTCGGTTGTGCTCATCCGTGGCGGCCGTGTGAAAGACCTTCCGGGCGTCCGCTATCACATCCTGCGCGGTGTCCTCGACACCCAGGGCGTCAAGAACCGTAAGCAGCGTCGTTCGAAATACGGCGCCAAGCGTCCGAAGTAAGGAGAGACCGCAATGTCGCGTCGTCACGCCGCCGAAAAGCGCGAGATTCTGCCTGATGCCAAGTATGGTGATCGGGTTGTCTCGAAATTCATGAACAACCTGATGATCGACGGTAAAAAGTCGATTGCTGAACGCATCGTTTACTCGGCGTTCGAGCGGGTTGAATCGCGTATCAAAAAAGCACCTGTCGAGGCCTTCCACGAAGCGCTCGACAACGTCAAACCCTCGGTCGAAGTTCGTTCGCGCCGCGTGGGTGGTGCTACCTATCAGGTTCCGGTCGAGGTGCGCCCCGAGCGCCGCGAGGCTCTGGCCATCCGCTGGCTCATCGCCGCGGCCAAGAACCGCAACGAAAACACCATGGAAGAGCGCCTTGCAGGCGAGCTTCTCGATGCTCTGAACGGCCGTGGTTCGGCTGTTAAGAAGCGTGAAGATACCCACAAGATGGCCGACGCTAACAAAGCGTTCAGCCATTATCGCTGGTAAGGGGGCCTCTCAGAATGGCACGCGAGTATCCGCTTTCCCGTTACCGCAACTTCGGGATCATGGCCCACATCGATGCGGGCAAGACCACGACGACCGAGCGTATCCTTTACTACACTGGCAAGTCCCACAAGATCGGCGAAGTCCACGACGGCGCCGCGACCATGGACTGGATGGAGCAGGAGCAGGAACGCGGGATCACCATCACCTCGGCCGCGACCACGACCTTCTGGCAGCGTCAGGAAGATCCCACCAAGGACAACTCGAACGAGAAGAAGTACCGCTTCAACATCATCGACACCCCCGGCCACGTTGACTTCACCATCGAAGTCGAACGTTCGCTGGCCGTGCTCGACGGTGCTGTCTGCCTTCTCGACGCCAACGCCGGCGTCGAACCCCAGACCGAAACCGTCTGGCGTCAGGCTGACCGCTACAAGGTTCCGCGCATCGTGTTCGTCAACAAGATGGACAAGATCGGCGCCGACTTCTTCAACTGCGTGAAGATGATCAAGGACCGCACGGGTGCAATCCCCGCCCCGATCGCTCTGCCGATCGGTGCCGAGGACAAGCTCGAGGGCATCGTTGACCTGATCACCATGGAAGAGTGGGTCTACGAGGGCGAAGACCTTGGCGCGAGCTGGGTCCGTCAGCCGATCCGTGCTGAACTGCAGGACGTGGCCGCCGAGTGGCGCAACAACCTCATCGAGCTTGCCGTCGAGCAGGACGATGACGCCATGGAAGCCTACCTCGAGGGCAACGAGCCCGACCAGGACACGCTGCGCAAACTGATCCGCAAGGGCACGCTCAAGCTGGCCTTCGTTCCGGTTACCGCTGGTTCGGCGTTCAAGAACAAGGGCGTTCAGCCCCTGCTCAACGCTGTGATCGACTTCCTTCCGAACCCGCTCGACATCCCCGCCTACATGGGCTTTGCCCCTGGCGACGAGAACGAAGAGCGTATCATCCCCCGTTCGGCGGATGACGAGCAGCCCTTCTCGGCTCTTGCGTTCAAGATCATGAACGACCCCTTCGTGGGCTCGCTCACCTTCACCCGCATCTACTCGGGCGTCCTCAAAAAGGGCGACCAGATGACGAACTCGACCAAAGGCCGCCGCGAGCGCGTTGGCCGCATGATGATGATGCACGCCATCAACCGCGAGGAAATCGAAGAGGCCTTCGCGGGCGACATCATCGCTCTGGCCGGTCTGAAAGAAACCACCACGGGTGACACGCTGTGCGACCCCAACAAGCCGGTGGTTCTGGAAACGATGACCTTCCCCGAGCCCGTGATCGAAATCGCCGTGGAACCCAAGTCCAAGGCCGACCAGGAAAAGATGGGCCTCGCCCTCGCACGTCTGGCTGCCGAAGACCCCTCGTTCCGCGTCGAAACCGATCTGGAATCGGGTCAGACCATCATGAAGGGCATGGGCGAACTTCACCTCGACATCCTCGTTGACCGTATGCGTCGCGAGTTCAAGGTCGAGGCGAATATCGGTGCGCCGCAGGTGGCCTACCGCGAAACCATCTCGTCTCCGGCCGAGATCGACTACACCCACAAGAAGCAGACCGGTGGTACGGGCCAGTTCGCCCGCATCAAGCTGCAGATCACCCCGACCCAGCCGGGCGAAGGTTATTCGTTCGAGTCCAAGATCGTTGGTGGTGCGGTGCCGAAGGAATACATCCCCGGCGTCGAAAAGGGTATCAAGTCGGTCATGGACTCCGGTCCGCTCGCTGGCTTCCCGGTCATCGACTTCAAGGTTGCGCTGGTTGACGGCGCCTACCACGACGTCGACTCGTCGGTTCTGGCCTTCGAAATCGCGGCCCGTGCCGGTATGCGCGAAGGTCTCCGCAAGGCCGGCGCCAAGCTGCTCGAGCCGATCATGAAAGTCGAAGTGGTGACCCCGGAAGAATACACCGGCGGCATCATCGGCGACCTGACCTCGCGTCGGGGCATGGTTCAGGGTCAAGACACCCGCGGCAACGCGAACGTGATCAACGCCTTTGTTCCGCTGGCCAACATGTTCGGCTACATCAACACGCTGCGCTCGATGTCCTCGGGCCGCGCCGTGTTCACGATGCAGTTCGACCATTACGAAGCCGTTCCGCAGAACATCTCGGACGAGATCCAGAAGAAGTACGCATAACACCGTGGTGGGCAGAAATGCCCACCCTACCCAACTCGTAGGGTGGGCCAGCGCCCACCACGACCAGACAGGAGGCCATAATGGCTAAGGCAAAGTTTGAACGTAACAAACCGCACGTTAACATTGGCACGATCGGCCACGTTGACCACGGCAAGACGACGCTGACTGCGGCGATCACGAAGTACTACGGCGAGT
>JAHEBS010000178.1 GCA_024642145.1 Marivivens sp.
TGCGTAAAGATCCGCGCAGCAAGGAAGAAAAGGCCAAGGCCGTGGGCGAAGCGCTCGAGATGGTGGGCCTGTCGGGCTATGGTGCGCGTGCCGCCCATGCGCTTTCGGGTGGCCAGCGTCAACGTGTGGCTCTGGCCCGCGCGCTGATCCTGAAGCCCAAGGTTCTGCTCTTGGACGAACCTCTCTCCGCGCTCGACAAAAAGATGCGTGAACAGATGCAGGTCGAGTTGATCAAGCTGCAGCGTCAGGTTGGCATTACCTTCATCCTCGTCACCCATGACCAAGAAGAAGCGCTGGTGATGTCTGACCGTATCGCCGTCATGTTCGAGGGCGAGATCGGCCAGATGGACGATCCCGAAACGCTCTACCGTCGTCCCAACTCCAAACGCGTGGCCGAATTCATCGGCAAGATGAACTTTCTGCCCGGCAAGGTGTTGTCGACCGGCAGCAAGATCGCGCTCGACGTGCCGGGCTTTGGTAAATGCGAGATTGATCCCGCGCAGGCGCCTGCTGGTGCCGATGTGGGTGACATCACGGTTGGTTTCCGCCCCGAGACCCTCGGCATCGTTTACGAAGGCGAGGACACCGGCAAGAAAAAGACTGTCGATGTGACTGTGGACGAAGTCGTCTATTACGGCGACATGACCTATTACGACGTGCGTCTGGAAGGTCATGAAGAGCCGTTGACGATCTCGATGAAGAACCTCGTTGGCCGTCCGGTTCTGGATGTCGGCGTCAAGACCCGCCTCGGCTGGGAAGCCGGCGCGCTGGTCGCGCTGTCGCGCTAAATGAAACGGCCTGCCGCCCGGCCTAGCTGTCGGGCGGCAGGAGACCCAAACCCCTGAGATAGACGCCGATGCCGCTTTCGAGCAGCTGCTCGGGCGGGAAGGGGCTCTTGGCGCCGGGCGTGCCGCGTCCGAAAAGCTCGACAACCCCATGGCTGAGAGCCCAGATATGCGCCGCGAACATTTGCGGCGGCGGACGGCGTTCTGCGGGGATATGGCGGCTCAGCGCCACGGCGGCGCGCTCGAGCACGCCCAAGGCGCGGCCTGAGATGGCGGCCAGTTCCGGCGTCCGCTGCATCGAGATGCCACTTTCGAACATGGCGATGTAATGACCCGGGAATTGGCGGGCAAAGGCCAGATAGGCGCGTCCCGTGGCCTCAAAGGCCTTGAGCGACGAGGGCTGCCCATCGGCAAAGGCGCTTTCCATCATCTGGGCAAAGACCTCAAAGCCCTGTCGCGCGGCCTCGGCGATCAGGTCCTCGCGGCCCTCGAAATGGCGATAGACGGCGGCGGGCGTCACGCCCGCCTCGCGCGCTGCCTCGGACAGGGTAAAGCCGGTGGGGCCCTTGTCCTCGATCAGCTGCAAGCAGGCGCGCACCAGCGCCTCGCGCAGGTTACCGTGGTGGTAGCCTTGCTTAACCATGCCATAGCTCCGGCCCGCCAGCGATCAGCGGGTCGATTTCGCCAATGGCCGCCGCGTTCTTGTGGTCATAGGGCAGGCGGGTCAGGATCGTGCGGATGGCATTGACGCGGGCGCGTTTCTTGTCGTCGGACCGCAACACGGTCCATGGCGCGAAATCGTTGTGGCTGCGGGCCAGCGTTTCTTCGATGGCCTCGCTATAGGCGCCCCAGCGCGGCAACCCGTCGATGTCGATCTGGCTGAGTTTCCATTGACGCAAGGGATCGCTCTCGCGGTCCAGGAACCGTTGCATCTGCGTGGCGCGTCCGACGTTCAACCAGATCTTGAACAGGTGGATGCCGTCCTCGACCAGCATCTTTTCGAACCCCGGCACATGTTGAAACCAGCTTTCGCGCTGTTCTGGCGTGCAGAAGCTGAAAACCTGTTCGACCACGCCGCGGTTATACCAGCTACGGTCGAAAACCACGATCTCTCCGGCGGTAGGCAATTGGGCGATGTAGCGTTGGAAATACCATTGCCGCGCCTCTGTCTCGGTGGGTTTGGCCAGCGCCACGATGCGGGCGCCGCGCGGGTTGAGGTTCTCGACCAGCCGCGCGATGGTGCCGCCCTTGCCCGAGGCATCGCGGCCCTCAAAAATGATGACGACGCGCTGTCCCGTCGCCTTGACCCAGTTTTGCAGCCGCACAAGCTCGATCTGCAGGGGCTCCATCGCCGCCTCGTAGGCGTCTTTCTTCCAGACCTTGCGATAGGGATAGGTGGGCTCGGGGATGCCCTTTTTGCCAGTCGCCTCAAGGATCTGCCGGATCTCGTCAGGAGCCTCGGATTCGTAATAACGGCTGATTGCACCGTCGAACGGCAGTTCCATAACAGCTCTCCTCATCCCTGCCTCCAATATGGAGGCGGGTCCGCTTGGTTGCAATCGCGCGGGTGGGTTCAGTTGCCGATCTCGTTGAGATCAAAGGGCGTGCTTTGGTAGATTTCGTTGATCCAGTTGCCATAAAGCAGATGCGCGTGGCTGCGCCAGCGGTTCTGCGGTGCGCGCGTCGGATCGTCGTCGGGGTAATAGTTTGCAGGCACGTTGATCGGCGCGCCTGCGGCCACGTCGCGATCGTATTCTTCTTTCAGCGTGCCACTGTCATATTCGAAGTGGTTAAAGATATAGAGCGCGCGGTTATCGGCATCCTCGACCAGACAGGGGCCGGTTTCGGCGCTGTCGATCAGGATGTTCAGCCCCGCGACGGCCTTGACCTCGTCGCGCTTGACCTCGGTCCAGCGGCTGACGGGGATGACCATGTCATCGGAAAAGCCGCGCAGATAGGGCGAGGCGGGCGCGAGGTTGCTGTGGCGGATGCAGCCAAAGGCCTTGTGGTCCAGCATGTGTTTTTGCACGCCGCGCAAATGGTAGGCCATCGCCATCCCCCCCCAGCAGACGCCGAAGGTCGAATGCACATGGGTGCGGGTCCAATCGAAGACCTCGCAAAGCTCATCCCAATAGGTCACCTCTTCGAAAGGGAGATGTTCGATCGGCGCGCCGGTGATCAACAGCCCGTCGAACTTGTCGCCGCGTTCCTTGATCTCGGCAAAGCTGTGGTAGAACTCGTCCATATGCTCGGCCGAGGTATTGCGCGCCTGATGCTCGCTCATCCTGATCAGGGTCAGCTCGACCTGCAGCGGCGTGGCACCCAACAGTCGCGCAAACTGGTTCTCGGTCTGGATCTTTTTGGGCATCAGGTTCAAAAGGCCGATGTGCAGCGGGCGGATATCCTGCCGTGCAGCGCGCTCTTGGCTCATCACCATGACGCCCTCGTGCCTTAGCACGGCTTGGGCGGGCAGGTTGGCTGGGAGCTTGATCGGCATCTGTCTGATATTCCGGTTATGTGATGTGTGTCGTCACTTAGGCGCGCGCGGCCCGCGCCTCAAGTGCCTTGGCCACCAGCGCCACGAAATCATCGGTGCTGCGCACGCGCCCGATGTCTTCGGCGCTGACCGTCAGGCCCCAGCGTTCGGCCATGGCGCGATAGCGCGGTTGGCGGTGGGCCATGGCGCGCGCGTAGGTCCAGCGGATAAAATCATCGGGGTTGACCCGATCCTCGGCACAGCCCTTTTCAGCCAGATATCCGTCCCAGCATGCGTCCAGAAACGCGGGTTGGTAGGACATGGGCTTGGGCGCGCGGTCGAAACGGCGGACCAGTTCGGCGGTGTGCGCGTCCGAGCCCTCGATCCAGATCATCAGCGTGCAATCGGCAAGTTCAGTCATGATCGGGTCGTCGGGATCGTCAGGGTTGACCCATTCGCAGATCGAACCGCCCGTATCACAAATGAAATGGGGGTAATCATAAAGGCTTTGCGCACGCGCGATGAAATGGCGCGTGTCCATCAGCGATGAGACTTCGGCACGCCGGAACTCGTCTTGCCGCTTGCGGTATTCGCCAATGGGCAGGCCGCCCTTGGCCGGATCACCTGGTTTGCCCAGATAGGTCGAAACCGGCGCCAGATTGTTGAACGTGATATTGGAGCCGATGTAGATCGAGTCCGTCATCAGAAGATCGCGCAGGAATGGCACCTGCATGGCCTCGCGCTTGGCGTTGTCGGCGATCAGTTCGCCCATATAGCGCGTGCCGATGCGGTAATCGACCGAGTAGTGGAACCAGTCGCCATGGTCGCGCAGGATGTTCGATACATGGGTCTTGCCAAGCCCAGACATGCCGAAAAGCAGCACGTTCTTGCGGGGCGCGGCAAGCCAATCTGATGCGGATGCGTAAATCATGCTGTCTGCCTAGCCGCCCCTTGGCCCATTTTCCATCAGTTTTTGACGCGCCGCCTTGGCCTCAGCCGTCCGTCAACGATCAAGAGCCCGACAACCAAGAGCCCAAAGCCCGCGAACTCGGCTGCGGCCAGTTTTTCGTTATAGACAATCGCGCCAAAGATGATCGCCACCGGCGCGACCATCAGCGTCACAAGGCTCATGTTGCCCGCGCCTGCGGCTTCGAGGACGTTATAGTAGATCATATAGGCCAAGGCCGAGGAAAAGAGCGCCAGATAGCACAGCGCCCCCCATGTCTCGGGCGTCCAGCCAGCGTCGGGCAGTCCATCTGTCCACAGGGCCAGCGGAATCATGATGACCGCCGAGGCCGATAACATGCCCGCCGCCGAAACCTCGGCGCGGATGCCCTTAAAGGCTACGCGCGCGAATACCGCCGAAACCGCATAGGCGACCGAAGCCCCGAGAATAGCCAGTTGCCCCAGCGAGGTCAGATCGAAATGGGCCAAGGCCTCGATCCCGATGGCAATGGCGACACCGACAAAGCCCACCACGGTGCCAAAAATCCGCGCTGGTGTCAGTTTCTCATCGGCATGGATGGCGGCGGCCAAAAGCACCGTAAAGATCGCGGTCGAGGCGTTGAGGATCGCGGCCAGACCGGATTCGATGTGTTGTTGCCCCCAGACAATCAGGGTGAAGGGAATGATGTTGTTCACCACGCCCATGCCAAAGGACACCGCAATGAAACGCCGCAGGGGCGGCACCTTGAGGCCACGGGTCAAGCTCCACAGCCAGAGGACCAACCCCGAAACGCCGACCCGAAACGCCACGGTGGTCAGCACGCCCACCTGTTCCAGCGCAATGCGGTTGGCCAAGAAGGACCCGCCCCAGATCAAGGCCAGAACCGACATCAGCGCCCAGCCGCGCGGCGAGATGGTCTTTTGCATTTCAGCGCCCCCCAAGCGGCTTGCCGCGGGTGATATT
>JAHEBS010000179.1 GCA_024642145.1 Marivivens sp.
CCAAGGACTGGCTCGATCCGCGCATCGCGCGCCGTTTCGATCTGATGGTGGCGGGTGGCGCCCTTGACGAGGTTGCGGCGCTCCGCCCGCGTTGGGACCCCAGCCTGCCCGCCGCAAAGGCCATCGGTGCGCCGGAAATTCTGGCCTATCTCGAGGGGCGTCTGACGCTGCCCGAGGCTAGGGAAGCCGCCATCATCGCCACCACACAATATGCCAAGCGTCAGCGCACATGGTTTCGTGGTAGGATGCGGAAATGGCACGACATTTTGGGGTCAGATCTCGGCGGCTGAGAATTTCGTCCCGGTGATTCGGTTTTCACTTGCGGCGCAGGATTCGCACCGCATAAGTTGCATAAAACGAACATGCCGAGGCAGAAATGGCACTTGAAAACACCCGGGCGGGCGATCGCCTGAGCTTGGTTCATATTGGTCAGACCGCGCCCGCGTCGCGCTGGCGGACCGAGGCTATGCGCAGTCACGCGACCCCACGGCTGATCTACATCGCCAAGGGTCAGGGCCGCATTACCGTGGCCGGTCTGACACGTGGTTATGGTCCCAATAATCTGGTCTATATTCCTGCCCGCACCATGTATGGCTACGAGGTCGGCGCCATGGTTTTTGGCCAGATGCTGTCGATTCCGGCCGCCATGGCCCCCGACTGGCCGGACGAGCCTGTGCATATGCGCCTGCGCGACGTGGCGGTGCAAAAAGAACTGTCCATGCTCTTTGATCAACTCGACCGCGAGCTTCAGTCGGCCAAGACCGGCCATTCGCGCGCAGCGCACTATCACCTTGGTTTATTGTCGGTTTTCTTTGAACGGCAGCTGAGTATCGAGGAAAACGACGAACGCGCGCATACCGCCTCGGCGCGGTTGGTTGCGGCCTATACCGACCTGATCGAGACCGAGTTTCGCAGCGGCAAAGGCGTCTCGCATTATGCCGCCGAACTGGGCGTGACGGCGACCCACCTGACACGCTGCTGCAAGGTGACCTGCGGACGTTCGGCGCTGGCGCTTTTGAATGATCGGGTGCTTTACGAGGCGCGCGTGATGCTGCGCGACACCCGCACCAAGGTGCAGGATATCGCGTCGGATCTGGGCTTTTCCTCGGCCGCCTATTTCACCCGCGCCTTTCAGGCCCGCACAGGGCTGACGCCCAGCAGTTTTCGCAAATCCGGCATTCCGCCCGTTTCGGGGCGCATCTAGACAACCGTTCGTCGCAAACGTGATGCCAAGTGACGAAAGTGACTGTTGACCGATGGGCCTATAACGGTTGCTATCCCTACTTGACGGGGCATGAAAAAGCCCCGGCACAAATAGGGAGAGGAAAATGACAGCTCAATTCAAGGGGGGCAAAGCGGTGCATCCGGCTGCCCTCATGTATGCTGACGAAGCCAAGCGTGGCGAGCTTAGCCGCCGCGAGTTCATGGCACGCAGCACTGCACTTGGTGTTACCGCCTCGGCCGCCTACGGGCTGCTGGGCCTTGCGGCCCCTGCCATGGCCGAGGGAATGGCCCAGATGGGCGGCACCTTGCGTATCCAGACTCAGGTTCGTGCGCTCAAGGACCCGCGCACCTATGACTGGTCGCAGATCGCCAACTATACGCGCGGCTGGCTGGAATATCTGGTCGAATACCAGCGTGACGGTTCGTTCAAGGGCATTCTGCTTTCCGGTTGGGAGGCCAACGCAGACGCCACCGAATACACGCTGCATGTCCGTCAGGGCGTCAAATGGAATAACGGCGACGACTTTACCGCCGATCACGTAGCTTGGATCTTCAACTACTGGTGCGATACCACGGTTGACGGCAACTCGATGGCGACCCGCATGAGCGCGCTGATCGATGCCGGAACCGGTCAGGCCCGCGAAGGCGCGGTCACGGTGGTCGATGCGGCGACGGTCAAACTCTCGCTTTTGTCGCCCGATATCACCATCATCCCCGGCATGGCGGATTATCCCGCCGCGGTCGTCCACCCCAGCCACAATGCCGATGCGATGCTCGAGCAGGCGCTGGGCACCGGCGCCTACCTGCCTGAAAGCCTCGAAGTGGGCGTCAAGGGCGTGGTGGTCAAGAATGCCAACCACGACTGGTGGGGCAACCATGCCGATGACATGGGCGGCGCCTACCTCGACCGTATCGAGTATATCGACTACGGCGAAGACCCTGCCGCTTGGATTTCGGCCATCGAATCCGACGAAGTCGACATGCTCTATCAAAACGTGAACGAGTTCATCGACATCGCCGACAGCCTTGGCTGGACCAAATCCGAAGTGGTCACCGGTGCGACCGTGGTTCTGCGCTTCAACCAGCAGACCGAGGTCAACGGCATGGTGCCCTACGCCGACGTGCGTGTGCGTCAGGCGCTGAGCCAAGCCGTGGACAACGCGGTTTGCCTTGAACTGGGTTACGGCGGCCTTGGCACCACGGCGGATAACTTCCACGTGGCCCCTGTCCACCCCGAGTTCGCTGATATCGGGCCCTACACCTTCGATCCCGCCGGTTCGACCGCCCTCTTGGCGGATGCCGGCATGGCCGATTTCGAGCATGAGATGATCACGCTCGACGATGGTTTCACCAAGAATACCGGTGACGCCGCGGCGGCCATGATGCGCGATGCGGGCATCAACGTGAAACGCACGGTGCTGCCGGGTTCGACCTTCTGGAACGACTGGACGAAATATCCGCTCTCGATCACCGAGTGGAACCACCGTCCGCTGGGGGTGCAGATCCTTGCGCTCGCCTATCGTTCCGGCGAAGCCTGGAACGAAGCCGGCTATTCGAACCCCGAGTTCGACAGCCTGCTGGCCAAGGCCATGTCGATTGCCGACGCTGATGCGCGTCGCGAAGTGATGGCCCAGATCGAAACGGTGTTCCGCAATGACGCCGTGATCATCCAGCCCTACTGGCGGTCGCTCTATCGCCACTTCAAGGCCGGTGTGGTCGGCGGGGATATGCATCCCTCGTTCGAGATCCACGCCTACAAGCTGGGCTGGTCGGCCTAAAACCCCTGACGTCCCGGGCCGCGCAACTTGCGGCCCGGGCGTTGCCTTCGCTGGCAACGGCCCCGTCTGATGCAATGGCAAATGATGCCATCAATCGACAAGGAACGGCATGGTTACCTTTATCCTTCGGCGCTTTCTCGTCATGGTGGCCACTGCGCTTTGCCTGACTTTCGTGGTCTTTTTCCTGACCAATCTTTCCCCGAATCTGGAAAAGCTGGCCAAGGCCAACGGCGATCAGCGGATGTCCGACGAAGAGGTCGTGCGCTGGCTGGATAACCGCGGCTATAACCAGCCGCTATTCGTCAAATATGGCGAGTGGTTGGGGGTCTGGCCAGGTTACGTGATCGATGGCGCCGATAGCGTCACGCGCGGCCGCTGCGTGGCACCGCTGCAAGACCCCGCCGACGCGCCACGTTTCTGCGGGGTGTTGCAGGGCAAGTGGGGCCTTTCCTCGGTCTTCAAGGAACCCGTCATCGCCATTGTGATGAAGCGCTTGGCCCTGACGGGCAAGCTGATGGGGATGGTTCTGCTGATCATGGTGCCTGCCTCGCTGATCATCGGCATTCTGGCGGGCATGCGCGAGGGTTCGCGGCTCGACCGTTCGCTTTCAACCGTGTCGATCGTGACAACGGCCACGCCTGAATATGTGTCGGGCGTTGTGTTGATCGCGGTCTTTGCTTCGTCTGCGGTGGGGCTGAAATGGTTCAACGGTTCGGCCACATCGGCGATGGACGATATGACTTGGGTGAATTTTACCCTGCCTGTTCTGACAATCGCGCTCTATGGCACAGGCTATATCGCCCGCATGACGCGCGCCTCGATGACCGAGGTGATGACGGCGCAGTATATCCGCACCGCGCGGCTCAAAGGCGTGTCTTTCCCCAAGATCGTGCTGAAACACGCCCTGCGCAACGCGCTGATCGCGCCATTTACCGTGATCATGTTGCAGTTCCCATGGCTGTTGAATGGCGTTGTGATTGTCGAAACGCTCTTTAACTACAAGGGCTTCGGCTGGACGCTGGTTCAAGCCGCCGGCAATAACGATATCGAGCTTTTGCTAGGTGTTTCGGTGGTTTCGGTCTTTGTGGTTCTGTTGACGCAGCTGATTTCGGACATCGGCTACGTCTATCTCAATCCGCGTATCCGGCTGTCATAAGGAGGCGCAGATGGAAGCCCTGACCTGGACTGGTATCCTCGGCCCCTACCTCAACCCCGCGCTTGCGCTTGCGGCGCTGGCGCTTGCAGCATCGGTGGCGCTTTATCTGGTGATGAGCGTTCTGGCGCTTTTTCCCGGTGGGCGGCACGGCTGGCGGCCCACGACCCTGTCACTGGCAAGCCTCGGGGTCGAGTTCTCGGTCTATGCGGTGATTGCGGTCTGCCTTGCCTACCTGCTGGTCGGGCTGGCCCTGCCCTACGGCAAAGGCGGCATCATCGGCGCGGTATCGCGCCAGTTCCTGCCCGTCTGGATCACCATGATTGCGGTATTCGTGCTGTCGATCCGCTACAAACGGCGCTTGGGCCTTTATGGCAAACTGTTTGACTCGACCGTGGGCATGATCGGCTTTGGCATTGTGCTGTTCTGGACGTTGACAGCGATTTTTACCGGCGTTTTCGGCCTGATCGAAACCCATGACGCATGGGCCCAGACCTCTGGCATGAAGAACAAACTGCCGGGCACGCCCATGACGGGTGAAACGGTGATGGCGCTGGGACACCATTACCTGTTGGGCGGCGATAACCTTGCGCGCGATATCTTTAGCCGGATGGTGGCGGGTAGCTGGATCGTCATTTCCATCGCGCCCTTGGCCACGATGTTTGCCTTTATGGTCGGCGTCACGCTGGGTCTGCCCGCTGGCTATTACGGTGGACGACTGGATACGGGCCTGTCGTTTCTGGCCAACCTCGTACTGGCCTTTCCGGTGATCTTGCTTTTCTACCTGCTGGTCACGCCCGAAATCGTGTTGACGGGGATACCGTCATACATGGCTTCGGTGCTGTTTTTATTCCCGATCGGCTTTTTCGCGGTGCTGATCGATAGCCGTTTCCGCACCGATCCGCGCAAGCGCATCACCTATCTTAGCGTCGTGATCGTGGGCCTTGGCTGGCTCTACCTCAGCCTTGTGTCGCAAGCCGGCCTCAAGCTCAACTTTCTGCCAGCCACGCTGGA
>JAHEBS010000180.1 GCA_024642145.1 Marivivens sp.
ACGGGCGTCGTTGCCGACCAGACCGCGCGCCTGCAGATGGGGGTCTGCCAGCATCTCGTCGCCCTCATAGACCACGCCCCAACAGGTATCGAGCGGCGCGATCAGCGCCTCCCACTCGGCGCGGGTCTTTTCGGCAAACCGCGCCTTCAAAAGCGCGCTGAGCCGATGCTTGTCCGCGTCGCGCCCACGCCGCGTGGCCAAAGCCGGATCAGCCAGCGGGCCGCCATCGGGCGCAAGCACAGGCACCAGTGCCTGCCAGAACTTGTCCTCCATCGTGCCAAGGGTCAGCGCGCGACCATCGGCGGTCCGATAGATGTCCATGTCCGCCAGCACGTGCTTATGATCGGCAGGCGCCGAGGCTCCGGCCTTGTCCGAGGCCAAAAGCGCCAGGAGGGACCAATTGGCCACCGCATCAAAGATCGCGGCATCGACCAGCCTGCCCTGCCCGCTGCGCTGCGCCTCGACCAGCGCCATCGACATGGCCATGGCTGCATTCAGCCCGCCCAACTGGTCGGCCAGATGGACGCGTGGCCGCGCAAGGGGGCCGTCAAGCTGGATGGGCACGGAAAAGAACCCGCCCAAGGCCAGAAAATCAAGGTCGTGGCCCGCACGGTCGCGGTAGGGCCCGTCCTGCCCAAAGCCCGACAGGGCGCAATAGACCAGCGCTGGGTTGACCGCGCGCAGGGCCTCATACCCCACGCCCAGACGGTCCATGACGCCAGGCCGGAGGCTTTCCACCACGCCATGCGCCGAGGCCGCGAGCGCCAGCACCTTTTCCTGTGCCGCAGCGGTCTTGAGGTCCAGCACCACGGACTTTTTGCCCCGATTGAGCATGGCAAACATCTCGGCGTTATAGACCCGCGCCATATCACCCATGCCCGGGGGTTCGATCTTGATGACTTCGGCCCCGTAAGAGGCAAGGATTGCCGTGCAGAATGGCCCGGGCAAAAGGACCGAGAAATCGAGGATCGTCAGGCCTGACAGGGGTTTGGGGAAAGACATCTTGGGGCGCTCGCGCTGGTTTCGCGCCCGATTGAACCGACCGGAGCCATAACAGGCAAATGTTCCGTTGGGTCACGGCTTGGCGGTTGGAGCGGGCTGATGGCGCCGCTATAGTCGGGCCGAAGCAACGGGGTGCCATGTGACGGGCCAGCGGTTCCAGAACCTGACAGGGGCGATCCAGTCCGCCACGACGCGCCCCGAGATAACGGCGGCGTTGTCGGTGCTGGCAGGGGCCATTGCCGCAGGCCAGTCGATCCATGCAGGCCCAGACGCCGCCGCCCCCTTGGCGGCCACCACCACCGCTGACGGCCAGTGGCTGTTTTGCCAGACAGCGGGATCTACCGGCGCGCCCAAGACCATCCGCCGCCGCCCGCAGTCATGGATCACCAGTTTCGAGGTCAACCGAGACCTTTTTGAACTTGGTGCCTTGGATAGCTATGCGGTTCTTGGCCATCTGGGTCATTCACTAACGCTCTATGCGCTTTGCGAGGCCCTGCATCTGGGGGCGGGCGCGCATGTGCTGACCGGACTTTCGCCGCGCGCGCAGCGCCGCGAAATGACCGAGCGGGGGATCACCGTGCTTTACGCAACCCCCGCACAATTACGCCTGCTGGTCGACGCGGCAGGGGCCAAGCCCCTGCCCGCCCTGCGGCTGATCCTGTCTGGGGGCGGCAAGCTCGACCCCGCCACACATGTCGCGTTGCGCGGGTTCTGCCCCAACGCCGAGATCCGCGAATTCTTTGGCGCCTCGGAGACAAGCTTTGTCACAATCAGCGCGGCCGCCACACCTGCGGGGTCGGTCGGCAAACCCTACCCCGGCGTGATCCTAGAATTGCGCGACGCGGCAGGTCAGGCGGCGGATGAGGGCGAGCTATGGCTGCGTAGCCCCTATGTGTTCGACGGCTACGCTGCGGGCGATGCCCGCGACACCCGCAGTGATAGCGGCTGGCTGACCATTGGTGAAATGGCGCGGGCCGATCGCTCTGGCAACATCACGCTTTTGGGCCG
This sequence comes from Marivivens sp., assembly GCA_024642145.1. GTDB lineage: Bacteria > Pseudomonadota > Alphaproteobacteria > Rhodobacterales > Rhodobacteraceae > JAHEBS01. Next base: position 2,011 of record JAHEBS010000180.1, read on the forward strand.
CAAGAGCCGCATGGTCACCGTGGCCGATTGCAACGTCTACCCCGAGGCGGTCGAGGCCATTCTTGCCGCCGCCGCGCCCGACCGTTCGGCGGCCGTTCTGCCAGCGCCCGACGCCAGACGCGGGCACCATCTGGTGGCTTTTGTCACCGGACCCGAGGATCTGCGCCTTGCCAAGGCCATGACCGAGGCGGTGCGTGCCGCCCTTGGCCCCCATGCCACGCCGCGCAGTCTGCATTTCCTGCCGGCCCTGCCGATGCTGGCTGCGGGCAAGCCGGACCTGATCGCGTTGGCGCACCTGCTGGGACCAGCCGCATGAGCCGCGCCTTTATCATCGCCGCCCGCCGCAGCGCCGTGGTGCCCCGCGGCGGCGCCTTTGCAGGGCTGCAGATCCATGACCTTGCCGCACCCGTGATCGCTGCGGTCTTGGCCGACGCGGGCATGGCGCCACGTGGTGTGGGCGAGTTGATCCTTGCCAATGCACTTGGTGCGGGCGGCAACCCTGCACGTCTGGCAGCACTGGCGGCGGGCCTGCCCGAGGGGGTCGCGGGCCTGACCGTTGACCGTCAATGTGTGGGCGGGCTGGATGCAATACTGCTGGCCGCCGACATGGTGCGCGCCGGTCGCCATAGCGCCGTGATCGCGGGCGGAGCCGAGAGCTATTCACGCCGTCCGCTGCGGCTGCGGACCGCCGCCGACGGGGGCGCGCCGCAGCCCTATGACCGCCCGCCCTTTTCACCCTTCCCCGACCGCGACCCCGAGATGGACGCCGCCGCCGATGCCTTGGCCCGCCAGTTGGGGATCAGCCGCGCCGCGCAGGATGACTGGGCCATCCAGAGCCATGCCCGCGCGCTGGCCGCGCAGGTCGCGACCGCACCTGAAATCCTGCCCATCGCGGGCCAGAGCCTTGACCCCTTTGCCCGTGCGCTGACCCCTGCCCTGACCGCCCGCGCCAAGGTGTTGGCGGGCAGCATCACCACCGCCAATACCGCCGTGGCGGCCGATGCGGCGGCCTTTGTTCTGGTGGTGTCCGAGGCCCAAGCCCGCGCCAGCCGCCTGCCCGCGGTCGAAATCACGGGCGGCGTCACCCTCGGCGCCGATCCCGCGCTGCCGGGTCTGGCCCCCGTCCCCGCGATTGCCGCGACCTTGGCTGCGGCTGGCGTGACGCCTGCACATCTGTCCACAGCCGAGATCATGGAGGCCTTTGCCGTCCAAGCCATCGCCTGCCAGTTGGGCGCGGGGATCGATGCGGCGATAACCAATACCCAAGGCGGCGCCTTGGCGCGCGGCCACCCGATCAGCGCGTCGGGGGCGATCCTCGCGGTGCGTCTGTACCACCAATTGCGGGGCACCGGCGGCTTGGGGCTGGCCGCCATTGCCGCAGCGGGCGGGCTTGGCACTGCGGCGCTCTTGAAGGGTTAGACCCCGCGGAACGTCGTAAAGCTGTCAAGCGGTTCGCGCTCGGTGCGGACGGCGTTGACCGCCGCATCCTGATCGGCGACGCCCACGGCAATGCCACACACCACACGTTCGTCAGCAGGCAGGCCCAGAAAGTCATGCACCACGGGCGCATACATGGCCAAGGCGCCGATGCCGGCGGTGGCAAAGCCCTGCGCCTCGGCCGCGAGAAAGAAATTCATCAGCGACATGCCGAGATCCATGTAACACCCGTCGCCCATCTGGCTATGGATGGTCACAACCACACCAACGGGTGCGCCGAAAAATTCATAGTTGCGGTCGAACTGTCGCTTGCGCCCCACCAGATCCCGCCGCTCGATCCCCAGCGCGTTATAGAGCGCATAGCCCGCCGCCCGCTGTCGGGCCTTTAACGCGGGTGGCATGGGTTGGGGAAAATAGGAATATTCCTCGGCCGAGGGCACGCCCTGCGCGATCGCTGCGCGCAGGGCGGCTTTGAGTCCCTCGAAATCCGCACCGCCCAGCACGTGAAAACTGCCAGGTTGCAGGTTTGCCCCGCTGGGCGCCTGACGTGCGGCGCGGCACATGAATTCAAGCGCCGAACGTGGCACCGGCGCCGCGCTAAAGGCGCGGACCGTCCGGCGGTTCCAGACAAGGGTTTCGAAATCGCGTGCTGTCATGCGCGCGACAATAGGCTTTCGGGGCGCGCACGATAGAGCCCTTGGGTCAAAAGACCGGCCACAACCGCCTTGACCAGATCGCCTGGCAGATAGGCCAGATCAAGCATCAGCGCCTCGACCAGCGTCTTGCCAAGCGCAATCGACATGCCGACGATCCCCATGCTGTGCATGACGAAAATGCCGCCAACCACCGAAGCCACGGCAGCCACCACAGCCAAAGAACCCGCGCGCCAGCGCTCGACAATCAGGCCGGTGACAAAGGCCGCGACCGGCCAGCCGAACAGAAACCCCGCAGAGGGCGAGGCAAAAAGACCCAAGCCACCGCGCCCGCCGGACAAAAGCGGCAAGCCCGCCGCGACCAGACCGATGAACAACAACGCCGCAAGGCCGCCACGCTTGGCCCCCAGCACGGTGCCAGCCAGCATAACGCCAAGGCTTTGCGCCGTGATCGGCACGCCCGAGGCAAGGTCGAACTTGGGGATCAAACCCAACGCCGCGATCAAGGCGGCAAACAGCGCGACATGGACGACATTCTTGGTCAATTCATCACTCCGGAAGGTTTTCGACGCCGCCGCGCGCCATCAGCGCCTCGGAAACATGGTCGGCATCATCAAGGGCCAAAAGGGTCAGGGGCAACACGATACGCCAACTTGCACGGCGCGGCGAGCGCGCCCGCCACGCATCTGACAGCGCCGCGCCCTTGTCAACAAGCACCGGCACCATGCGGATCACCAAGGCCACCGCCAGTTCCGCCGGCGCGGTCCGCAGCCCCAGCCGCCGCAGGGGCGTTGCCAGCCAGCGCAGAACCTCGATCATGGCGTCAAGGCGCGTGGTCATGGTCACAAGGTTCGCCAGCCCGACCGCGCTCAGCATACGCGCGTCGATCACCAAACCCTGCGCCAGATCGCGGATCAGCAGATGATAGGCGGTCACAATCGCCAAGAACGGCCAGAGCAGCCAGAGTTTGGCCAGACCCTCCCGCGCGAAGGCCCGCCCGGGCAGCGCATAAAGCGCCAGAACCGCGCCAAGGATCAGCGTCTGCGCG
>JAHEBS010000181.1 GCA_024642145.1 Marivivens sp.
GGCCGCGATCAGGATCAGGATGATCAGCGGGATCAGCCAGTTCGACAGCGACGAGGCCGGTGCGGTTTCAACCATCACGGGGGCATCAGCCACCATGGGGGCCAGACCGCCTGCGAATGCTGCCGGCGCCGAGACAAGAAGCGCGGCGATTGCGGCGAATTTTTTCATTTTACGCTCCATGCGTTTGCGCCCCGAAAATCGGGGTGCCTGGCCCCGTGATATGCGGTTTGCCGCGACTTTCAAAACCGAGATCGCGTGTGACGTCAGATGATTGGAAAGTGTAGTTTTGCGGTAACTAATCCGAAAGGTTGGCCCTAGAGCAACAGCACCTGCGTGCCGACCTTTGCCAGGTCGAAAAGCTCGGTGATGTGTTCGTTATAGAGGCCGATACAGCCGTTGGACGAACGCCTTCCGATCTTGCGCGTGTCGTGGGTGCCGTGGATCCGGTAGTATTGCCACGACAGATAGAGCGCCAAGGGACCAAGCGGGTTGCCCGGATCGCCACCGGGAATGACCTCGGGCCACTCGGGGTTGCGCTCGCGCATCGAGGGCGTCGGCCGCCAGACGGGGTGAACCACTTTTTCCACAACCTCGGTCCGACCACGACGGGTCAGATCATCCGTCAGCGGCACGGATGTGGGGTAGAGTTTGTAGATCGACTGATCCTCGGACCAGTAGTGCAGCGCGCGCGACTGGATATCGACAAGGATCGCGCCTTTGCGAAGGCTGGTAAAATAGGGCTGCCAGTCAAGCATGCGAAAACTGGAGATGTTGCGGCGCACGCTCTGCGAGGCGCCGTTTTCCATCTCGGTCGTCGAGGCGCCGTTCACGCCGGTCTGCGCCAGCGCGCCGGTGCCCACGGTCGCGGCTGTTGCGGCCAGAAATGCCCGCCGGCCAAAAGACGAAGCGCCGTTGTCTTGCATGTCGAACTCCGTAGGAGACTTGCCTGCCTGATTTCGCGCGCTTCTATCCTCACGTTTGCGCGACCGCAAATCAAACCGACGTGCATTCGGCGGACAGCCGCCGAAGCTTGGTATTTTGCCGGTTTGAACTGTTGGGGCCTTGCGGATATTGAGGGCCAAATATTCGAGGACACACTATGCAGCGACGCGCCCTGATTCTGGCCCTTGGTTTTACGGCCCTTGCCGCCTGTGCACCGCAACAGCACCTCGGCCCGGATGGGCTGCCGCTGCCCAAAGTCTATGAAATCAAGCCCTCTGATGCCGGCGAGATCGAGTATCGGATGCTGGACGGTGTTAACTCGTTGCGGCGCGCCGCCGGTCTTGCACCCGTGACGCTGGACGCCAAGCTCAATGCCGCTGCGGCCACACATTCGCGCGACATGTCGGTGCAAAACCGCCCTTGGCACTTTGGCTCTGACGGATCTTCGCCTTTGGACCGCGCGCGGCGCGTGGGGTTCTCGGGTCATATTGTGGGCGAAAACATCTCGGAAACCTTCGAGACCGAGATGGACACATTGGGCGCTTGGATGGGTCAAGATGACACCCGCGCCGTGATCCTTGACCCGCGCGCCACGTTGATGGGTTTTGCCTGGTTCCAGGATCCCTCGGGCAAGCTCTGGTGGACGCTGGTCTTCGCGTCCAACTAAACCTTCGGGTTACGGGTAAATCCAGATTGGCGTGCCCACAGGCACCAGCCGATAGATTTCGCGCACCTCGTCATCACTGACTGCGATACAGCCAGCGGTCCAGTCGTCCTTGCCGACGACCTGCAGCGGCGTGCCGTGGATAAAGATATCGCCACCGGGTTCCTTGCCCAGCCGCGCGGCCTGCGCGCGGTCTTCGTTGTTGGGATAGGAAATGCCAAGCGACATGTAATAGTCGCTCTGCGGGTTCTTGCGATTGATGAAATAGAGCCCCTCGGGGGTGCGTCCGTCGCCCTCGACATATTTGTCGCCGTCAGGGGCGGATCCCAGTTCGACCTCGTAGGACCGCACCACTGTGTTGTCGTGCAACAGATACATCCGCCGTGCGCTTTTCTGCACGACGATGGCCGTTACGCCCTGCCCGCCCAGCGACGAGGGCGCGGAATCACCGCCCTCAATGCAGGCCGACAGGCCAAAGCCTGCCACCACGAAAAGGAGCATTCGGATAAACTGCATCTGCCTCGGTCCGGTCTGTCGCCGTTTCGCGCCTATTTACACCTGTTTAGCCGCGGCGCAAAGGGCTGGCTTGCATCAGCGCGCAAAGGCCGCAACCAGTTCGATATGCGGCGACCAGCGGAATTGGTCCACCACTTCGATCGCCCCCATGCGGAAACCCGCCGAAACCAGTGTCCGGGCGTCGCGCGCAAATGTGACGGGGTTACACGACACCATCACCATCCGCTTGAGCGTCGACGCCGCGATTTCGGCCATCTGCGCCTCGGCGCCCGCGCGCGGCGGGTCGATCACGGCGGCATCAAAACGCGCAAGTTCGTCCGGCAACAAGGGCCGGCGGAACAGGTCACGCGGCTCGGTCGTTATGCGTTTCAGCCCCTGCGCCACGCGCCAGCCCTTGTCCAGCGCAGCCAGCATCCCTGCCTCGCCCTCGACCGCGTGAACCTCGGCGCCTTTGGCCATCGGCAGGCTGAACGTGCCCGCGCCCGCGAAAAGATCGACGATCCGCGCCGCGCCCGCGGTCCCCCGCAGAACCGCGGCGGTCAGCGCCGCCTGACCCTCGGCAGTTGCCTGCAAGAATGCGCCTGGCGGCGGGGCTACATCGGCCGCGCCAAATCTTTGCGTCGGCGGCAGCAGCGTGCCGATGGGTTCGTCACCCCATGTCAGGCGCGCAAGACGGTTATTTTGGGCAAATTCAGCAAGATCGACGCGCAGTTCATTGGTCAATTCGCGCTCGGTCTCGACCACAACATCCAGCCCGCTTTGCGTCACTGTCACCAAGAGCCCGATCTCGGACTTGCGCGAGGCGGCCTTGATCGTCAGCGCCTCGAGCATGGGCATCTGCACCAGAATCTCGGGGCGCAGGATCTTGCAGTCGGGCACCGCGACTAGCGTGTCAGACCCCTTGCCGTGAAACCCGACCAAGGCCCCGCCCTTGGTGCGGCGGCCCGACAGTTTGGCGCGGCGGCGGGCATTTGCGGGCGAGGTATGGGTGGCGGCGATCTCTGCCTCGATCCCCTGCGCTGCCAGCGCACGCATCACCACCTCGCGTTTCCACGCCTCGACAAACCCGTCACGGGCGTGCTGCAGCGAACAGCCGCCGCAGCCCTTGTAATGCCGGCAAGGTGGGGCCACGCGGTCAGGCGACGGCGTGACAATGCGGGCGTTGTCCAGCCGGTCGCCCGCCAGATCGCCCGCGACCACCTCGCCCGGTAGAACGCGCTGCACATAGACCGGGCCTGCGGCGATCCCGTCGCCATGCATCCCCAGCCGCTCGATGGTTACTTCAGTCATAAATCGCCTTTGCCAGTGTCAGGGCATAGCCCTCGTCGCTCAGCACTGTCGCTTCGCGCAGCCCATGCGGCTTGTCGCGCGGATCTTCAAGCACCATCAGCCCCAATTCGCGCGCCTGTTGCACGCCTGCGTCGGGATCGGTGCCAAAGAAATAGAGTTGCGCGCCCGCGCCACGGGGACCGGACTCGGGCAAAAGCCCGTAGATCGGGTTGCCCGCAAAGGTCGGGTCACGGTGCAGCTGCATCACGGCACCCTGATGTTCAACCACCGCGAAATCGACGCTCTGGCGAAAAATGCGCGCGCCGGTCACAGCGGCCAGTATCGCCGCCAGTCGGGGCACATCGCGGGTCAAGAGGTTCACCCCGATCCCGCGCAGCGCACGGCCCATATCCTCGGGCGAGACGGTTTCGTATTCCATGCCCCTACTCCGCCGCGACTTCTTCCTCATCCGTGCCGATAAAGCCGCCGGACTGACGGTTCCAATAGCGCGCATACAGCCCGTCCTTGGCCAGAAGCTGGGCATGGCTGCCCTCTTCCACGATCTGGCCGTGATCCAGCACGATGATCCGGTCCATGCGCGACAGGGTGGACAGCCGGTGGGCAATGGCCAGCACCGTCTTGCCTTGCATCGCCGTTTCCAGCGCCTGCTGGATCGCGGCCTCGACCTCGGAATCCAGCGCGCTGGTCGCCTCGTCCAGAACAAGGATCGGGGCGTCCTTCAGCATGGCGCGCGCCAGTGCGATCCGCTGGCGCTGGCCACCCGACAACTTGACGCCGCGCTCGCCCAAAAACGCGTCATAGCCTTGGCGGCCCTTGTGGTCGCGCAATTTCAGCACGAATTCGTGCGCCTCGGCCCGCTCGGCGGCCTGAATGACCTCGGCTTCGGTCGCGTCGGGGCGGCCATACAGGATGTTGTCACGCGCGGTGCGATTGAACATCGCGGTTTCCTGAGTGACCATCGCCACATTGCGCCGCAGGCTGTCCTGCGTGACCTCACGAATGTCGTGGCCGCCGACACGCACGCGGCCCGCTTCGGTATCATAAAGCCGCAACAACAGCGCCACGAGGGTCGATTTCCCCGCGCCGGAAGCACCGACAATACCGATCTTTTCGCCGGCACGGATATGCAGATCCAGACCGCGCACCCCGCCCGAGGCGCGACCATAGGCAAAGGTCACGTCATCAAAGTCGATGGTATCGGACGGCGGCAGGGGCATCGCGCCCTCGGCATCGACAAGCCCGTGCGGTTTGGACAGCGTGTTCATACCATCCTCGACCTCGCCCAGATTGGCATAAAGCCCCATCAAGGTGAAACTGACCCAGCCCGTCATCTGGCTGATCCGCAGCGCAATTGTGCCGATGCCTGCGATCTCGCCGATGCTGACCGCGCCCTGCCGCCACAACAGCAGCGCAGCCGAAACCAGAAGCACCGGCAAAAGCCCCGCGATCATCATCAGGAAGAACCTGAACGTGGTCGAGACATAACCAAAGTCGAGCGAGCTATCGCGATAGCGCCCCAAGGCCTGCGTGGCGGCCTCGTCCTCATGCGCGCCATGGGCGAACAGTTTGACGGTGCGCATATTGGTGATCGTGTCCACCACCTGTCCCGTCACCAGCGCCCGCGCGGCGGCGCGTTCTTCGGAATGGCGGCGGATCAGCGGGATGAAATAGCGGATGAACAGGAAATAGCCGACGAGCCAGATCAGAAAGATCGGTGCCAGCCGC
>JAHEBS010000182.1 GCA_024642145.1 Marivivens sp.
CGTTTCAATCGTGTTGAAGACATAGACCACCATCAGCCCCGCAGCGACGATCCAGTCGATCCGCTGGTTGTGGGTGAAACTGGTCGATGAGGCCACCGAGAAAACCACAAAGGCCGTGCCAAAGGCAGGGATCATCAGGGTCCAGTTAAAAAAGGGCAGAAAGACAAAGGTGTTCGACACATAGACGAACACGCCAAACAGCCAGATATAGCCGGACAACAACAACGGCACCGAGGATTGATGGGCCAGCGCGACCGCTGGGACCAGATAGACCACGGTCGAAAACCAGTTGGTGATCCACAGCGTCGCCAGAAAGCCCACCGTTATGTCTTGGTCGTTTTCCGGCAACCTGCGGGCCAGAATCTTGGCCTCGGCCTCGGAGGCCAGCACAAGCACCAGCATGATCGCGGCGGCCAGTCTTTCGCCCGCCCACCAGCAGATCCCCATCATCATAGCAGCCGAGGCGACCCGCTTTGGCAGATCGCGCGCGACAACATGGACCATGAAACGGCCCTGATGACGAATATCGACCAGACTGAGACCAAACATGCATACACCCGACAACACCTCGGACGACGCTAGGGTGCCCATACCCAAAAACCCGTTAATCCAATGCGGCCTTTTCTGGACATTTGGCGCGAAATGGCGGGCTCTGCACTTGCCGCGCGGGCGGCAAGGCCCTATACGCCCGCTCTGATCCCGAAAGGAGCCACGAGATGGTCGGCAGCGCGAACCTCAACGTCATGATCAAGACCGCCCGCAAGGTGGGCCGTGCCCTTATCAAGGACTTTGGCGAAATCGAAAACCTGCAGGTCTCGGCCAAGGGCCCCGGCGACTTTGTCAGCCGCGCTGATCGTCAGGCCGAAAAGACCATCCGCGAAGACCTGATGGCCGCGCGCCCCTCCTACGGTTTCTGGGGCGAAGAGGATGGTCTGATCGCGGGCGAGGATCCGACCCGACGCTGGATCGTCGATCCGCTGGACGGCACCACGAACTTTTTGCACGGCCTGCCCCATTGGGCGATTTCCATCGCGCTGGAACATAAGGGTCAGATCATCGCGGGCGTGGTCTTTGACCCCGCCAAGGACGAATTGTTCTGGGCCGAAAAAGGCGAAGGCGCGTGGATGAATGACCGCCGCATGCGCGTGTCGGGCCGCACCAAAATGATCGAGAGCATTTTTGCCACTGGCCTGCCCTTTGGCGGCCGTGGCGATCTGCCGGAAACCCTGCAGGATCTGGCGCGCATCATGCCGACCTGTGCCGGCGTCCGCCGCTTTGGCGCGGCCTCGCTGGACCTCGCCTATGTGGCCGCTGGCCGTTACGAAGGGTTCTGGGAACGTCGTTTGCACGCATGGGACATGGCGGCGGGCATGCTGATCGTCAAGGAGGCGGGCGGATACGCCGAACCCCTGCGCGAAGGTGGCGATATCATGGCCGACGGCGAGATCATCTGCGGTAACGATCTGATTTTCCCCGCTTTCCGCAAGGTCATCTGCAACCGCTGATTGCCAATTTTTTACCAGATTTTGCAGCCATAACCGATGGCATGTTTGATCTGGCTTCCATAATTCGCGCGATTCGTCGCTTTGCCGCTGATGAAAGCGGTGCTGTCACTGTCGATTGGGTGGTGGGTACTGCCGCCGCCATCTCTGTGACCATCGCCATGACGGGTCAGGTGAAAACCGCGGTCATCACACTGGCCGACAGTATCTCTGGCCGGATTTCCGCAATCCAGATCACGACCGATTTCAGCGCGTTGAACACGCCGCCCCCGTCAACCACCAGCACAAGCTACGGTGGCGATCGGCATCGCGACTAGGTCGGGTCTAGCGTCGTTCATCGCGGCGACGGACAGACGGAACGTTGGTGCGGCTAAGGTGGTCGCGGCGTTCAGGCTGGCCACGACGGAACCAGAGCGGCGCCGCCAGCACCACGCCCACGACAAATCCGCCCGCATGCGCCCAATGGGCAATGCCGACATCTGCCGAAACCGTGCCGATGCCGCTGAAGAACTCGAAGGCAAACCAGAGGCCAAGCATGACCCATGCGGGCATCTGGAAGATACGGAAGAAGATAACAAAGAACACCACGACATCGACGCGCGCACGTGGAAACAGCAGCAGATAGCCCCCCATGACCCCTGCGATCGCGCCCGAGGCGCCAATCACCGGATAGGGCGACAGCGGTGCGGCGAGATATTCGGCCATGTCCGCACCCGCCCCGCAGACCAGATAGAACAGCAGGTAGGGCAGATGGCCCATGCGGTCTTCCAGATTGTCGCCAAATATCCACAAAAACAGCAGGTTGCCGCCCAGATGCAGCCAGCCGCCGTGCATGAACATTGATGTGAGGATCGTGTAATAGCCCTCGCCCCCGCCGAGGCGTGCGGGGATCATCGCATAGGCCCCATAAAGGCGCCCCAACGCGGCATCATTCTGCGCGATGGACAGTGTCAGCAGGAACACCGCCATATTCGCCAGCATCAGGCCCCATGTGACATAGGGCCTGCTGGCAGAGGGGTTATGGTCGCGGATGGGCAGCATGGGCCAAGCGTTGCCGAGCCCATGGTAGTGGTCAAGACCGCTCAGACACCCGAGGCTTCGGCCAGAAGGGCCGCGTTGCCGCCTGCTGCCGTGGTGTCGATGCAAACATGGCGTTCATGCAGCACATGCGCGGTGTCGGGCATGGCGGTAACCAGCGATACGATCGGACCTTGGCGTTGCGACAGCGCCTGCTCGATAACCCGCGCGCCGGCCTCGTCGCCCCACCAGATCACACTCGCCAACGGTCCGATCTCGGATAGTGCGGCGGGGTTGACCGCGCCCTGCGCCTTGACCGCGACACCGCCCAGCGCCGTCACGGCTTCGGCCTGTCGGGTTGCGGCCTCGGGGCCGGGGCCAAGACAGAGGACAGGGCCACGCGGCGAGGCAGTCAGGCGGTTCGATTCACCGGTCGGGCCGGGCATATCCTGCGTGGGTTGCGCGACCCCTGCGCTGGCTGCCGTCAAGGCAGCCCGCAGAGCGGCATGTTCGGCAGGTTGTGCCCAGACCGCGCCTTCGGTTCCGGCGGCAGGTGCCGCAAAACGTGGCATGTAGTTGGGCCCGCCCGCCTTGGGGCCGGTGCCGGAAAGGCCCTCGCCGCCAAAGGGTTGGCTGCCAACGACCGCGCCGATCTGGTTGCGGTTCACATAGACGTTGCCCGCGTGGATGCGGTCCACCACCTGTTGCACGCGATCGTCGATGCGCGTGTGCAGACCAAAGGTCAGCCCATAGCCCGTGGCGTTGATCGCGTCGATCACCGCATCCAGTTCATGCGCCTTAAAGGTGGCCACATGCAGCACGGGGCCAAAGATCTCGCGTTCCAGATCGGCAATTCCACCGATGCGGATTACCGTCGGGGCCACGAAATGACCGGCATTCGGGGATGCCATCTCGGCCAGCACGCGACCCTCGGCCCGTGCGGTTTCGATATGGGCAAGGATGCCCGCGCGGGCAGCGTCGTCAATCACAGGGCCGATATCGGTCGTCAGGTCCCAAGGGTTGCCAAGCCGCAATTCGGCCATCGCACCTTTCAGCATCCGCAGAACTTTGTCGGCTACGTCCTCTTGCAGATAAAGGCAGCGCAGGGCCGAACAACGCTGACCGGCGGATCGGAAAGAAGACATGACGATATCGCGCACCGCATGTTCGGGCAGCGCCGTCGAATCGACGATCATCGCATTGATGCCGCCGGTTTCCGCGATCAGCGGCGTGCCGGGCTTGGCCGATGCGGCCATGGCCTGACGGATACGCATTGCTGTTGCGGTCGATCCGGTAAAGGCCACACCGCCCAGACGGCTGTCGCCGGTGACCGCCGCGCCGGTTTCAGCGCCGCCCGGCAAAAGCGCGAGCGCCGATTTGGGCACTCCCGCCTCGTGCAGCCACGCGACGGCGCGGGCCGCGATCAGCGGGGTCTGCGGGGCGGGTTTGGCCAGAACGGCGTTACCAGCGGCCAAAGCGGCCGCGATCTGCCCCGAAAAGATCGCCAGCGGAAAGTTCCACGGGCTGATGCAGGCCCAGACCCCGCGCGGGGCGAGGCCGGTGGCCGCGCGGGCCTCGGCGGCGTAATAGCGCAGGAAATCGACCGCCTCGCGCAATTCGGCCACGCTATCGGGCATGGCCTTGCCAGCCTCGCGCGCCAGAATGGCGAAAATCTCGGCGGCATTGGCCTCATAAAGATCGGCCGCTTTGTCCAGCACATCGGCACGCACCGCAGCTGGCACGTCCCAGACCTTGGCCCCGCCAAAGGCCTTGTCGACGTCCGCCGCCGTGGCCAGACGCACCTCGCCCACGATATCGTCGGGCAGGGCAGGGTTGATGACGGGCATCACCTGTCCCTTGCCACCGGCCACGGTGGGGGCGGCCTTCCATTTGCGGGTCTTGAAGCCATCGCGTCCGGCATCCAACGCGTTGATCGTCGGCACATGGGTCAGATCGTAGCCTGCGGAATTGCGCCGTGACGGGGCGAACAGATCCGGCCCCTTGGGCAGGCGCGGAAAGCCGCCCAGCGTGGCAAAGGGGCAGGCCGCGACGGTTTCTGCTGGCACTTCCTCGTTGACGATCTGGTTGACAAAGCTCGAGTTCGCGCCGTTTTCAAGCAAGCGCCGCACCAGATAGGCCAACAGGTCTTCATGCGCGCCCACGGGGGCGTAGATGCGGCAATGGGTGCTTTCGTCATCCATCACCAGCCGATGCAACTGCTCGCCCATGCCATGCAGGCGCTGGAACTCGAATTCCTTGGTCGAGCGGTCCATGCCTTCGGCCATTTCCAACACGGCAGCCACGGTGTGGGCGTTGTGTGTGGCGAACTGCGGATAGATGCGGTCAGTCAGTCCCAACAGTTTGCGCGCGTTCGAGATATAGCTGATGTCGGTCGCCGATTTGCGGAGATAGACGGGGAAATCGGGCAGGCCCTCCACCTGCGCGCGCTTGACCTCGGCATCCCAATAGGCGCCTTTGACCAGACGCACCATGATCTTGCGGTCCAGTTTTTGTGCCAGCGCATAAAGCCAGTCGATCACCAGCCCCGTGCGCTTGCC
>JAHEBS010000183.1 GCA_024642145.1 Marivivens sp.
GCAGGCAAAAAGGTCTGACCTCCGCGTTGGCGGCGGTTCCTGCTTTGGGTATTTGGGGTCAGAAGAACCACGTGGCGTTCTTCTGACACGAAATACCCCGGGGACGCACCGGCAGGCGCGGGGGCGGAGCCCCTATTGTGCGGCGCGGGCTGCAGCGCGGATGGCGCGAATATTGTCGCCATAGGGCGCTGGGTTGCCAACCGAACCGCCCCTGAACACGGCTGAACCCGCCACCAGCACATCAGCGCCGGCTGCCGCCACCAGTGGCGCGGTTTTGGGATCAACACCGCCATCGATCTCGATATGGATTTCGCGATCACCGATCATGTCGCGCAAGCGGCGGATCTTGGCGCTCATGTCGATAAACTTCTGCCCGCCGAAACCGGGGTTCACGGTCATGACGCAGACCAGATCCACAAGGTCCAGCAGCTCCGCCACCGAGTCCGCCGGTGTGCCGGGGTTCAGCGCCACGCCCGGTCGCACGCCCGCTGCGCGGATGGCCTGCAAGGTGCGGTGGATATGCGGCGTCGCCTCGACATGCGCGGTCAAAACATCGGCGCCCGCCTTGGCAAAGGCCTCGATATAGGGGTCAACCGGCGCAATCATCAGATGCACGTCCATGACACCCTTGATATGTGGCCGGATCGCCGCGCAGGTGGCGGGTCCGAAGGTCAGGTTCGGCACGAAATGGCCATCCATGACATCGACATGGACCCAATCGGCGCCTTCGGCCTCGATGGCGCGGCACTCTTGCCCGAAATTCGCGAAATCGGCCGAGAGAATCGAGGGGGCGATCTTGATGCTACGATCAAAAGACATGGCGCGCGGCTCCACTGTGGCGGTCTGGGCACCATTTAGCGCGGAAACTTGCCGCCGTCACCCTCTGTGCCGCATTGCGGCACATTCTCGGATTGCCTGCGCCGAGGTTTATGCTAGGGGCGGGCCATGTCTACAAAAGTCCTTTTTCACCGAGATATTCTTGCCGCCGACGAGCCTTTTCTGCTCAGCCGCGCGGCGCTGGCCCCGTCGCGACCGCGCGCGCTGCACGGCCATGATTTTTACGAACTGATCTGGGTCCAGAATGGCCGGATGCGGCACCACCTGCCAACGCGGCGCGAGGATCTGGCCGAGGGCGAGGTTCTGTTCGTCAAACCCGAGCATCGCCATGCCCTGCAAGGTCTGGGCGAGGATTGTCTGGTTGTGACCGTTGTGCTTAGCCCCGCCTATATCGCGGCCTTGGGCGCAAGACATCCGCAGCTTGCCGACCGGTTCTTCTGGGTCGGCGCCGACGAGCCGGTGCGGTTCCATCGTGATGCGCGCCAACTCGCCGCGCTGAACCATGCCGCGCTGCGGCTGGAACGGGGGCGGCGTGATACGCTCGAGGCCGATGCCTTTGTGCTGCCGCTGTTGACCGATCTGCTGGACATGGCCCGTCCCCTGCCCGAAGGCGCACCGGAATGGCTGGCTGTCGCCTGCGCCGCGGCCCAAGACCCCAAGGTATTCCGCGAAGGTGCTGCAGGCTTTGCCCGCGCCGCGGGTCGTGCGCATCCCCACGTCAGCCGCACCGCGCGCAAATATCTGGGACAGAGCCCGTCGGACTATATCAACACCCAACGCATGGCATTTGCCGCGCGGCGGTTGTCGGGCACCACCGACCCTCTGGCTGAAATTGCCACCGACTGCGGAATCCCCAATCTGAGCCATTTTCACAAACTTTTTCGCGCCCATCACGGCATGACGCCACAGCGTTATCGAAAAGCGCACCAGCACGCGATCGTGCAGCCCTGATTTCATTTGACCGCTTGGTCAAAACTTGCCAATAGCAAAGCATCATGCGAGGCTTGACCATCGCCGGAGGTCCACGTGCAACAGCTCCATCCCGCCTCGTCGCCGGTCGCGACGGAACATCATCTGCCCCAGATCCATGAGCCGCGAAATGCGGGCATGGACCTAGACCTCGATTGGGTCGCGCAGGTTCAGGTCAACACATCCGCCGTCGAGCGCCGCGCGGCCACCCTGCCGGGTCGCCGCAGCGTCAAAAAGGACTATCAGGCCGCGTGGCTGCTCAAAGCCATCAGCCTGATCGACCTGACGACGCTGTCCGGCGACGATACCGCGGGCCGTGTGCGCCGCCTTTGTGCCAAGGCCCGTCAACCGGTCGCGCCATGGATGCTGGACAAGCTCGGCATGCCCGGGCTGACGGTGGGCGCGATCTGCGTCTATCACGATATGGTTGAAACCGCAGTCGAGGCGCTGGCTGGCACCAATATCCCTGTGGCCGCAGTCTCGACGGGCTTTCCCGGCGGCTTGTCGCCCTATCACCTGCGCATCGCCGAAATCGGCGAAAGCGTGCGGGCCGGTGCGCGCGAAATCGACATCGTCATTTCCCGCCGCCATGTGCTGACCGGCAACTGGCAGGCGCTTTATGACGAAATGCGCGACATGCGCGCGGCCTGCGGCGATGCCCACGTCAAGGCGATCCTTGCCACGGGTGAACTTGGCACATTGCGCAACGTGATGAAGGCCTCGCTCGTTTGCATGATGGCGGGCGCGGATTTCATCAAGACCTCGACCGGCAAGGAAAGCGTCAACGCGACCCTGCCCGTTTCGCTGACCATGATCCGTGCGATTCGCGACTATCAGGAACGCACCGGTTTCAAAGTGGGCTACAAACCCGCCGGCGGCATTGCCAAGGCCAAGGATGCGCTCGTCTATCTGTCTCTGATGAAAGAGGAACTGGGCGACCGCTGGTTGCAGCCCGACATGTTCCGTTTCGGGGCATCATCGCTTCTAGGCGACATCGAACGCCAACTCGAACACCACCTGACAGGCGCCTATTCGGCATCCTGGCACCACGCGATAGGGTAAACCATGTCCGTCAAAGAAATCTTCGATACGATGTCCTATGGCCCCGCCCCCGAAGGCGCGGCCGAGGCGCTGGCATGGCTGGTGGACCAAGGCGACCGTTTCGGCAATTTCATCGGTGGCAAATTTACCGCTCCGGGTGAAACCTTCGAGACACGCAACCCCGCCACGGGCGAGGTTCTGGCCGCCGTAACACAGGCGACAAGCACCGATATCGACGCCGCCGTAGCCGCCGCGCGCAAGGCCCAGCCCAAGTGGGAAAAGCTCGGCGGTCATGGCCGTGCCCGCGTGCTTTACGCCATTGCCCGCCTGATGCAGAAACAAAGCCGCCTTTTTGCGGTGCTGGAGACGTTGGATAACGGCAAGCCGATCCGCGAAAGCCGCGATATCGACGTGCCGCTGGCCCAGCGCCATTTCTATTACCACGCCGGCATGGCCCAGTTGATGGACAGCGAGATGCCCGACCGCGAGGCGCTGGGCGTCTGCGGTCAGATCATCCCGTGGAACTTCCCGCTTTTGATGCTGGCATGGAAGGTCGCGCCCGCGCTTGCCATGGGCAATACGGTGGTCTTGAAACCTGCCGAATATACCTCGCTGACCGCGCTTTTGTTCGCAGATATCTGCCGTCAGGCGGGCGTCCCTGCTGGTGTTGTCAACATCGTCACCGGCGATGGACGCGTCGGCGAAATGATCACCCGCCACCCCGGCATCGACAAGATCGCCTTTACCGGATCGACCGCCGTTGGCCGCCGCATCCGCGAGGCAACCGCAGGTTCGGGCAAGGGGCTGACCTTGGAACTGGGCGGCAAGTCGCCCTATATCGTCTTTGAAGACGCCGATATCGATAGCGCGATCGAGGGCCTCGTCGATGCGATCTGGTTCAACCAGGGCCAGGTCTGCTGCGCGGGCTCGCGCCTGCTGGTGCAAGAAGGCATCGCCGATCGCTTCTACAGCCGCCTCAAGGCGCGGATGGATAAGCTGCGCATTGGCAACCCGCTGGACAAATGCATCGATGTCGGCGCCATCGTCGATCAGACGCAGCTCGACACCATCACCCGCATGGTCGACGGCAATAACGAAGGCGAGGTTTATCGCGCCGCGACCCCGCTGCCTTCGTCTGGGTGCTTCTACCCGCCGACGCTGATCACCGGCCTTTCCACCGCATCGACGCTGATGCAGGAGGAAATCTTTGGCCCCGTGCTGGTCTCGTCGACCTTCCGCACGCCCGCCGAGGCGGTCGAGATCGCCAATAACACCCGTTACGG
Source organism: Marivivens sp. (assembly GCA_024642145.1). Taxonomy (GTDB): domain Bacteria; phylum Pseudomonadota; class Alphaproteobacteria; order Rhodobacterales; family Rhodobacteraceae; genus JAHEBS01. The sequence goes on from JAHEBS010000183.1 coordinate 4,131, forward strand.
GCTGGCCGCGACGGTCTGGTCGGAAAACCTCAACCTCGCCCTCGACATCGCGCCCAAGCTGGTCGCGGGCGTGGTCTGGATCAACGGCACCAACATGTTCGACGCGGCCGCACCTTTTGGGGGCGTGCGCGAGTCGGGCTTTGGCCGCGAAGGCGGATGGGAGGGGCTCGCCGCCTATTCCAAGCCTCGCACCAAGACCTCGGCCCTGACCCGCATCGCCCCGCGTGAAGGCGACGGCGCGCCGGTCGATGCCGTGGACCGCACCGCCAAGCTTTATATCGGCGGCAAGCAGGCCCGCCCCGATGGCGGCTATTCGCGCCCCGTCTGGGGTCAGCGCGGCGCGCTTTTGGGCCACGCAAGCCTTGCCAATCGCAAGGATGTCCGCAACGCCGTCGAGGCCATGAACGCCGCCAAGGGCTGGTCCAAGACGACGGCCCATCTGCGTGCGCAGATCCTTTTTTACATGGCCGAAAACCTTTCGGCCCGCGCCCCCGAATTCGCCCGTCGGCTTGACGGGATGACCGGCGGCAAAGGCGGCAAGGCCGAGGTCGAAGCCTCGATCGCGCGGCTTTTTACCTATGCGGCCTGGGCCGACAAATTCGACGGTCAGGCCCATGGCGTGCCGATCCGTGGCGTGGCGCTGGCCATGCGCGAACCGGTCGGCAACATCGGCATCCTCTGCCCCGACGACGCGCCGCTTCTGGGCCTGATCTCGACCATCGCGCCCGCCATCGCCATGGGCAACCGCGTGGTGGCTCTGGCGTCCGAGCCCTACCCGCTGGCAGCAACAGATTTCATTCAGGTTCTGGAAACCTCGGATGTGCCCGGCGGCGTGATCAACCTGATCACAGGCAGCCATGCCGAGCTTGCCGGCACGCTGGCCAGCCACGCCGATCTTGACGCAATCTGGTCCTTCTCGTCCTCG
>JAHEBS010000184.1 GCA_024642145.1 Marivivens sp.
GCCATGGCGCGGCACCTTTGTAGAGCGTGGCATATTCCCCCGCGCGGGCGTCATAGACGCCGATGGTCTGCGGATCGGGGCCTGTCATGCCGACTCGCGCAGCACGCGCGGCACTTTGAATTCGACCCGTTCCTGCGCTGTCTCGACGATATCCAGCGTCACGTCAAAGCGGGCGCGGAAGGCGTCGATGACCTCGTTGATCAGGACCTCGGGGGCGCTGGCGCCCGCGGTGATCCCGACGCTGCGCGCGGTTGCGAGCGCGTTCCAGTCGATATCGGTCGCGCGTTCGACCAGTTGGGCATAGGCGCAGCCGGCCGCGCGGCCCACCTCGACCAGTCGGCGCGAGTTTGACGAATTGGGCGCGCCGATCACCAAGAGCGCCTCGATGCGCGGGGCGATCGCCTTGACCGCCTCTTGGCGGTTGGTGGTGGCATAGCAGATGTCTTCTTTATGCGGGCCGACGATGGCGGGAAACCTTGCGCGCAGGGCCGCGACGATTTCCGCGGTGTCATCGACCGACAGCGTCGTCTGGGTGATATAGGCAAGCCGCGCGGGATCACGTGGAGAGAGGTGGGCCACATCCGCGACGGTTTCGACCAGCATCACCTCGCCCTCAGGCAACTGGCCCATGGTGCCGACGGTTTCGGGATGTCCGGCGTGGCCGATCATGACCATCTGCAGCCCGTTCTCGTGGTGGCGTTCGGCCTCGATATGCACCTTGCTGACCAGCGGGCAGGTGGCATCGACAAAGATCATGTCCCGCGCGCGGGCAGCCGCGGGGACGGATTTCGGCACGCCATGGGCAGAAAAGATCACCGGACGGTCATCGGGGCAATCAGTCAACTCGTCGACAAACACGGCGCCCTTGGCGCGCAGGCCATCCACGACATAGCGGTTATGCACGATCTCATGGCGCACATAGACCGGCGCGCCCCATTTCTCGATCGCCATTTCAACGATCTTGATGGCGCGGTCGACGCCCGCGCAAAAGCCGCGCGGGGCGGCCAGTAGGAGGGTGAGCTGGTTCATGGGTTCAGATCCATCGGTTCCTGCCCTCATTAGGGGCAGGGCGGGCCGTGGTCCAGCCCCGCAGCGGGGCGGCGGTCGCGCAGCGATGTGCCGCGCGACCGCGAATCACGTCAGGCCTCTTGCGTGGCGACGCTAGGCTCGTTCTCGGGGCGCGGGTCGCGCGGCGGACGGCCGATGACATCGCGCAACTCGTCCAGTTCGATAAAGTTGTCGGCCTGACGGCGCAGTTCGTCCGCGATCATCGGCGGCTGGCTGCGGATGGTCGAAACCACCGACACACGCACGCCCTTGCGCTGCAGCGCCTCGACCAGCGGGCGGAAGTCGCCGTCGCCCGAGAAGATCACGATATGCTCGACAAAGGGGGCAAGCTCCATCGCGTCGACGGTCAACTCGATGTCCATATTGCCTTTGACTTTGCGTCGGCCTTGGCTGTCGGTGAACTCTTTGGCGGGTTTGGTCACAAGGCTAAAGCCATTGTAGTTGAGCCAGTCCACCAAGGGCCGGATCGGCGAGTATTCGTCATTTTCCAGAAGAGCGGTGTAATAGAATGCACGAACCAGTTTGCCGCGGCGCATGAATTCCTGACGCAATAACTTGTAATCGATGTCGAACCCCAGCGCCTTGGCGGCCGCATAGAGATTCGAGCCATCGATGAAGAGCGCAAGGCGCTCGTCACGATAAAACATTTTCAGTCCCTTCAATCTTGCGCGCCGGGGTGAGTGGTGAGTAGTCCTGCGCGTGTTTTGACAATAGGATAAAACCGAAATGTCGCAATATGCCGAACAAGATATGTCGATCCGTCCAGTGCTGCTGGCGCTGGGTGGTAATCTGGATTCGCCCGCGGGATCGCCCCGCGAAACCGTGGTGGCGGCGATCGACCGAATTGCCCAGATTTTTGGAGAAATCGCGCCAAGCAGGCTCTATGCGACGCCCGCCTTCCCTGATGGATCGGGGCCCGACTATGTGAATGCGGCCCTGCGGTTGACCTCGGATCTGCCGGCGCGAGACATCTTGACGCAGCTCCACAAGGTCGAGGCCGAATTTGCCCGCCTTCGACAGTTGCGTTGGGGGGCGCGCACCTTGGACGTTGATCTGATCGCGGTGGGGGACGAGGTTTGGCCCGACGCGCCGACCCATGACGCGTGGCGCGCGTTGTCGGCCACGCAACAACAACAGCAAACGCCGCAGGAATTGATCCTGCCGCACCCGCGCCTTCAGGACCGCGCCTTTGTGCTGGTGCCGCTGGCCGATGTCGCGGCGCAATGGCGGCATCCGATCCTTGGGCAGAGCGTTGTGGAAATGCTGGATGCGCTGCCCGTAGCGGCGCGTGCCGAGGTCAGGCCCATCGCCTGAAAAACAGCAGCTTTCTGCTTGTCATTTCCGATAGTAGCGCTTAGTAGGAGGCTTCCCTAGGATCGCCCTATAGAGAGTGGAGTGCGCCGATGGCCCGCGTGACGGTAGAAGATTGCGTCGACAAGGTTCCGAACCGTTTCGAGCTGGTACTGCTCGCATCGCATCGTGCGCGCGAGATTGCCGCGGGTGCGCCGCTGACCATCAGCCGCGACAACGACAAGAATCCCGTCGTCGCGCTGCGTGAAATCGCGGACGAGACCCAGATGGCCGACGATCTCTACGAGCGTATGGTCGAAGCGCACCAGACCCAGATCGAGGTCGACGAGCCCGAGGAAGATTCGATGGCTCTGCTGATGAGCGCCGAAGCGGACCGCCCCTCGGAAGACGACATGTCGGAAGAGCGTCTGCTGCGCGCCCTGATGGAAGCGCAGGGTCAGCGCTGATCCTGCGGCGCCGCCCCTGACGAGGGACCAAGATGACCGCGGATGAACTGATCGCAACGGTCCGCGCCTATAACCCCCGCACGAACGTCAAGCTCTTGCGCGATGCCTTCGACTATGGCGAGGCCGCGCATCAAGGGCAGATGCGAAAATCGGGGGAACCCTATTTCACCCATCCCGTTGCCGTGGCCGGTATTCTGGCCGAGCAGCAGATGGATGACGCCACCATTGTCACCGCACTGCTGCATGACACGATCGAGGACACCAAGGCCTCGTTCAGTGATGTCGAGGCGCGTTTTGGCCGCGAGATCGCCGAACTGGTCGATGGCGTGACCAAGCTGACCAACCTGCAGCTTGACTCGACGCGCACCGAACAGGCCGAAAACTTTCGCAAGCTGTTCATGGCGACCTCGCGCGATCTGCGGGTGACTTTGGTCAAGCTGGCCGACCGTTTGCATAATATGCGCACGATCCGGTCGATGAAGCCGGAAAAGCAGGCCCAGAAGGCCCGTGAGACCATGGATATCTATGCACCGCTTGCAGGTCGCATGGGTATGCAATGGATGCGCGAAGAGCTGGAAGATCTGGCGTTTCGCGTGCTGAACCCCGAAGCGCGGAATTCGATCATCCGCCGTTTCATCACGCTGCAAAAGGAAAGCGGCGATGTAATCCAGAAGATCACCGCCGATATGCGGCTGGAACTGGAACGTGCGGGCATCTCTGCCGATGTATCGGGCCGCGCCAAGCGCCCCTATTCCATCTGGCGCAAGATGCAGGAAAAGGATCAAGGCTTTAGCCGCCTGTCCGACATCTACGGATTCCGCATCATCTGCGCGACTGAGGCCGACTGTTACCGCATCCTTGGTGTGGTGCATCAACGCTGGCGCGCCGTGCCGGGGCGGTTCAAGGATTACATCAGCCAGCCCAAGTCGAACGGTTATCGCTCGATCCACACCACGGTGTCGGGTCGCGATGGCAAGCGCGTCGAGGTGCAGGTTCGCACCCGCGAGATGCACGAAGTCGCTGAAACCGGCGTGGCAGCGCATTGGTCCTACAAGAATGGTGAACGCGTTGAAAACCGCTTTGCCGTCGATCCCGTGCGCTGGATCGCGCAACTGACCGAGCGTCTGGACGAAGAACACGACCATGACGAATTCCTCGAGGCCGTTCGTCTGGAAATGTATCAAGACCAGGTGTTCTGCTTCACCCCAAAGGGTGACGTGATCAAGCTGCCGCGCGGCGCTACGCCCATCGATTTTGCCTATGCGATCCACACGCGGATCGGCAACGCCTGTGTTGGCGCACGCGTGGACGGGTTGCGGGTGCCGCTTTGGACGCGGCTCAAGAACGGGCAGTCGGTTGATGTCATTACCGCCGAGGGCCAGCGTCCGCAGGCAACATGGATCGAGATCGCGGTGACTGGCCGCGCCAAGCAATCTATCCGCCGCTCGCTGCGCGAAGAGGACCGTGCGCGGTTCATCAAGCTGGGCAACGAGTTGATCAGGGCGGCCTTTGAGAACTTTGGCAAAAAGAACTCTGACAAGGCGCTGCGCACCGCCGCCAAAACTCTGGCGATCGACAGTGTCGAAGACATGCTGGCGCTGGTGGGTCAGGCGGAACTGTCTGCGACCAAGGTGTTGCGGATCATCTATCCCGATCTGGCCGAACAGAACGGCGAGGAAGTGGACGAAGGCCGCGCGGTTTTGGGGCTGAAGGCTGACGAAACGTTCCGCCGTGCGCCCTGCTGTCAGCCGGTTCCGGGCGAACGGATCGTGGGTATCACGTTCCGTGGCCAAGGCGTGATCGTCCACGCGATCGACTGCGAGGCTCTGGTGACATGGGAAAACCAGACCGAGCGCTGGGTTGATCTGCACTGGACCGAAGGCACCCACAAACCCGTCTATACGGTGACCTTCGACATGACGATCACCAACGATGCGGGCGTTCTGGGGCGCATCTGCACGCTGGTCGGCGAACAGAACGCCAATATCTCGGATCTCAACTTTCTTGACCGCAAGCCAGATTTTTACCGGCTGTTACTTGATGTTGATCTGCGTGACGCAGAACATCTGCACAGGGTCATGACCGCGCTGGAGGCCGAGAGCAACGTCTCGTCCATCGAACGGCTCCGTGACCCCAAGCGCGGCATCCCCGCGCAGTCAACGCAGCAGGAAGGCAAGACGGCAAGTGGTGTTCAAACGTAGAGACAGACGCTCGGTT
>JAHEBS010000035.1 GCA_024642145.1 Marivivens sp.
GACCCGCGCCCGCCAACCGCCACCGACGCGGCGCTTGTCGCGCCGCTTTTGCAACGATGGCTGGCCGATCTGGCCGGCCTTGCGCCGCACAGTCCCATCGCCACCGCCGCGCCCGGATTTAGCCCCGCCGATCGATTAGGCGGCCTGCGCGCGGCGCGGGTCATGCTGGAGGACTGTGACTATTTCCGGCTGACGATGACACTGGGCCTTGGCCATGGCGACCGGCGGTCCGACGTGACGTTTCTCTGGCCCGATCCGCATCCGCCCCACCACCATGAGGCCACCACCCAGTCACCCCGCTGGGCCGAGGATTGGCGCAGCACCGTGGCCGAGGCGCCCGTTTGCCTGACCGCCGTCCTGCACAGGCAACGGTTGCCGCTGTCCCGTGTGGTCGCATTCGCGCCCGGGTTGGTTTTGCCCTTGCCCGGCGTGACAGTGCATTCGCTGCGCCTGACGGGCGAGGACGGGCGTGTCCATGCGCAGGCGCGTCTGGGCCAGAGTGGCGGTATGCGCGCGATCAGGATCGAACCGCCGCCGCGCCCCGTCTTGGCCGAGGACGCCGCCGCGCCGCGCCTGCCGCCCGAGGGTTAAAGGGCCGCGTAGCGCTCGAACAAGGGCCGCAGATGGCCAAGGCTATAGCCCGCGGCGGTCGTGGCGGCGATGATGTCGTCGACCGGCATGGTCCGCGCCTGAACCAGCGACCAGACGATGGAACAGCGCGTGCCCGAGTAGCAGTAGGCCAGCACCGGCCCGCTGGCCGAGGCCATGGCCCCGCCATGGGCACCCACAACGGCGGGCGTCAGTGTGTCATGGGTCACGGGGATGATGACGAAATCCAGCCCAGCGGCCTTGGCCGCAGCGCCGACTTCGGCTGCCAACTCGCCCGGTTCAACCTCGTCGTCGGGGCGATTGCAGATGATTGTGGTGTAGCCTGCCGCCTTGATCGCCGCCACATCGGCGGGCTGGATCTGAGGGGCGACCGCGTATTGCGGCGTGATCGGGCGAATTTCCAGCATGACAAAGGGCTCCAAAGAAAAGCGTCCCGCTTTCCTTGCCGTGGATTGCGACGCCTTGCCACCTCAATTATATGTCAAATACCCGATACATTCTGCGGGCAAGAGGATCGGACATGGACGGATTTTCAGCGCAGGCGATGGACAAGGCCGCCGACGAGGCCGCCAACGTCCTCAAGGTATTGGCAAACCCCGCGCGGTTGCGGCTCTTGTGCGCGCTGACAGGGGGCGAACAATGCGTGGGTGATCTGGAACATGCGCTTGGTGCCAGCCAATCCTATGTCTCGGGCCAGTTGGCACGGATGCGAGCTGACGGTCTGGTAACCTGCGATCGCGACGGCCGCACGATCCGCTACCGGATCGCCGACGAACGGCTGATTCCGATCCTGCAAAGCCTCTATGCCGTGTTTTGCAGCCTGCCCGAGCCTGCGCTCGACGCCTGAATCAGAACAGGAACAGCCCCAGCCCCACGGTCATCAAACCGATGACCGACAGCAAGAGCGCCAGCAGGTTGATGGGCAGCGCGCGCTGGATTTTCGCGCGGAGGTCCTCGTCCGAGGTGGCGCTGCGGCGCGCGCGGACCACGGCGATCACGCTCCACAAGATTCCGACCAGACCCAAAAGCGAGAGGGCGGTGCCGCCGAGTACGATGATATGCATGGGCCACGCCTCCTGATTGCCGCGCCTCACTAGCGGCCAAGCCCACCCGCTGCAAGCCTTGCCGCCCTGCGCGCGACGGGCTAGGGAAGGGTCCGCCCAGCTAGGAGAGCCAAAATGTCTGATTCCGCCTTCGAAGTCGCCGCCGATGAGCTTCGGTCCTTCATCGAACGTTTCGAGCGCCTTGACGCGGAAAAGCAGGACATTGCCGACCAGCAAAAAGAGGTGATGGCCGAGGCCAAGGGCCGTGGCTATGACACCAAGGCCCTGCGCAAGCTGATCACCATGCGCAAGAAAGACCGCAATGATCTGGCCGAGGAAGAGGCGATCCTCGAGGTCTATCGCGCCGCGCTGGGCATGTAAGCCCTAGGGCGTGATCAGCGTCACGCCTTCCATACGCGAGATTTCATAGACGTCTTCCTCATAGGCGGCGGTCAGATCATCCACCAGCTCGTGCGTCCAGCCGGGCAGGTTCAGCTCTTCTTCGACCACATCGGCCAGCGCGAATTTGTCAAGGAACGCGGCGATGATGCGGCGCTTGTGATCTTCGTTCTGGGGCGGATTGGACTTGAGATAGGCCAGCATCCGTTTCATGCCCTCGGTCGACATGATGGTGGCCACCAGATCAAATCCTCCCAGAATGGGCGTAAAGGGATCAAGCCCCGAAAGTTCGCGGATCAACTGCCCCCAGATCAGCGGCGTGTCTTCGTTGCACCAGACGGTGATGCCGGCATTGGGGGCGATCGCGCGGATGCGTTCGACATAGGGCGCCCAGCGGATCTCGCGCGGGTCAACGCCGTTCATGAAGGTTGCAAAGTCTTCGTTCTGCACGCGTTCGTATAGTGCGGGCACGAAGGTGGCGGGGTTCATCACCGCCAAGGCGATTTCCAACTCGTCACCTGCGAAAAGCCGCGTCAGCGCGCCGATCTTGCCCTCGGCCTGTGGAAAAAAGCCGCCGTCCAGAAAGACCCGCGGCGGGACGCAGACGAATGAGGCGTTGCTCATCACCAGCCGCGATGCGGGTGCGCCCTCGAGAACCGCGTCCAGCAGTTCCTCGCGCGCACCGGGTGCGGGGTTGCCACCGCTGCTGGACAGGCCATTGATCGCGTCGCGCATCAATTTGCGATATCGACCGGGCCCCGGCACCCGCACGCCATGGGCGTCGAATGTGTCGGCGTTCTTCATCAATGATTTGAGAAGCCTGTCATCGTCCGTACAATTCGCGCCGATGTGAAATACGATCTGCATTGGTCTGCCTGCTTATTATGGCCCCCATTATAGGGGCTTTTCTGGACAGTGAAACCGCTTTGGGGTAGGCGCGAAGCCATGTCCGAGCAAACGAGTCAGAAATTGGCAGTGAGGTCGCCGCGCTTTTCCGCGTGGTCGCTGGGTGCGGTGGTTATTGCCTGCCTCGTGACCGGTCCAATTCTGGCGGTGATCTGGTTTGCGCTGACGCCCGCCGACAATATCTGGCCGCATCTCTTGGCCACAACGCTGCCGCGTTACGTGGGTAACACACTGGTTTTGATGGCAGCCGTCGGCGTTTTGACCGCGGCTGTGGGGACCGGCGCAGGGTGGCTGGTGGTGATGTATCGTTTTCCGGGGCATCGCTGGCTGCAATGGGCGCTGCTGATGCCCTTGGCGGTGCCGGCCTATGTGGGCGCCTATGCGCTGGTGGATTTTCTGGAATATGCCGGTCCGGTGCAGACGCTGTTGCGCGAGGCCATGGGCTGGCAGAGCGCGCGCGACTATTGGTTTCCCGCCATCCGCACGCGCGAGGCTGCGGTCGCGGTCTTTACCGCCGCGCTTTATCCTTATGTCTATATCCTCACCCGTGCGGCCTTTCGTGAACAATCGGGTGCCGCCTATGAGGTGGCCCGCGCGCTGGGGCAGGGCGCTTGGGGGCGGTTCTGGCGCCTTGGGTTGCCGCTGGCGCGCCCCGCGATCGCGGCAGGCGTGGCCGTTGTGATGATGGAGACAGTCAACGATTTCGGCACGGTGGACTATTTCGCGGTGCAGACGCTGACCACGGGGATTTTTTCGGTCTGGCTGCAAGGCGGCAACCTTGGCGGCGCGGCGCAGTTGGCGGCCTGCGTGCTGGGGCTGATCGTGCTTTTGGTGACGCTTGAAAAATATAGCCGCAGGCGTGCCCGTGTGGCGGCGTCGGCACGTGGGCATAGGCCCGTGACCCCCGTCCGCCTGCTGGGTGCGCGGGGCTGGGCGGCCTTTGCGCTCTGTCTTTTGCCTGTGCTGACGGGGTTTGTCCTGCCCGTCGCGGTTCTGGCCGGTCATGCGGCCAATGCCAAGGGCTGGGTCTCGCCCGAACTTTTGACGGCACTGGGGCATAGTCTGTGGACCGGTGGCGTCGGCGCCGTGCTGACGGTCACGGCAGGGGTATTCATGGTTTACGGGGTGCGGCTCTCGGGGCGCAGGTTGCCGCAACTGCTGCTGCCGGTGACCTCGATCGGCTATGCCGCCCCGGGTGCGGTTCTGGCATTGGGTATCCTTGTGCCGCTGGCGGCGCTGGATAACCGCGTGGCCGATGCGATCTGGGCCGCCACGGGCTATGACCCGGGGCTGATTCTGACGGGCAGCGCGGCGGCGGTGGTGTTGGCCTATGTGGTGCGGTTCTTTGCCGTGGCGCAGGGCGCGGCAGATGGCGCGATCGGGCGCATCTCGCCCAGCCTGCCGATGGCCGCGCGGTCGCTGGGGCGTAGCGCCGGCGGCACCCTGCGTGCGGTGCATCTGCCGCTTGTGCGCGCCTCGATCGGATCGGCGCTGCTGCTGGTGTTTGTCGATTGCGTCAAGGAACTGCCCGCCACGCTGCTGCTGCGGCCGTTCAACTACGATACATTGGCCACGCGTGTGCATGACAAGGCGTCACTGGAAAACATCGCCGACGCCTCGCCTGCGGCGTTGATGATTACCGGCGTAGGGCTGGTCGCTGTCATATTGCTGGCACGCTCGAACCGCTAAGGCTTGCACTGGTCCGCGCCTGAGGCTATCGGATGCGGCGTGCCCCTATAGCTCAGCTGGTAGAGCGTCTGATTTGTAATCAGAGGGTCGGGAGTTCGAGTCTCTCTGGGGGCACCATTTCCCAACAACAAATCCAATTTGCGTTTAATTCCGCCGCGCAGATGCAACTGCATTGAAAATAACCACCGGTTGCGGTTCTGATATGCTTTAAAACTAGGCGTGGTCCTGCTATGGACGACGCAGACGATTTCGGGAGTTCGCGATGAAACCAGTTTCCGCCGCCATTTTTGCTGTCGCTCTGGGCTTTGCTGCACCGATTCAGGCGCAAGCCGCCGCGCTGGCCTTTGACGCTACCGCGTTGACCAGCACCTGCACCGCGGCGCCGCAAAGCTGCGCGGGGACGGTCAATGATTTGCTGGCCTCGATGCAGACGGGCGGGCTTTCGGATGCCGAGTTGCAAACCAACTATGCCGCCTTGGTCTATTATCTGATTCTGATCGCGCAGGATAATCCGGGCCTTGGTCTGGACATGGGCGCAGCCCTCAACGTGATCTTCGCGGCGCTGCCGGCGGGTGAATTCAAGAATAACCTCGCCTATTATGTGTCGCTGGTGAACGGCGGGAACGCCGACCAGATCAACCTGATGACGATCTATAACGCCTCGGACGCCTGATTTCCTTGCATCGGGGCCCGCGTCGTCGAAAGGTGACGCGGGCCCTTTGCATTTGCATGATGGGGCAAGAAGGGTTGGGCAGGTGACTTGCCTACCGCAGTTGCGCGACCGACAGGGTTTTTGAATGGCATCGACCAGAGCTTGGCGTCTCACGTTCGCGATGGCCGCTTTGGTGATCGGCGCAGCCGCGGCTGTGGCCTTTGTGCAAGAATACCGCGCCGTGCGGTTTTCGCGTCTCGATCCGGTGCAGACCATGTTGGCGCTGTCCGAACCCGATCAGGTTCTTGACCTTGGCTGGGGCCGGATGACGCGACGCAGCCTTTTGGACAATTGCGCGGGGTTACAGGCGGGGATTGCGGCGTCCATTTTTCCGCAATCGACCCGTGTCGAAGCGGCAAACGCCTGCGCCGATGCCGCGCGGCGGGCCCTGGCGGCATCGCCGGTGTCAGGGGTAGCGGCCTATGCGCTGGCGGCGTCGTCGGCGGCGTTGGCGGATTGGGCGGCGATGAATACGGCCCTGATCCTGAGCCAAAAGGTATCGGACAGCGAAGGCTGGCTGGTGGATCGGCGCGTGGCGCTGGCCTTGGCGCATTTCGACGAAATGGATGAACCCGCGCGCGCGGCTTTGGCCAATGACGTCAGGGCCATGGCCGAAGAGCCCACCCTGCAGCGACCGCTGGCGCGGCGCTATCTGGCGCATGCAGACCAGCAGGACTGGATCGCGGGGGCCCTTGAATGGGCGAGCGAAACGGCACAGGCCGGATTTCTGGCAGCGGCCAAGACGGAGGCGCGGCAATGAACTGGCTGAGGCGCCAAAAAGCAGCCGCCGCCACGGCGGGCACCGCCATAAACGACGTTTTTGCGGCTCTGGTGGTCCTGTTTGTGGCCATCGTGCCGATCCCTGCGGGGTCGAACCGTCCGGTCATCTGGCTGGCTTGGGCAGCCGCGAGCGGCTTTTTCTTTGCTCTCTACCACGTGCTGATGGCCCTGCGAGAGCCGCGCCGCGAACTGCGGGCCTTGGACCATCGCTGGCCGCTGCTGACGGGGCTTGGGCTGACGATTTTCGTGCTGGCGCAGGTTTTGCTGCCAGATCAGGGGGATACGGCGGGGCTGGCCCCGCAGATCTCGATCTCGGTCAGCGACAGTCTGCTCGGCCTTGCGCGTCTTTTCACCTATGGGCTGGTTTTTGCCTTGGTGATCGAGGTGGCGAATTCTGTCAGCCGCGTCGAAAAGCTGGGGTGGAGCCTTTATTGGGTCGTCACCTTGCATGCGGTCTGGGGCGTGATGGCGCTGAACCTGCTTGGCGATTTCGATCTCTGGGGCATGCGGCAGGGCGAACCGGGCGTGGTGACGGGTTTTTTCATCAACCGCAATTCCTTCGCGACGTTTCTGGGTATGGGCTTGGTGCTGGGGCTTGCACTAACGCTTGGCGAGATGGCCAAGCCGCGGATGCGGCGGGCGCGCAATGGGCTGGCCGATGGGCATATCATCGATCGCGCATTGATCTGGCTGAGCCTTGCTTTCAATTTTGTGGCTCTTTTGGGCACGCAGTCGCGCATGGGCCTGTTTGCGACCGTCACGGCCCTGTTCGTGGTTTTCGTGGTGATGCGGATCAAGGCAACGGGCAAGATCGTCGGGCCTTTCTTGCAGGCCTGTGCCGCCCTCTTGGCGGGGCCTGTGGTTTTGATCTTCCTCTTGGGGCAGGCGGTCCTTGACCGTTCGGTGATGACCGAGATTTCGGCGCAGACGCGGCTGGACCTTTATGCCCAGACGTTGGAATTGATCCGCTTGCGCCCATGGACGGGCTGGGGGTTCGATACCTTCGCCAGCGCCTATCCGCTGGTGCATCGGCCTCCGGTTTCAACGGCCTTGGTCTGGGATCTGGCGCATAACAGCTATCTGATGCTCTGGGTGGAACTCGGGCTTATCGCCGGAAGCCTGCCGATCGTCATGCTTGCAGGCATCGCCGTCGGGTTGGTGCGCCGCACGGTGCGGCGAAGCTCGGGCTTTGCCTTGCCTGTGGCAGGGATCGGCGTGCTGGTGCTTGGCGCCATTCATTCGCTGACGGATTTCAGCCTCGAGATCGAGGCAAACACCATCTTTCTGATCGTGGTTCTGGCCTTGGGTCTGGTGCGGCTGCGGTCCGGATCGGGTTTGGCATGAGCTGGTTGAGCAAGATATTCAACAGGCCGAAAGCGGTGTTGGACATCATCGACTATGCCGATCTCGCGACGCCGATTTACGTCGTCGGCGACGTGCATGGGCGGCTGGATCTGTTGCGCGCGCTCGAGGCGCGGATCGCCGAGGCCGAGACGACCCCCGTTCATATCCTGCTCTTGGGTGATTTTATCGACCGCGGGCCAGATAGCGCCGGCGTGATCGACCACCTGTTGCGTCCTGCGGGCGGGGCCGTGAGATCGCGCAGGGCGATCCGTGGCAACCACGAAGACATGATGCTCAGATTCATGGGCGATCCCGTTACAAACCAAAGCTGGCTGAAACATGGAGGCGCGGAAACGCTGGCCTCCTATGGCGTCTACGTCGATCCGGACGCGCCCGAGCCGCCCCAACGGCTGATCCAGCGATTGGCCGCGCATCTGCCCGAGGACCATTTGAAGGCCCTGCAAAACCTGCCCTTTCTGGCCCGTGCCCCGGGTTATGTCATGGCGCATGCGGGCATCGACCCCGGGATGGCTTTGGAACAGCAAGACCCTTGGCAGCTTATGTGGGGCGATCCCGCGCGCAGTGACGGGGCTGGCGCGGGGCCCTTGGTTATTCATGGCCATGTCGCGTTGGACACGCCGCTGATTTTGCCACGCCGGATCAACGTCGACACCGGCGCATGGCAGACTGGCCGGTTGACCTCGGTCCGTATCTCCGAAAAACATGCTCCCAGCATTGTGCAGGTTTGATTGACAGTCGGATAGAGTCCGGTAGGGCAGGGACAAAAGTATGAACGACCAAGATGACGGCGAAATTGACCTGCGCGAAGTCTTGGGCGTTCTGCGTCGTCAGATCAGACTGGTGGTGCTGACGGTCGTTCTGGGTCTGGCCGTCACGGCGGTCTATCTGGTCACGGCGACGCCGATGTTTACCGCCACCGCGCTGATCATGGTGGACACAAGCCAAAAGAACCTCTTGAGCGGACAGGATAATTTCTCGGTTCCGGGTTCGTCCGAAAACGCGCGTCTTGAAAGCGAAGTCGAAATTCTCCGCTCTGATACGGTGGCTCTGGCCACAATCGAACGGGCAGGGTTGCTGACGGATCCAGAGTTTCGCCCGACCATTGGCTGGCTGGACAAGATGCGAACCGCGATCGGCCTGCAGGCGCGACCGATGCCTACGGGTGCGGCCCTACTCAATTCGACCCTGCGCAAGCTTGAAGGCGCCACCTCGGTCAAGCGTCGCGGTTCGACCTATGTGATCGGCGTCGAGGTGACCTCGACCTCGGCAGAAAACGCCGCACGGCTCGCCAATATCTTGTCGGAAACCTACATCGCGCTGCAGGTGCAGTCGAAAGTGAACGCGGCACTGGGGTCGCGCGATTTGCTGCAGGGGCAACTTGAAGGCGCGCGCATGGCCATGGTGTCGAGCGACGAGACCCTGTCGAACTATATCGACCAGAATATCGAAAGATTGGCGGCTGAAAGCGGCTCTACCGATATCGAGGCGCTCAAGGCCCAGCTATCGGCCTCGAACGCCGCCTTGGGGGCGTTGTCCGGACGGCTTGATACGGCGCAAAACGCCTTGGCGGGTCGTGACTGGGAAAGCCTGTCGCGGACCTTGCAAGACGACGCGTTGCAAAGCCTGACCCGCCAATATGCGGACTTGCGCCAACAATTGGGACAGGTCGAGGCCGGCACGCAGGCCGCCATCGACCTGCAATCCGGTCTGGACCGTTTGCAACAGCAACTGTCGACAACTGCGGCGTCCTCGATCGACACGCTGCGGGGCGATGTCAGCACGCAAGACCAGACCAACGCCAGCATCCGTGATCAGTTTCGCGCCAAGGTGCTGGGCGGCAATCTGTCATCCACGACGCTGGCCGAGATTTTCAGCCTGCAGCAAGAGGCCGATATCGCCCAGCGGCAATACCAGACGCTGCTTTCGCGCCAGCGTGATCTTGAGGCGCAGGCCCTTGTGCAGGTTGCTGACAGCCGCATCGTATCCTCGGCGCTGGCGCCGCAGTCGGCCTCATACCCCAGCAAGAAACGTGTGCTGGTCCTCGCGCTGCTGGCATCGGCGGTCGTGGGCATGGGTCTGGCCTTTGTGGTCGAGTTCTTGGTGGGCGGTGTGACCTCGGCCCAACAGCTTGCCCATCTGCTGCCCGCACGGGTGGCCTCGGTTATCCCCAAGGTCGATCAGACTGCCGAACAAAAAAGCGTGGCTGACAGGGTAACGGACGCGCCGCTGTCGATCTTTTCGGAATCGATCCGCCGGTTGCGCGCGGCGATCGACCAAAGCCTTGCCGGACAAGATAAATCCAAAGGCAAGGTGATTGCCGTTGTTTCGTCGATCCCCGCCGAAGGTAAATCATCGGTCTCGATCGCGCTGGCGCGGACCTATGCGGTTGCCGGCAAAAAGACGCTGCTGCTGGACGTGGACCTGCGCAAACCGTCGCTGCACAAATATCTGGGTCTGACACCGGACAAAGGGTTTATCGATTTTCTGACCGGACCGAGGTCAATCAGCGAAATCGAAACGATCTACGAACGTGATCTGAAATCACCGGCTGGCGTCATCATGGGTCATGGCCGTGCCAAGGTGCCGACCGATCAACTCTTGCTGTCGGATACGTTTGAAACGCTGATCGGCAATACCCGCGATGCGCTGGATGTGACGATCATTGATACCCCGCCCTTGGTGCCGGTGGTCGATGCCCGATATATCGTGCCCCATGCCGATCTGGTGGTGCTGGTGGTCCGTTACGGTACGACCTCGCAAAGCGACCTGCGCGAAAGCTTTGCCCAACTGCAACTCAGCGTCCGCCCGGGCACGCCGATCCTGACGGTGCTGACCCATGACGAAACGCGCGCGCATGGTTACAAATATCTGGGCTATTACGCCTCTTACAACGAAGACTGAGGCCTGCCCCGCCAGTTTGGCCCGCCCGTCGCTTTTTAGGTCTTTCCCCCCGCGCGACCCGATGCTAAGAGCCGCGCGGACGCCGGTGTAGCTCAGCTGGTAGAGCACGTCATTCGTAATGATGGGGTCGGGGGTTCGAGTCCCTTCACCGGCACCACCCCCTTCAATATCCAAGCGGATCACCGCCAAAACACGGGTGGTTTCGCCTTGCGGGCACGGCGCGGCCCTTGGCAAGGCGCGCGGCTTCACGCTATGACGTCGCAACGCTGTTGAAATCCCGAGAGGCCGCCGTGAGCAATAACGAAAGTTTCATCGACGAGGTCTCTGAGGCCGTCCGACAGGACCGGCTCTATGCCATGTTCCGCAAATACGGCTGGATCGCCATTCTGGCGGTCGTTGTCATCGTGGGCGGGGCAGCATGGCGCGAATACAGCCTTGCGCGCGATACGGCCAATGCGCGCGCCGAAGGCGACGCGATCCTTGCCGCGATGGAAAAGACCACGCCCGAAGAACGTCAGGCGGCTTTTGACGCCATGCCCGCAGGCCGCAACGGCGCCGTGGTGGCCGAGCTTCTGGCGGCATCTGTCGATGTGGGTGCGGGTGATCTGGAAGGTGCAGCCACGCGGCTCGAGGCGATTGCCGCCGATCCGCTGATGCCGCAGATCTATCGCGATCTGGCAACCCTCAAGGCCGTGATGACACGTGGCACTTCGATGGAACCGACGGCCCGCATCGCCGCGCTGCAGCCGGTGGCCGTGGCGGGGCGTCCGTTCCGTCTTTTGGCCAACGAACAGATCGCTCTGGCGCAACTTGATGCCGGAGACAGCGAATCCGCCATTGCGACACTCAATGCCATCGTCGAAGATGCCGAGGTAAGCCAGTCGCTGCGCGACCGCGCCATGAAGCTGATCGTGGCTCTGGGCGGATCGTTGGCTGGTGCGGCGCAATAACCGAAAGGGGTTAGGGACGTGAAAGCCAAGTTCGCCCTAGGCACCGCAGTCATCCTTGCGATGCTTGCGGCCTGTTCCCAACCCGATGTTCACCTGCCGGGCGAACGTCTGTCGCTGCGTGATGGACTGCCCGGGGCCGAAACCGCGGTCGAGGCCAATCGCGCGCAACCCCTTCGCCTGCCCGCGGCGCAGATGAACGCCAGTTGGACCCAGCGCGGCGGCAGCGCCCAGCACCGCATCACCCAGCCGGCACTGGCCGCAAATCTGACTCAAGTCTTTGCCGTGCCGGTCGGCGATGGCAACAGCCGCCGCGCCCGCATTACCGCCGAACCCGTCGTGGAAAACGGCCGTGTCTTTACGCTGGACGCGCGCGGCCATGTCGCCGCGACGTCGACCGAGGGTGCGGCGCTTTGGGCGACCGATCTGACCACAACCGTCACCGGCGCGGGCGATGCCTCGGGCGGCGGGCTTGCGGTTGCGGGCGCGCGGCTTTTCGTCACCACGGGGTTCGGCACGATCAGCGCGCTTGATGTGACGACAGGTGCCATCGTCTGGACCCAGGACCTTCAGGCACCGGGCACATCGGCGGTCGCGGTCTATCGCGATCTTGTCTATGTGATGTCGCGCGACAGCCGCGCATGGGCAATTGATGCGGGCAATGGCCGCGTGGTCTGGCAGATCGCGGGCACGCCTTCGACCGCCAATTTCGCGGGTGGCGCAGGGCCTGCGGTGGGCGGCGGCTATGTCGTCTTTCCCTTCTCCTCGGGCGAGGTCATGGCGGCCTTCCCCAATGGCGGGCTGCGGCGCTGGGTCTCGGTCGTTTCCGGCCAGCGGCTTGAAACCTCGGCCAGCAATATTTCGGATATCGCAGCGGACCCCGTGATCGACGGATCGCGCGTCTATGTCGGCAATTATTCCGGCCGCCTCGGCGCGCTGGATCTTGCCACCGGCGAGCGGATCTGGACCGCCAACGAAGGCGCCACCGGTCCGGTCTGGCCTGCGGGCGGCTCGCTGTTTGCAGTCAATGACCTGAACGAGCTGATCCGCGTCTCGGACAGTGACGGTTCGGTCATCTGGCGAGTGGCTCTGCCCAATTTCGTCAAGGACAACCCCAAACGCCGCCGCGCGGTCTATGCCCATTTCGGGCCGGTTCTGGCCGGAGGCCGCCTGATCGTCGCCTCGTCGGATGGCTATCTGCGCAGCTTTGATCCGGTATCGGGCGCGCTGATCGGTGAAACGGCTTTGCCGGACGGCGCGGCCTCGGCGCCGGTCGTGGCGGGCGGTGTTCTCTATGTCCTGAGCGAAAAAGGTGAACTTCTGGCTTTCCGTTGAGCGCCGCTTGATGTATCGGGCGGGGCTTCGAGCAAGGAACCCTTGGACATGAGCTTTACCCTCGCCATCGTCGGCCGCCCCAATGTGGGCAAATCGACGCTTTTCAACCGCCTCGTCGGCAAGAAACTGGCGCTGGTCGATGACCAGCCCGGCGTCACGCGTGACCTGCGCGAGGGGGCCGCGCGTCTGGGTGATCTGCGCTTTACCGTGCTTGACAGCGCGGGTCTGGAAGAGGCCACCGACGACAGCCTGCAGGGCCGGATGCGCCGCCTGACCGAGCGCGCCGTGGAAATGGCGGACGCCTGCCTGTTTCTGATCGACGCGCGCACTGGTCTGACGCCGACCGACCGCGTCTTTGCCGAAATCCTGCGCCGCAAGAACGCCCATGTGATCCTCGCCGCCAACAAGGCCGAGGGCCGCGCCGGCGAAGGTGGCTATCTCGAGGCGTTCGAGCTTGGTCTGGGCGAGCCGATCCGCCTGTCCGCCGAACATGGCGAGGGCATGAGCGAGCTTCTGGACGTGCTGACCCCGCTGGTCGATGCCGCCGACGAGGCCGCCGAGGAAACCGGCCCGCTGATCGACGTGGACGTGAGCGACGAGGACGGTGACGACCTTGCTGAAGTCGATCCGCTCAGCCGCATCACCACCGCCCGCCCGCTGCAAATCGCGGTCGTTGGCCGCCCCAACGCGGGCAAGTCGACCCTGATCAACAAGATCATCGGCGAAGAGCGTCTGTTGACCGGCCCCGAGGCGGGCATCACCCGCGATGCGATTTCCGTCCCCTTTACATGGGGCGAGGTGCCGATGCGGATTTTCGATACCGCCGGTATGCGTAAACGCGCCAAGATTCAGGAAAAGCTGGAAAAGCTCTCGGTGGCCGACGGCCTGCGCGCGGTCAAGTTTGCCGAGGTCGTTGTGATCTTGCTCGACGTCGAGATTCCCTTTGAACAACAAGACCTCCGCATCGCCGATCTGGCCGAGCGCGAGGGTCGTGCCGTGGTTGTCGCGGTCAATAAATGGGACCTCGAGGACGAAAAGCAGGACAAGCTCAAAGAACTGAAAGAGATGTTCGAACGTCTCTTGCCGCAGTTGCGCGGCGCGCCTCTGGTGACGGTTTCGGCCAAGACCGGACGCGGGCTTGACCGGTTGCATGACGCGATCATCCGCGCCCATGACATCTGGAACCGCCGCATCTCGACCGCGCAACTCAACCGCTGGCTCGAGGCGATGCTGGCCCAGCACCCGCCGCCCGCACCGCAGGGCCGCCGCATCAAGATGCGCTACATGACCCAGGTCAAAACCCGCCCGCCGGGCTTTGTGGTGATGACCTCGCTGCCCGATCAGGTGCCCGAAAGCTATGCGCGCTACCTCGTGAACGGTCTGCGCGAGGACTTTGACATGCCAGGCACGCCCATCCGCCTGACGCTACGCGGTCAGGGGGATAAGAACCCCTACAAGAACAAGAAAAAGAAACAGCCCTCGGCCCTGTCCAAACACCTCACCAAGGGGCCACGGGTCAAGAAGTGATACATGAATGGGGCTCTGGACCGGATCGGCCAGAGCCCCAATTCTTTTGACCCCAAATACCCCGGGGGGCGTCGCGCCAGCGACGGGGGGCAGGGCCCCCCGCGACGGTTCAGACCAGAATGCCCTCGGCGCTGAGCCGCGTTTTGCCGCCCAGATAGGGGTGCAGCGCCGCAGGCAGGCTGACCGAGCCATCCGCCTCTTGCCCGTTTTCCAGAACCGCAATCAGCGCGCGGCCCACAGCAAGGCCCGAGCCGTTCAGCGTATGCACGAATTGCGGCTTGCCACCATCAGCGGGTTTGTAGCGCGCGTTCATGCGCCGGGCCTGATAATCGCCGCAGGTCGAAACCGAACTGATCTCGCGGTATTTGTCTTGACCGGGCAACCAGACCTCGAGGTCATGGGTGCGGCGCGCGCCTGCGCCCATGTCGCCCGCGCAGAGAACCACGGTGCGATAGGGCAGGCCCAATGCTTCAAGGATACCCTCGGCGCAGCGGGTCATGCGGGCGTGTTCGGCTTCGGACTGTTCGGGCGCGGTGATCGAGACCATCTCGACCTTTTCGAACTGGTGCTGGCGCAACATGCCTGCGGTGTCACGGCCCGCAGAGCCTGCCTCGGACCGGAAACATTGCGTATGGGCGACATAGCGATGCGGCAAGGTGGCTTCGTCCACGGTCTCGCCATGCACAAAATTGGTCAGCGTCACCTCGGCCGTGGGGATCAACCACCAGCCGTTGGTGGTTTCATAGCTGTCCTCGCCGAACTTGGGCAACTGGCCCGTGCCCAACATCATTTCGGGCAGGACCAACACCGGTGTGATCGCCTCGGTCAACCCGTTGCTGTCCACATGGCTGTCGATCATGAACTGGGCGAGTGCGCGGTGGAGCCGCGCCACGGCACCTTTGAGCACCACAAAGCGCGCGCCCGAGAGCTTGGCCGCGGTCTCGAAATCCATGCCGGCCTTGACGGCGGGCAGGTCATAATGTTCGCGCGGCGCAAAGTCGAAGTTGCGCGGGCTGCCCCAGCGACGGATTTCCACGTTGTCGGCCTCGTCGCGGCCATCGGGAATGTCGTCATAGGGCAGGTTGGGAATACGCATCAACAGATCGGCCAGCCGCTGGTCCGCGGCCTTGGCCTCGTCGCCCAGACGCGCGATCTCGGCCTTTTTGTCAGCCACCAGCGCGCGCAGTTGTTCAAAAGCGGCTTCGTCGCCGCGCGCCTTGGCCGCGCCCACGTCCTTGGAGGCGCGGTTCTGGTCGGCCTGCGCGGTTTCGGCGGCATGGATCAGGCCACGGCGTTCTTCGTCGATGGCAAGGATATCCGACGAGACCGGTGCAAGCCCACGGCGCGAAAGCGCCGCATCAAAGGCGGCGGGGTTGTCGCGGATGGCGCGGATGTCATGCATCGGATCGGTTCCTTGTCGTTAAAATCGTGAGGCGCGTTATGCCCCATCTCGTGTTGCTGTGGAACAGGAAATAGGGGGCGCTGCCCCCTCTGCGCGCCTTGCGCGCATTCACCCTCGGGATATTTGCGTCAAAGTGGATGCGGTGATCGGATAATGCCGTTTCCGTGAGGTGCCACATGGTTGCCATTCGGGCGGGGGGGCACTAAGTTGCCGCGACTTTTGGGGGCAGTCACACTGCTGTCCCGCACATTACAGCAGAGGCCCCCATGCAAGGCATTACCCAGATTCTTCCGCTTGTCCTGATTTTCGGGATCATGTGGTTCTTCCTGATCCGTCCCCAGCAGAAAAAGCTGAAAGAGCACCAGTCGATGGTGGCCGCACTTCGCCGCGGCGATCAGGTTATCACCCAAGGCGGGATCATCGGCAAAGTGTCGAAGGTCAAGGAAGACAACGAGATCGAGATCGAGATCGCTTCGGGCGTCCATATCCGCGTGGTCCGTTCGACCATCGCTTCGGTCGTAAGCAAGACCGAACCCGCATCCGCCTGATCCCGAAGGGACTATCATGCTGCATATTCCGCTCTGGCGCCGGTTGCTGATCATTCTGGTCTGCGTGGCTGGCGTCGGCCTTGCCGTGCCGAACCTGTTTTATGGTCAGGTCGAGCGCCATAACGATGCCGTCAAACAGATCGACGGCGGGCTTTCCACCCCCGAACTCGAGGCCGATGCGGCGCTTTGGCCGTCGTTCCTGCCCTCGGGGCTCGTAAACCTTGGCCTCGACTTGCGGGGCGGGGCGCATTTGCTGGCCGAGGTGGATACGGCAGCGGTTTATGACCAGCGGATGGAATCGATGTGGCCCGACGTGCGCGACGTTTTGTCGACGGCACGGGACACGGTCGGTTTTGTCACGCGGGTGCCGGGCGGACCGGGCGAGTTGCGCGTGCGCATTTCGAATGTCGATGGTCTGGAGCGCGCGCTGGAACTGGTGCGCGGTCTGGCGCGGCCCGTGGCCACGTTGACGGGCGCAGGCGCGACCGATCTTGATATCAAGGCCGACACCGACACCATCATCGTCTCGTTGTCCGAGGCGGAACGTGTTGCGACGGACGAGCGCACGCTGGCCCAGAGCCTTGAAATCGTGCGCCGCCGGATCGACGAGGTTGGCACGCGCGAACCGACAATCGTTCGTCAGGGCCAGAACCGCATCTTGATCGAAGTTCCCGGTGTCGGATCGGCGCAAGAGGTCAAGGACCTGATCGGGGCTACCGCCGCGCTGACGTTCCAGCCTGTCGTGCGGGTTGTCGATGCGGCCACGGCGCAGACCAGCAACGCCAACGAGATTGTCGTGCCATCGGTCGAAAATCCCACGACCGCCTATGTGTTGGAACGCACGCCCGTCGTGACCGGCGAGGAATTGGTCGACGCCCAGCCTGCCTTTGACCAGAACGGCCGACCGGCGGTGAATTTCCGGTTCAACCCGACGGGCGCGCGCAAGTTCGGCGACTACACGGCCGAAAACATCGGCCAGCCCTTTGCGATCGTGCTGGACAACGGGGTGATTAGCGCCCCTGTCATCCAGAGCCATATCACGGGTGGTTCGGGCATCATCACCGGCAGCTTTACCATCGAGCAATCGACAAACCTTGCCGTGCTGTTGCGGGCGGGGGCGTTGCCCACCAAACTGACCTTCCTCGAAGAACGCACAATCGGTCCCGAACTGGGGCAAGACAGTATCGATTCAGGTCAAAAGGCCGCCGCCGTGGGCTTTGGCGCGGTCGTGCTGTTCATGATCCTGACCTACGGGCTGTGGGGCTGGTTCGCGAGCTTTGCCCTTGTCGTCAACGTGGGGCTGATCTTTGGCGCCCTGTCGCTGACGGGGCAGGTTCTGACATTGCCGGGCATCGCGGGTATCGTGCTGACCATGGGTATGGCGGTTGACGCCAACGTGCTGGTTTATGAGCGGATCCGCGAAGAATTGAAGACCGCAAAAGGGCCGGCGCGGGCAATCGAGCTTGGCTATGAACGCGCTTTTTCGGCCATTGCCGACAGTAACATCACCACTTTCTTCACAGCCGTGATCCTGTTTGTACTGGGCGCTGGCCCCGTGCGCGGTTTCGCGGTCACCCTGGGCCTGGGCATCATCACCTCGGTATTCACCGCGATCTTTGTGACGCGTTTGATCATCGTGACCTGGTTCCACTGGAAACGCCCGAAGAGCATCGAGGTCTGAACCATGCGTATGCGTCTTGTTCCCGACAACACAAACTTCAACTTCTTCAATTACGCGCGCATCACCTTTGGTGGCTCGGTCGTGCTGCTGGTTGCCTCGGCGATCCTGTTTTTCGCCATGGGGCTGAACTTTGGCATCGACTTTCGTGGCGGCACGACCATCCGCACGCAATCGCCGCATGTGATCGACGTGGCCGCCTATCGGGCCGCGCTGGCGCCGCTCAATCTGGGCGATGTGGCGATTACCGAGGTTTTTGACCCGACATTCGGGCCTGACCATAATGTGGCTTCGATCCGCATTCAGGCCCAGAGCGGCGATGAGGCGATCACCGCCGAAGGCATCGCCGCTGTCGAAGCCGCTTTGCAGACCACGGATGCCGACGTGAAATTCACCTCGGTCGAAAGCGTCGGCCCCAAGGTTTCGTCCGAGCTGATCTTGACCGCCGTTCTGGCCGTTGCGGGTGCGATCGTCGTGATCGTGGCCTATATCTGGCTGCGGTTCGAATGGCAGTTTGCATTGGGGGGCGTTGTGGCCCTTGTGCATGACGTCGGGTTGACCATCGGGCTCTGGGCGCTGTTCCAGATCAAGTTCGACCTGACGACAATTGCGGCCCTGCTGACAATCGTTGGCTATTCGATCAACGATACCGTGGTCGTTTTTGACCGAGCGCGTGAAAACCTGATCAAATACAAGACGATGCCCTTGGTCGATGTGCTGAACCTTTCGGCCAACGAAACGCTGAGCCGGACGGTCATGACCTCGGGCACCACGCTGATTGCGCTGCTGGCCCTGCTGGTTCTGGGCGGCGATGTGATCCGTGGCTTTGTCTTTGCCATCACATGGGGCATCATTGTCGGGACCTATTCATCGATCTACATCGCCAAGAACATCGTCTTGATGCTGGGTGTGAAGCGGGATTGGTCCAAGACCAAAAAGCCCACGAGCGGCAAGTTCGCCGATATCGACGCCTGAGTGCCGCCCCTTCGGGGGCGGCCCATGCGGCCAACCGGAGGAAGCCATGCGCCTCAATGAGGTCAATTTTGACGGACGCAGCCCCGTCGATGGCTATGGGCCGGGCTTTTTCCGCATCGGTGGCAAGGTCTGGCAGGGTCCGGTGCTGGTGAGCCCGCAAGGTGTATCCGCATGGGGCGGCTTTGATGACATCGCCGCAATCATGGCGGTGGCGGGCGATCTGGACGTGATCTTTGTCGGCACAGGCGCGCAGATCGCCTATCTGCCCAAGCCGCTGGTCGATGCTGCCGCGGCTGCAGGCTTGGGGGTCGAGCCCATG
>JAHEBS010000036.1 GCA_024642145.1 Marivivens sp.
CCGCCAGCCGCGGGAACATGCGCGCGGGGTCAAGAACGCCCGCTTTGTCCATCACATGCCGCCGCTCGATCCCCGAGGCGTTAAAGATGAATTCTGCCGAGGAATGACCGCGCGCCTCGACCGAGCCCGCGGCGATCTGGTCCGCGTGTTCGGCATTCCACAGATCGACATAGGCGTTGAACGAAACGACCAGTTCATCATTGGTGATGACCTCGTCGGGCGTGAAAACGCCGGTTCCGGTGATGGCGGCCTTGAACATCATATTCCCCCTGCGGATCGTCACGCCAGAATGCCGCAAGGGCGGGCAAAGGGGTAGCTTTACTTAGCGTAAAACGAAGCCAGTGCGTTTTGGTTGGACCTGAGGTTGCACAGCGCTACAGTCGCCAGCAACCAAACTGGAGACATCAAAGTGAGCGACGCGATCTGGTACTACGCCGTGGGCGACAAACAGCGCGGCCCCGTGACGCTGGAAACGCTGCGCGCGCATCTGGCCAGCGGCGTGATCGACGGCCAGACCCTGATCTGGCGCGAGGGCATGGGCGATTGGGAACCTGCCATTCGCCACCTTGGCGGCAGCACCCCGCCGCCGTTGCGCGCATGGGGTGAAAAGCCACGCAGCCATCCCGGCCCTGGCATCAGCCAGCCGCGCCGCGACCCACGTGTGGGCTTTGGCGAGGCAGTGTCGCTTTATTGGTCGCGCTATTTCGAGTTTTCCGGTCGCTCCAGCCGCAGTGAATATTGGTGGGCGACGCTGTTTGTGTTTCTGGCAGGGATCGGCGTGGCAATACTGGATGCGGCCATTTTCCCGTTCAACATGTATGGGCCGGTTTCGTCGATCTTTTCGCTCGTGACCTTTATTCCCGGACTGGCAATGTCGGTGCGGCGTTTGCACGACCTCAACCGCTCGGGCTGGTGGCTCTTGCTGGTTTTTGTGCCGGTCATTGGCTGGATCGTGCTGTTTGTCTGGACTGTCACCAAGGGCGACGAGGCCGACAACCGTTTTGGCTGATCGCGCCCACGCGCAAAAGAAAACGCGCGGGCCACCGACCCGCGCGTTCCTGTTTTCGGGTTTAGCGGTTTACGCCTGCAGCGCGCGCACCGTGATTTCGCCCTCGGCCTGCGCCTGCATGGCCTCGACCGCGGCCTGTGCGCCCGCTGCCGTGGTGAAATAGGGGATCTTGTCATAAAGCGTCACGGCGCGGATTTCGCGGCTATCCTCGATGGTCTGCGCGCCTTCGGTGGTGTTGAACACCAACTGGATATAGCCGTCCTTCAGCCTGTCGACGATGGTCATGCCACCTTCATAGAGCTTGTTGACGATCTCTGCCTCGACGCCTTGCTGGGCTAGCCATGCTTGCGTGCCGCGGGTTGCGACGATCTTGAATCCCAGCGAGATCAGGCCTTTGGCCGCTGCAATCATCTCGGCGGTCTTGTCACCATCGCGGATCGAGATGAACACGGTGCCCTCGGTCGGCAGCACGGTGCCCGCACCAAGCTCGGCCTTGAGGAAGGCGCGGGCAAAGCTGCGGTCCCAGCCCATGACCTCACCGGTCGAGCGCATCTCGGGGCCGAGAATCGTGTCCACGCCGGGGAAGCGGGCAAAGGGCAGCACCGCCTCTTTCACCGAATACCAAGGCATGTTGGGGTCCACGAGCGTCATCGGGTCGGCATAGGGCAGGGGCGTGTCGTAGCTCACGTCCTTATAAGGGGGCCGCAGCGGAAAGTTCGCCATGGGCTCGCCCGCCATCAGCCGCGCCGCGATCGAGGCGATGGCACTGTCGGTGGCCTTGGCCACGAAGGGCACGGTGCGGCTGGCGCGGGGGTTCACCTCGATCAGATAGACATCGCCGTCCTTGACCGCGAACTGCACGTTCATCAGGCCCACAACACCCAGCGAAAGGGCCAGCGCCTCGGTCTGGCGGCGGATTTCCGCGATGATATCGGCAGGCAGGGTATGCGGTGGCAGGCAGCAGGCGCTATCGCCCGAATGGACGCCCGCCTCTTCGATATGCTGCATGATGCCCGCGACATGCACGGTCTTGCCGTCCGACAGCGCATCCACGTCAACCTCGGTCGCGCCCGACAGATAGCTGTCCAGCAAGACCGGACTGTCGCCCGACACCACCACCGCATCGCGGATGTAGCGGCGCAACTGCGCCATATCGCGCACGATTTCCATGGCGCGACCGCCCAGAACGTAGGACGGGCGGATCACCAGCGGGAAACCGATGTCCTCGGCAATGGCCAAGGCCTGTTCGTCGGTCGAGGCGATGCCGTTGACCGGCTGTTTCAGCCCCAGCTTGATCACCAACTGCTGGAACCGCTCGCGGTCCTCGGCCAGATCGATGGCGTCAGGCGTGGTGCCAAGGATCGGGATACCGGCCTCGTGCAGCGCATTGGCGAGTTTCAGCGGCGTCTGGCCGCCGAACTGCACGATCACACCGTGCAAGGTGCCATTGTCCTGCTCGACCCGCAGGATTTCCATCACATGCTCATAGGTCAGTGGCTCGAAATAGAGACGGTCCGAGGTGTCATAGTCGGTCGATACGGTCTCGGGGTTGCAGTTGATCATGATGGTTTCATAACCAACGTCGGTCAGCGCGAAACAGGCGTGACAGCAGCAATAGTCGAACTCGATGCCCTGACCGATCCGGTTGGGGCCGCCGCCAAGGATCACCACCTTCTTGCGGTCCGAGGGTCGCGCCTCGCATTCCACATCGCCCATCGCGGGGGCTTCGTAGGTGGAATACATGTAGGGGGTCTGTGCCTCGAACTCGGCGCCGCAGGTGTCGATGCGCTTGAACACGGCGACAACGCCCGCGTCGCGGCGCAGGCGCGAAACCTCGGTTTCGGACTTGGCGGTCAACTTGGCCAGACGTGCGTCGGTAAAGCCCATCATCTTGAGCGCGCGCAGCCCTGCCGCGTCCTTGGGCAGGCCATTGGCGATCACCTTGGCCTCGGCATCGATGATCTCGCGGATGCGGTTGAGGAACCACGGGTCGAACTTGGTAACCGCCCCGATCTCGTCATTGCTCAGCCCCTCGCGCATGGCCTGCGCGATGGTGCGCAGCCGGTCGGGCGTGGCCTTGGACAGGGCCGCGACGATGGCGGTGTGGTCGGGCGCGCCGGGGATTGCCACCTCGTCAAAGCCGGTCAGGCCGGTTTCAAGCGAGGCCAGCGCCTTTTGCAGCGATTCGTGGATGGTGCGGCCAATGGCCATGGCCTCGCCCACAGACTTCATCGCCGTGGTCAGCTCGGGCTTGGCGCCAGGGAATTTCTCGAAGGCAAAACGCGGGATCTTGGTCACGACATAGTCGATCGTGGGTTCGAACGAGGCGGGCGTGACCTTGGTGATGTCGTTGTCCAACTCGTCCAGCGTATAGCCCACGGCCAGTTTCGCCGCGATCTTGGCGATGGGGAAACCCGTGGCCTTGGAGGCCAGAGCCGAGGACCGCGACACGCGCGGGTTCATCTCGATCACCACCATGCGCCCATCGGCGGGGTTGATGGCCCATTGCACGTTGGAACCGCCGGTTTCCACGCCGATCTCGCGCAGCACGGCGATCGAGCCGTTGCGCATGATCTGGTATTCCTTGTCGGTCAGCGTCAGCGCGGGTGCGACAGTGATCGAGTCACCGGTATGCACGCCCATCGGGTCCACGTTTTCGATGGAACAGACGATGATGGCGTTGTCGGCCTTGTCGCGGACAACCTCCATCTCGTATTCCTTCCAGCCCAGAAGGCTTTCATCCACGAGGATCTGACCCACGGGCGAGGCATC
The DNA here is from genome assembly GCA_024642145.1 of Marivivens sp. Taxonomy (GTDB): domain Bacteria; phylum Pseudomonadota; class Alphaproteobacteria; order Rhodobacterales; family Rhodobacteraceae; genus JAHEBS01. Next base: position 3,782 of record JAHEBS010000036.1, read on the forward strand.
CATGCCGGTGCGGCAGTAATGTTCGTATTCCGCGCGGTTATAAGCCACGCCGCCGCCCGTGCCGCCCAGCGTAAAGGCGGGGCGGATGATCGCAGGCAGGCCGATATGTTCCAGCGCGTCCACGGCCAGCACCAGACCCGCCTTGAGGTCTTTCTTGCCGCGCGCGTCCTTGGGGGCGGTCACGATGGTGGCCTTGGGGTTTTCCAGCCCGATGCGGTCCATGGCCTCGCGGAACAGCTTGCGGTCCTCGGCCATTTCGATGGCCGCGCGGTTGGCGCCGATCAACTCGACATTGAACTTTTCCAAGACGCCCATGTCGGCCAGCGCCAGCGAGGTATTCAGGCCGGTCTGCCCGCCCATGGTGGGCAACAGCGCGTCGGGGCGTTCCTTTTCGATGATCTTGGCCACAACCTCGGGCGTGATCGGCTCGATATAGGTCGCATCCGCCAGACCGGGGTCGGTCATGATCGTCGCGGGGTTCGAGTTGACCAGCACCACGCGGTAGCCTTCTTCGCGCAGCGCCTTGCAGGCCTGAGCGCCCGAGTAGTCAAACTCGCAGGCTTGGCCAATGACGATAGGCCCTGCGCCGATGATCATGATGGTTTTGATATCGGTTCTTTTTGGCATGGGGTCCTCGTCGGCTGGCAGCGTCCAACGCGCGGGGGAGGGTGCGCGCAAATTGTCGTGGGTTATAGGGATGGAACCGCGAGGTGCAAGGGGCGAGATGCCCTACAAGGCATGAATCTGCGCCTTGCGCGTCGGGTTCGGCCCCTGTCTGTCCGCAATATCTCTACACTTCGAAGCCCGCGCGCGCTAGGGAACCGGCAGGGATGACTGAACCGATGTTGAAACTCCGCTTTGATCATGGGCCGCTGGCACAGGGCCCCGCGCTGTTCGACCAGCCGCGGGCGATGATCTCTGCCCTGCGCCCGGACGAGGTGCGCGGGGCGCTGGCCGCCATTGACGCCGCGCGGGCCGAGGGGTTCTGGGTTGCGGGCTATGTCAGCTATGAGGCGGGCTATGCGTTAGAGCCGCGTCTGGCCGCGTTGATGCCGCAAAAGCGCCGCCTGCCCTTGGTGCAATTCGGGGTCTTCGATGCGCCGCATGCCGCGCCGCCGTTGAAACCCAGCCCCGCCAGCCTGTCGCCGCCGCGCCCAAGGCGTAGCCGCGACGCGCATCTGGCCGCCGTTTCGGCCGTGCGGGACTATATCGGGGCAGGGGACATCTATCAGGCCAACCTGACCTTTCCTTTGGACCTCGACAGCACCGGCTCGCCCGAGGCGCTTTATGCCGCCCTCAGCGCCGCCCAGCCGGTCGGCCACGGCGTGCTGGTGGAACAGGCGGGCTATCCTGCAATCCTCAGCCGCAGTCCCGAGTTGTTCTTTGCCACCGATGCGCGGGGCCACATCGTCACACGGCCGATGAAGGGGACCATGCCACGCGGCGCCACCCCGCCCGAGGATGAGGCCAACCGCGCCTTTCTGGCCACTGACGCCAAGAACCGCGCCGAAAACCTGATGATCGTCGATTTGTTGCGCAATGACCTGAGCCGCGTGGCGCTGGCGGGTTCGGTGCAGGTGCCGCGTCTGTTTGCCGTCGAAACCTTTGCCACAGTCCACCAGATGGTGTCCGAGGTCGAAGCACGGTTGCGGCCGGATATGGGGCTGGGCGCGATCCTTGCGGCGCTGTTCCCCTGCGGCTCGATCACTGGCGCGCCCAAAGTGCGCGCGATGGAAATCATCGCTGAATTGGAACTGGGCGCGCGCGACATCTATTGTGGCACCATTGGCTGGGCGGCACCCGACGGGCGGGCCGAATTCAACGTGGCGATCCGCACGTTGCTGGTCGAGGCAGATGGCGCCGCGCGGCTTGATGTGGGCGGCGGCATCGTCTGGGATTCGACCCCCGAGGCCGAATATGAGGAGGCGCTGTGGAAGACCCGCTTCGCCAGAACCTGAACCCGCCACCGCGCATTATCGAGACGATGGGCTGGCGGCCCGTCGAAGGGCTGCGTTGGCGCGATTGTCACCTTGATCGCATGGCGACGACCGCCGCGCGGCTGGGCTATGCCTTCGACCGCGCTGCCGCGCTGGCGTTGCTGGACGGGTTCGAGGGGCAGGGTGCCTTCCGTTGCCGGCTGACGCTCGGCCCTGCGGGGGATCTGGACCTCACCACCTCGCCCCTTGCCCCAAACCCCGCCCGCTGGCGCGTGATCTGGTCCGCTATCCGGTTGGACCCCGCCAACGCTTGGCTCGGTGTCAAAACCACGCACCGCGCGCCCCATGACGCGGCCCGCGCCGCGCTGACCGCGGGGCAGGACGAGGCGCTGATGCTCAACACGCGGGGCGAGTTGGCCGAAGGCACGATCACCAACCTTTTTGTTGAAACCGAAGCCGGCCTTCGTCTGACACCGCCCCTGTCGGCGGGATGCCTGCCAGGAATCCTGCGCGCGCAGATGTTGCTGGGCGGTTGGTCCGAGGCGACGCTCACCCCCGCCGATCTGGCCCGCGCGCGCAAAATCTGGGTCGGAAACGCGCTTCGGGGCCTGATCGAGGCTGATCTGGCGCCCTTTGCTTGACAACACCCGCGCGGTTCTTTCTATCGGCGCGAGACCCCTGACACCTCAAGGACAAAACCGATGCACGCCTATCGTTCCCATTCCTGCGCCGCTCTCAACAAGAGCCACGTCGGCCAGAATGTCCGCCTTTCGGGCTGGGTCCACCGCGTGCGTGACCACGGTGGCATCCTGTTCATCGACCTGCGCGACCATTACGGCGTGACGCAGGTCCTGTGCGACCCCGACAGCCCTGCGTTCGCGGCGGTGGAAAAGGTGCGTTCGGAATGGTGTATCCGCATCGACGGCGAGGTGAAGGCCCGCGACGCATCGCTGGTGAACCCCAAACTGCCCACCGGCGAGATCGAAGTCTTTGTCCGCGAGATCGAAGTGCTGGGTGCAGCCGCCGAACTGCCGCTGATGGTGTTCGGCGATCAGGAATACCCCGAAGAGACGCGCCTGCGCTATCGCTACCTCGACCTGCGCCGCGACGCGATGCAGACCAACATGAAACTGCGTTCGGACGTGGTGCGTTCGATGCGCCAGCGCATGTGGGACAAGGGATTCCGCGAATACCAGACCCCGATCATCACTGCGTCCTCGCCCGAAGGCGCGCGCGACTTTCTGGTGCCGTCACGCCTGCACCCCGGCAAATTCTATGCGCTGCCGCAGGCGCCCCAGCAGTTCAAGCAGCTGATCATGGTCTCGGGCTTTGACAAATATTTCCAGATCGCGCCCTGTTTCCGCGACGAAGACCCGCGCGCCGACCGTTCGCCCACGGATTTTTACCAGCTTGACCTCGAGATGAGCTTTGTCACCCAGCAAGACGTGTTCGACACCGTCTCGCCGGTGATTGCGGGCGTGTTCGAAGAATTCGGCGGCGGCCGCAAGGTCGATGCGCCGGCGGCATGGCCGCAGATTTCCTACCGCGACGCGGCGCTCTGGTATGGCACCGACAAGCCCGACCTGCGCAACCCGATCAAGATGCAGGTCGTGTCCGAGCATTTCGCCGGTTCCGGCTTTGCGATCTTTGCCAAGCTGTTGGAGCAAGACGGCACCGAGGTGCGCGCCATCCCCGCGCCCAAGGGCGGCAGCCGCAAGTTCTGCGACCGCATGAACGCGTTTGCCCAGAAAGAGGGCCTGCCTGGCATGGGCTATATCTTCTGGCGTCAAGCCGAAGATGGCTCGGGCATGGAAGCCGCCGGTCCCTTGGCCAAGAACATCGGCCCCGAGCGCACCGAGGCGATCCGTCAGCAGTTGGGCCTGAACATGGGCGACGCGGCCTTCTTCCTTGGCGGCAAGCCTGCGGCCTTTGAAAAGATCGCTGGCAAGGCGCGCACTGTCATTGGTGATGAACTGGGTCTGACAGAAACCGACCGTTTCGCCTTTGCATGGATCGTGGATTTCCCGATCTATCAGAAGGACGAGGAAACCGGCGGTTACGAGTTCGAACACAACCCCTTCTCCATGCCGCAGGGCGGTATGGAGGCGCTGGCGGGCGACCCGCTGGATGTGCGCGGCTATCAGTATGACCTTGCCTGCAACGGCTACGAGCTGGTTTCTGGCGCGATCCGCAACCACAAGCCCGAGATCATGTTCAAGGCCTTTGAAATTGCCGGTTATGGCAAGGAAGAGGTCCACAAGCGTTTTGGCGGCATGGTCAACGCCTTTACCTATGGCGCGCCCCCCCACGGTGGTTGCGCGGCAGGCATCGACCGTATCGTGATGCTCTTGGCCGATGAGATGAACATCCGCGAAGTCATCATGTTCCCGATGAACCAGCGCGCCGAAGACCTGATGATGGGCGCGCCGTCCGAGCCGCTGAACGAACAGCTTCGCGAGTTGCGCCTGCGGGTTCTGCCGCCCGAGGCGTAAGGACCAATGTCAACAAACGGCGCCTTCGGGCGCCGTTTTCATGTGATCGGCAGGTCAAACACCAAAATCCCGTCGATGCCGCCTGTGGCGTGGGCCACCAGATTGCCGCCAAAAACCTTGTGTTCAGGGTCGGCCTGATAGGCGGCCAGCGCGTCCCAATCGGCAAAGTCGATGGTGAATCCGTGCAGATAGCCGCGTTCGATCTGTTCGGGGCTTTCACTGCGCCCCGCCGCATGACCCAGCACGCCAGGCAGACGGTTGGCCAAAGGTGCGATCGCGGCAAAGATGCGGGCAATTTCCGGCTCGCCAATCTCGGGGCGAAAGCGAACAAGGACAATATGGCGGATCATCGGGCCTCCGGTCAGGGGCGGGTCATTGCCCCAAGGACCAGCCTAGCGTGGCGCGTCTGAAACTGCGATGTGGTTTGCGGTCTTGGGTTAGACAAGCCCCGCGAAGGTGCCGCCGAGGGCCGCAAGGAACATGCCGACACCGCCCCAGAACACCGCGCTGTCCAGCTGCCGGTCAAACCGGTTGTCGTCGATGCGCGAAATCAGGCGTTCGATCATGGCCGTCACTCCTTGGGCTGATCCAAGGCTGGCGGCCAATTCGGGCGCAATCAGGGCGCGGCTTGGGTATTCCTGCGACGAGCGGTCGGGTCTTGCAGCCCTGCGACCTCGGCGGCAGGCGCGCGGGCCTGCAGGGCCGATAGCAGCGCACGGTCCAGCGCCGCGCGCGCTGGGCCATGGCCCTCGCCACGGTCGCGGGCCTGCACGAAACCTACAACCGCCGCAGCCAGTTGCCTGTCACCGCCGTCGCGCGCCAAAGAACCGATGAACTGTAGCGCATAGTCCATCTCGGCCCCTTTGGCCCGCGCCAGCATCGCCGCCGCCTGATCCAGATCGTCGACCAGCGCCAAAGGGTCTGGGGTGATCGCGGGGTCCTCGGCGCTGCGGATCATGCGCGGGCGGCGGTCGGGCGGCAGATGCCGCAAGATCGCCTGCTGAAAACCCGCAAGGCTGGCCACGGGCTTGGCAATGAACCCCGCCGCCCCCGCGGCAAGCGCCGCATGGGCGCCCTCGGGTTCGCCGCTGATGGCCAGCACCACGGGCGCGGGCGGTGGTTCGTGCAGCACCTCGCGTATCAGCGCCAGTCCGGGCCCGTCAGGCAGGCCCAGATCGACAATCACCACAGAGGGCCGGTAAACCGCCAGATGCCGACGCGCATGGGCCAGCGTATCGGCGCGTCTGAGCCGCGCGCCCGACCGCTGACACAAGAGCCTGATCGCGTCCGAAGCATAGCGGCTATCCTCGACCAAGAGGATGGTCAGGCCCAAAAGCGGATACGCCGGCGAAGGCGGGCGGGACATCAGATAGTCGTCAAGCAGATCCATGGCGCGAATCCCTGTGCAGTTAGGCCCATCTGACCGCGCCAAGGTAAACTGATCGTTAATCGCTGCGGCGCCATGCCACCGTTGCGCCGCGCCGCCCGCTTTGGCATAGGAGGCGTGACCAGCCAAAGGACAAGCCCATGATCGGACGCCTCAACCATGTGGCCATCGCCGTGCCGGACCTGAACGCCGCCGCCGCGCAATACCGTGACATGCTGGGCGCCACTGTGGGCGCGCCGCAAGATGAACCCGACCACGGGGTGACCGTGGTGTTCATCGCGCTGCCCAACACCAAGATCGAACTTCTCTACCCATTGGGCGAGGGTTCGCCCATCCAAGGTTTTTTGGATAAAAACCCCTCGGGCGGCATCCATCATATCTGCTACGAGGTCGATGACATCATCGCCGCGCGCGATCACCTCAGGGCGGCAGGCGCCCGCGTTCTGGGCAATGGCGAGCCCAAGATCGGCGCGCATGGCAAACCGGTGCTGTTCTTGCACCCCAAGGATTTTAACGGCTGCCTGATCGAACTCGAACAGGTCTAAGCCTCGAACGGAGCCACATATGGGACCGACCGCCGCCCTCGTTCTTTACGCCGTGATCTGGTTCATGGTGCTGTTTATCACCCTGCCCATCGGCCTGCGCACGCAGGGCGAAGAGGGCGAGGTCGTGCCGGGCACCCATGCCTCGGCGCCCGCCAACTTCAGTTTCAAGCGCAAGGCCAAGACCACGACGATCTGGGCCACAGGGCTTTTCATCATCATCGGCGGCACGATTATCTCGGGTCGCGTTTCGGTGCGCGATTTCGACTGGGCGGGCTTTTACAAAAGCTATCAGGCCTCCGAAGGCAACGCTGTCACCACCGACAGCCAGTAATCACAGACGGATCACATAGTCCTTGGCGGTGGTCTCGATCACCTCCCAAGTGCCGCTAAAGCCCGGGCGCAGCACAAAGCTGTCGCCCGCCTTCAACTCGAACCTGCTGCCATCATCGTGGGTGATGACGGAATGGCCCTGAAGGATGCGGCAATACTCCCATTCGTCATAGACGATCCGCCATTTGCCGGGGGTGGATTGCCAGATACCGCAATATAGGCCGTCGCGTTCCTCAAGGTTCCACGTCGTAAAGACCGGATTGCCGGAAATCAGGCGCTCGGCTGCCGGTGCATCGGTTTCGGGCGAAGCGGCGTCTTTGGTCACGCGGGCGAAAAGATCTGTCAAATGGGCGTTCCTTTCAGGGCCTCAGGCGGCACGCTTTGTGCCGGCGAGGCGGTGATAGAGATGGGTAAAGGCCGCAGCGCCGATCACCGGCACCAAAAGGCCCAGCAAGGGCACATAAAGCATCACCGCCAGCACCATGCCTGACAGCCAGATCGTCACCCCATGGCGGCCGCGCATCATCGCCGCGCCTTGCGGCACGATCCGGCGCAGGGCCGCCATCTGGAAAAACTCGCGCCCCATCAGATAGCCGTTCATCGCCAGAAAGATCAGCGGCGCGGCAAAGGGCAGGATCGCGGCCGCGACCAGTGCGACGATATTGGCGAGGATCATCACCACCAAGAACCGCGCGGCATCGGCCACACCGGCCCAAAGACCCAGACCCGGCACCTTGGGCAGGTGCGGGTAATGGCGCGCCTCGACGGCGGCGGCGACCTGATCGAGATAGAGCGTCGTCACAGCCGAGGCCACCGGCAGGAACAGCAGGAAGGACAGGCCAAAGCTTGCCAACCCCGAGCCCCAGCCGATGCCGCCTGCGGCCCATGCGGGCAGCGTGGCGCCAACGGCCCCCGCCAAAAGACCGGCCCCCGCCACGATCAGTTTGACCAAGAGGATCGAGACCGCAATCAACAGCCCCAGCGACAGCAAGAGGCTTTTGACCACCAGTCGCGACAGGCGCGGATCGCCCAACTGGCCGATTGCGCGGATGAAATCGTTGAACATCAGCTTTCTACCCAGCTTGTAATGGCGTCGATATCAGGACGGGGGCGTTCGGGCGGGGCAGTGGTCTCGGTGCCGATATGGATCAACCCCGCGACGCTCTCGCCCTGTTGCAGCGCAAAATTGCGCGTCGCGATTTCGGCGTCGGTCGAGGCCCAGCCCGTCAACCAAGAGGCCCCCCAACCAGCGGCGAGGGCTGCGTTGACCAGACTCAGACAGACAGCGCCAGTCGAATAGGCCTGTTCGTGCGGGGGTGCTTTTTCAGAGGCTTTGGGCGAGGCGATCACCGCCACAACCAGATTGGCCTCGGCATATTGCGCCACGTCTTTGGCAAGCTTGTCGGCGTCATGGCCCAGTGCGGCACCGCGCGCGGCGACCTCGGTTGCCAGTCGTGCCAGCGCGGGCTGTTCCAGCACCACGAACCGCCATGGTTCGAGCTTGCCATGGTCGGGCACGCGCGCGGCGGCGGTCAGCAAAACCCGCAGTTCCGCGCGATCGGGAACGGGGGCTGCCAGCGTGCGCGCGGGGCGCGAGCGACGGGTCAGCAGAAAATCGAGTGCGGCCTGATTGCGTTGGGGCATATGGGTCTCCTTTGCCCCGATGTCGGCCTCGGGGCAGGCAAGGTCAAGGGGCCAGCCCCAATTGGCGCGCCATATCCGCGACAATCCCCAGCGCAAAGGCGTCATAGACCGCCGTCGGCTGACGTTTGGCAAAGACCGGCCCGTGCGGATCAGGCGCGTCGATGCTGCTGCCCGCCATTTCCTGAATGACCGCATGACCGCAGAAGGGGACATAGGCCTCGGAATAACCGCCCTCATGCACCATCAACAGTTTGCCGTCGCAGACCTCATCCGCGAGGGCCATCACCTGTTTGGTCATGGCGCGGAATGTGGCCTGCGTGCAAAGCATGCGGCCCAAAGGGTCGTTGATTGCCGCATCGAAACCGCAGGCAATGATCAGCACATCGGGCCCGAATGCGCGGATGGCGGGCAGGGCGATACGGTCCATCGCTGCCAGATAGACCTTATGCCCCGCGCCGGGCGGCAGCGGAATGTTGAGGTTAAAGCCCTCGCCCTTGCCGCGCCCTCGGTCGGCAAAAGCGCCGGTGTCGACGGGGTAGTTGTTTTCTTGATGGATCGAGACTGTCAGAACATCGTCGCGTTCATAGAAAATGGCCTCGGTGCCATTGCCATGATGCACGTCCCAGTCCAGAACCGCAAAGCGGGCGGCGCGGCCCTCGGCGCGGGCGGCTTCGATGGCGATCGCAATATTGGCCATGAGGCAAAAGCCATTGGGCCAGTCGGGCAGGCAATGGTGACCCGGCGGGCGCGACATGGCATAGGCATTGTCCAAACGCCCATCAAGCACCGCAAACAGGGCCTCTTTGGCCAAGCCGGCGGAAAGGGCGGCCATTTCGAATCCGCCCGGCCCAAAGGGGGTGCGCAGGCCCAGCTCGCCACCGCCTGCGTCGGATTTCTCTTTGAAAGCATCAAGATAGGCGGCTGGATGAACGCGTTCCATGTCGGCGCGCGTGGCGGGCGCGGCGCTTTGCACCTGCAACGTGGCCAACAGCCCCGTCATTTCCATGAGGTTTTTCATCCGCCGCTTGGATTCGGGGCTTTCGGGCAGGCCGCCTGCGGTCATGGGCTGCACCTGACCGCCGACCGGAAACATGCCCGCGTAGTTACCGCCGCCATGCCACATGCTGCGTTCGTCCCAGTAAAAACCCGTTGCCATGGTATCCTCCCTGTCTGCGGCCTAGACTGTCGGGACCAACTGGCGGCTGCAAGGGGGCGCAATGGATCTGACGCGATTAGCCGTCACGGGCACCGAAATTGCCGTGCGCGTTACCCCCAAGGCGTCGCGCGCGCGCATCCTTGTGCAAGACGACCAGATTCGGGTCTATGTCACCGTGGCGCCCGAGGACGGCAAGGCCAACGCCGCGGTCCAGACGCTTTTGGCCAAGGCCATCGGACTGCCAAAGTCGCGGCTGGAACTGATCCGCGGCGCGACCGCGCGGGACAAGGTGTTCCGCGTGCTTTAAGGCGCCTAGTCGCCGCCTTCGTCGCCATCCTCCGCCGTGCGGATGCGATAGACACCCTCGGGCAGATCGAGCGCGGCCTCGAGGTCGCGCAATTGGACCAAGGACAGGGTAATCGTCACGACCCGATCCTCGCGTGGATCGTATTGCTCGATCGTCAGGCAATCTTCGAAAGCGTTGATGGTCACATCTTCGGTCAGAGGGCTATGGCCCTCGTCGATGAGGGTGACGACCGTGGCGTCAAACTCGTGCTCGATGGTGAACATGTCCCCAGCATAGCGCAGCCACGCGCCCGATCAATGGCGCAGGGGCGAACGGGCCGCCAAATGCCCGTGAAACCACTTTTGCGGAATTGGGGCTTGGCATAACCTCGGCCTGAGGGAGGACCGCAAGCATGTCGAAACTGGCAGAGGAATGGGGCAGATTCCGTAATCGGGTTGTCTGGTCGTCCAAGGGCATCTGGCATGTCTACCGCACCGAAAAATCGTTGATGCAGTGGATCTTGCTCAATATCGCCTCGGGCACACTCGCCTTTGTCCTGCCCTTGGGGTCGACCGAGCGTGGCATCTTGTTGATGGGCGGTATCTTTGTGCTGGCCGCCGAATGCATGAACACAGCCATCGAGCGCGTGGTCGACGACGTTTCCGAGGAATGGCGCGACCGCGCCGGTCAGGCCAAGGACGCGGCCTCGGCGGCGGTGATGCTGTCGGGGCTGGCGGTGCTGGCCGCGTGGATCTGTTTCATCGTCGGGCTGTTGTAAGGCGGCGGGGGCTGCCCGCCGCCACTTGGTCACTTGGCGTGTTGGTAAAGGTTCACGACAAAGCACACGATACCGACAAAGATCGCGGCCTCGGCCAGCGGCGCGACGGGGAACATGGCGGCCTCGGCGATCTTGCCGGCGATCATCATCCAAAGCATGGCGAGCAGCACCAGAACCCCGACCTCGTGGAGCCAGAAATGCAACTTGCCCAGTGTCGAGGCGGCCATGGCCGGAAAGGCGTGGTAGACCACGCCGAACACGGTCATGAGGGTAAAGCCCAAGAGGTTGATATGGGCGTGAACCGGCACAAGCGTGTGGTCTTGCGAGGCCCCCATATACATTCCGATCGAAATGCCGACGAGCAGGTAAAGACCGCCTATCAGCAGGAAATTACGCGAGATATTCATTTGTCCCTCCACATGGCCGCTTCTGCGGCCTGCGACATTTTAGCACAGGGCTGGCAGCGACGCGCAATGTTTTCGCAAACTTGAGCGGACCCTGCAGACGTGCCAGATTGCCCCCGTGCTGGTTCTGGACAACATCATTTCTGATCGTGGGTCAAAATACGCGGTTTCGGGCGGCGAGGTAGGCTCGCTCGAGGCGGCGCGGGATTTCATCCAGGTGCTGTGCCGCGACAAACGCTTTGCCAAGGCCACGCATAACAGTTGGGGCGTGATCTTGCCCCAAGGCGCGGTCAAAAACGACGACGGCGAGGCTGGCGCGGGCATGGTGATCTTGCGCATGCTGGAACGCCAGCAGTTAAAAGGCCATCTGGTCTGCGTCACGCGGTGGTTCGGTGGCAAACATCTGGGGGGCGACCGGTTCCGCCACGTGCAAGAGGCTGTGCGGATCTATCTGACCGAGATCGGCCCAGTAGCCTAGAAATTGCTGGTTTTGCGCCGCTTGGACGCCGCCGCGCCGCCGCCAGCCCAGCAGGTAAGTCCGATCAGGAAGCCGAAATCATACCAGCCGCCCGAATTGGGCACACCGTAGATGGCCACGCTGTCCGAGAACCACGACAGCACAAAGGAAACCGGCGCAACCGCCCCGTCAAACAGCCCCCAGAAAAACCCGCGCGTGCCTTCGATCGCCAGAGGTGCCGTGGCACAGGCGGTCAGGAGAAGCAGCGCAAGCGGGGCGATCAGGCGTTTTGTCATGGTCCCCATGCTGGGGCGACTGGCGCTGGCGGTCAAGAAAAAAGGGGGCGCTGCCCCCTCGGGCTTTGCCCTCACCCCTTGGGGTATTTGAGGTCAGAAGAAGGGCGCGGGACCTAGCCCGCGACCACGCGACCCCAAAGATCGTATTCGCCGGCCTCGTCGACCTCGACCGTAACGATATCACCGATGTTCAGGCCCTCGGTGTCTTCGTCGATGAACAGATTGCCGTCGATCTCGGGCGCGTCGCCCTTGGTGCGGCAGGTGGCGACGCCGTCCTCGTCGATATCGTCGATGATGACTTCTTGTAGTTTTCCAACCTTAGCGGCCAGTTTTGCGGCCGAAATCGCCTGCGCTTTTTCCATAAAGCGATCCCAGCGCGATTGTTTGACCTCGTCCGGCACATGGTCGGGCAAATCGTTAGACCGCGCGCCGGCGACGTTTTCATACTGGAAGCAGCCGACCCGATCGAGTTGGGCCTCGTCCAGCCAGTCCAAAAGCGTCTGGAATTCGGCCTCGGTTTCGCCGGGGTAACCCACGATAAAGGTCGAGCGGAGCGTGATGTCGGGGCAGTCGCGTCGCCATGCCGCGATTTCGTCCAGCGTCTTGGCGGCGGCGGCGGGCCGCGCCATGCGTTTGAGCGTATCGGGATGGGCGTGCTGGAACGGAATGTCGAGATAGGGCAGCACCAGACCCTCGGCCATCAACGGGATCAGGTTGCGCACATGCGGGTAGGGGTAGACGTAATGCAGCCGCACCCAAGCACCAAGCCCGCCCAGATCGCGGGCCAGATCGGTGATATGGGCGCGGTGGTCGCGCTCGGTCGCGTGCTTGATATCGACGCCATAGGCCGAAGTGTCTTGGCTGATGACAAGAAGTTCCTTGACCCCCGCCGCCACCAGTTTCTCGGCCTCACGCACCACGGCATGGGCGGGGCGCGAGACCAGTCGCCCGCGCATATCGGGGATGATGCAGAACTTGCAGTGGTGGTTACAACCCTCGGAAATCTTGAGGTAACTATAGTGGCGCGGGGTAAGCTTGACCCCCGTGGCGGGCAGCAGATCCACAAAGGGATCGGGCGAGGGCGGCACCGCGCCATGCACCGCGTCCAACACCTGTTCGTATTGTTGCGGGCCCGTGACCGCCAGAACCGAAGGATGCGCGCCGGTGATGTATTCGGGCTCGGCCCCGAGACAGCCGGTGACAATCACGCGGCCGTTTTCCGCCAAGGCCTCGCCGATGGCTTCGAGGCTTTCGGCCTTGGCGCTGTCAAGGAAACCGCAGGTATTGACGATGACCGCATCGGCACCCGCGTAATCGGGGCTGATCGCATAGCCTTCGGCGCGCAGTCGCGTCAGGATGCGTTCGGAATCCACCAGCGCCTTGGGGCAGCCAAGGCTGACCATGCCGATTTTCGGCTGGCCGGGGCGGGCCTGTTCGTCAAAACGCGGCGCGGGGGCAAGGTCGGGGCGGAGATTGGGCGGGTTCTGGGTCATGGCCGCGTCCTATAATCCCCGCCGCGCCTTTGGGGAAGGGGTCTACCAGAGGTCGAGGCCCAAGAGCTTGCGCCCGAGCGGGTTGAGGTAGGGGCGCCCGTAATGCGCCGCTTCCCAGCCGCGCGGATCGCCCGGAAAATCGGGGCGGTTCGGCGGTTGCAATTCGCGCCACAGCCGGATGCGTTCCTGCCTTTCGGCCTCGTTGTCCTGATCGGCGGGATACATCGAGACATATTGCGCCATGCGCACCCGACCTTCAGAGTGGTTGGGCCGGACGCCATGCGCCAACAGCGAGTTGAAGATCATCAGATCGCCCGGCCCCAAATCGACGTTTTCACGGGTCAGGCCGGTCATGTCGGGGCGGATCGGGTCGCGGTCGGGGGATTGGGTTTTGACCCATTCCTCGAAATGGCTGAAAAGATAGGGCACCGCCTGAAAACCGCCGGTTTCGATGTCCTGTTCCTTGATCGACAAGACGCCCTGCACGCCGATGGGGAAGGGGCGGGCCTTGGTGTCGACGTCCCAATGGATGAAGCCCTCGGGGTTGCCTTTGACCTTTTTGGGCGGGTTGATGTTGGCGCGGTCAATGGCGACCCACAGATCCGCGCGGTCCCAGATGTCGACAAAGGCGTCATAGACGCGCTGAGTCATGCGGTTATCCCACATGTATTGGTGGTGATAGATTTCGGTCATGCCAACGTTGTTCAACTCGGGCCGCACATGCGGGCGGCGCTGGGGTTCATACCATGTCGCGGGATCGGCGGGGTCCTTTTCGTCGAATTCCCACAGTGCGGATTCCAGCCTCGCCGCAGCCTCGCGGCTGATTGCCTGACGCACGATCACATAGCCTTTGGTGATCCAGTGCTGCCAGTCGGCCTCGCTGAGAACCCGCAGGGGCAGGGTCTTTTTGATCTCCTTGAGCTGGGTGGTGAGCTTTGAGCTGACTGGATGGCTGATCTCGGCTGCAGTGACGTTTTGCATGGCTGTGGCCTCCCTTGACCGTTTGACCTGATCCTAGGGGCGCCCGTCGCTGCGATGTTGTATCAAACGCGCCATTTCTGATACTATCAAGGCGTCTAGCGACATAGGAGGCCGCTTGAGGCCCTTTCTTGAGATCATCCCTTGGACCGAGGACTCTTCGCTCGCCCATCTTAACCGGCGGCTGGAGCAAGAGATTCCGTTCCAGTGGCACCATCACCCCGAGTGGGAACTGACCCTGACGCTGAACTCGGTGGGTCAGCGGTTTGTTGGTGATCATGTCGGGCAATATGGCGACGGTGATTTGGCGCTGGTCGGGCCGAACCTGCCGCATACATGGATGTCCCGCGAGCGTTTGGCCGAGGGGCCGCATCGGGCGCTGGTCATCTGGTTCAGACAGGATTGGGCCGCGCAGGTGGCGGGCCTGCCCGAGGCACGGGCGCTGGGGTCCCTTTTGGCGCGCGGCGCGCGCGGGCTGGCTTTTTCAGAGGCCGCCGCAGCGGCGGCGCGACCCTTGATCGAGGCCTTCTTTACCGCCGATGCGCCCGCGCAACTGATGTTGATCTTGCGGATCTTCGCTATCCTTGGCGGCGACAACGCGGCGTTGCCGCTGGCCAGCGCCTCGGCGCCCGCCGTGGTGGCTGGGGGGCGAGACCGGATTGACCGTGTGCTGACCCATATCCACACCCATTTCGACCGCCCCCTGACGGTCGATGAACTGGCCGAGGTCGCGGCGCTGTCGCCGTCGGGATTGAACCGGATGTTTCAGCGCCACGTCGGGCGCACCATCAGCGATTACATCATCGCGCTGCGCATCGGCGCCGCCGCCGCGCGTCTGGCGCAGGGTGACGCGCCCATTGCCCATATTGCCGCCGAGGTGGGCTATGGCGCGCTGGCCAATTTCAACCGTCAATTCCGCGCGGCCAAAGGCATGACCCCGCGCGCCTACCGCAAGCGGTTCAGGGACGGGGCATGAAAAAACCCGCGGCGCGGGGCCGCGGGTCCTGAATTTTCGCTATTGCGCGCCTCAGCGGCGGCGGTCGCGGCGCGAGGACATGGGCTGGAAGGCCACGCCCACATGCGCTTCGCAATAGGGTTTGCCGGCCTGAG
>JAHEBS010000185.1 GCA_024642145.1 Marivivens sp.
GAATCGGCGCTGGGACGGCCTGTGACCTTTATCGAGCGCCCCTCGCGGGCGGCGATCGATGCCCTGCCCATGGACACGGTGGTCTTGCTGGAAAACACCCGCTTCACCCCGATGGAAGAGGCAAACGACCCGATGATGGCCAAGTTTTTGGCCTCGCTCGGCGATGTCTATTGCAACGATGCCTTCTCGGCGGCGCATCGCGCCCATGCCTCGACCGAAGGTGTCGCGCATCTGTTGCCCTCTTGCGCGGGTCGGCTGATGGCCGAGGAACTGGGCGCGCTGGACCGTGCGCTGGGCAACCCCGCGCGGCCTGTCGTGGCCGTGGTGGGCGGGGCCAAGGTATCGACCAAGCTCGATCTTCTGGGCAACCTTGTGTCCAAGGTCGATTATCTGGTGATCGGCGGCGGCATGGCGAATACGTTTCTCGCGGCCATGGGTCGCGGCGTCGGCAAATCGCTGTGCGAACATGACCTTGTGGCCACCGCACAAGATATTCTGGTCAAGGCCGAAAAGGCGGGCTGCGATATCGTCTTGCCGCTTGATCTGGTTGTCGCGCGTGCATTCAAGGCCGGTGCCGAACACGAGGTCGTGGCCCCCGACGTCTGTCCCGCCGATGCGATGATCCTTGATGCCGGTCCCGCCTCGGTCGCCCATATCGAAAGCATCTTTGCCAAGGCCAAGACGCTGGTCTGGAACGGACCCTTGGGCGCTTTCGAGATCCCGCCCTTCAACACCGCGACCGACGCCACGGCCCGCGCCGCGGCTGAATTGACGCGGGAAGGCAGGCTGGTTTCGGTTGCAGGCGGTGGGGACACGGTTGCGGCACTCAACCAATCCGGCGCGGCCGAGGATTTCAGCTATGTCTCGACCGCAGGCGGGGCTTTTCTGGAATGGATGGAGGGCAAGGAATTGCCCGGCGTCGCGGCACTTGGTTGATCCCTGCGCCCGTTAGCGACAACATGATTGCAGCAGCAGGCCCGAGCGTCTAATCGCTCGGGCCATAGCCATGCAGACGCCGGAGGATGCCATGCCCAATGCCAATATGCTGAACCTGATCGCCAAGGGTCACGGATTTATCGCAGCGCTCGACCAGTCCGGCGGATCGACCCCCAAGGCGCTCAAGCTTTATGGGGTTGATGAAAGCGCCTATGGCAACGAGACCGAGATGTTCGACCTGATCCACGCCATGCGTGCGCGGATCATCAAGGCCCCTGCCTTTTCGGGTGACAAGGTGGTGGGCGCGATCCTCTTTGAGCAGACCATGGACCGCGCCATCGACGGCATTCCGACCGCCACCTACCTGTGGGACAAAAAGGGCGTCGTGCCCTTTCTCAAGATCGACAAGGGTCTCGAGGCCGAGGCCGATGGCGTGCAGTTGATGAAACCCATGCCGGGTCTTGATGCGCTTTTGGCGCGCGCGGCCAAGGCGGGTGTTTTCGGCACCAAGGAACGCTCGGTCGTCAATGCGCCGGACGCCAAGGGCATTGCCGCCGTCGTGGCCCAGCAATTCGCCGTGGGCCAGCAGGTTCTGGCGGCGGGGCTTATGCCGATCCTCGAACCCGAGGTGAATATCAAGATGGCTGACCGCGCCCGCGCCGAGGACATGCTCTGCGCCGAGATCCTCAGGCATCTCGATGCCATGACGGGTGATGATCAGGTCATGCTGAAACTGTCGCTGCCGGTTCAGGCCAACCTTTACCTGCCGCTGGTCAATCATCCGCGCGTGCTTAGGGTCGTGGCGTTGTCGGGCGGTTTCAGCCGCGACGAGGCCAACGCCCATCTGGCCCAGAACAAGGGTATCATCGCCTCGTTCAGCCGTGCATTGTCCGAAGGCCTGAGCGCCCAGCAATCCGACACCGCGTTCAACGACATGCTTGCGGGCGCCATCGACAGCATCTACCGCGCCTCGATCGCGGGCTAAGCCACTCTCACCGGACAGAGGTTTCCATGTTCATCCGCTCTTTCGCCCTTGCCGCGCTCTTGGCCGGCGCCACCACACAATTCGCGCAGGCGCAGGACGCCGGCCAATGGGGTGCCGAAGGCCCGCCCAAGATGGGCCGCGTGATTGTCGAGGGCGACGGGGACCGCGTGGTGTGGTCAACCTATGATTTCTCGGTCGGCGCATTTGACGCCTCGGCATGGGTCACGGCCACAGGCGGCGGCACTGGGCCGCAACTGGTCACGATCATGGGCTATCTGAGCCACGACATGAAGGAACACCGCGTGCTGATCCGCGCGGGCGTGGGTGGCTATGCCGCCGGGCCGGGCCAAGGCACGCTGCGCCTGATCGACGCCGATATCGACGCGCCGACAATGAGCGGCCTGATCACGCTCGATGTGCAAAAACTGCAGCGCGACGAGGCCGACGCCGCCTATGGCGATTTCCGCGCCACAGGCACCGGCACGCTCTGCGCCACGGATGACGCATCCAATTGCTTTGACGTGACCTTGGACATTGACACGCGCATCCAGTTTGGCGGCTAAAACCCGTTATTCATGCGCTGTCAGGGGCCGGTCGCTGGACCGGCCCTTTTCATTCAGGGGTCAAGCCGCGCGATGATCGCATCCGTGTCGATACCGCTGATCGCCCCCGTGACACGACCACGGCCACCGACCTCGATCCGCGTGGCCACATAGGCATCAGCCAGCACCGCAGGCGCAAAGCGGATCAGGACCGAGGCCGTCAATAGCGTGGCGAGGCTTTCGGCGAACCAGCGCGCCTCGGCCTCGGGCGGCAGGTTGGGCCAGCGCGCCCGATGCGCGGCAAGGGCTGCGTCAAAGCGCCGGTCAGCCCCGCTGGCGGCGGCAAGCTCGGCCCCAAGCGCCGCACCAGCCGCAGGCTCGCGGGCCAGTGTTCGCATGATGTCGAGACAGATGACGTTGCCCGAGCCTTCCCAGATCGAGTTCAGCGGCGCTTCGCGGTAAAGCATCGGCATGGGCGTTTCTTCGACATAGCCCATGCCGCCCAGCGCCTCCATCGCCTCGTAGATCATGTTTGGCGCGGCTTTGTTCGACGAAAACTTGGCCAGCGCCACGGCGATGCGCGACAGGGCACGGTCCTCGGGGCGGTCGCTGTCAAAGGCGCGCGCCACATAGAGGCCCAGCCACAGCGCTGCCTCGGCCTCGATGGTCAGATCGGCGATGACCGACCGCATCAGCGGTTGATCGATCAGGCGGCGCTGGAACGCTGCGCGACCACGCACCCACCAGTTGGCCTCGGCCAGCGCGGCGCGCATCAGCCCCGCGGGCGCCATCGCGGTATCGAGGCGCGTGTGATGCACCATTTCGATGATCGTGCGCACGCCCTGCCCCTCGTCGCCCAGACGGTAGGCCAGCGTGTCGTGATATTCGATCTCGGACGAGGCATTGGCATGGTTGCCCAACTTGTTCTTCAGGCGTTGCAAATGCAGCGTATTGCGCTCGCCCTCCAGCCAGCGCGGCACAAGGAAACAGGTCAGGCCCGCATCGGTCTGCGCCAAGGTCAAAAACCCGTCCGACATCGGTGCCGAACAGAACCACTTGTGCCCGCGCAGCCGGTAATGGTCGCCCTCGGCGGTGGCGCGGGTGGCATTGGCGCGCACATCCGAACCGCCCTGCTTTTCGGTCATGGCCATGCCCATCGTGACGGCGGTCTTGTCACCGACAGGCCGCGTCGAAGGGTCATAGCCGCGCGACGCGAGCCGCGGCTGCCAGATCGCCGCAAGCGCGGGGTTTGCCGCCATGGCCGGATAGGCGGCATAGGTCATGGTCAGCGGGCAACAGATCGCGGGTTCGACCTGCGACAGCATATAGACCAGGGCCGCATGGGTCGCGTGACCACCCATGGCGCCTTCCCACGCAACGGCGGCATAGCCCTCGGCCTGTGCGGCCGCCATCACCTGATGATAACCCGCATTGAACGCCACCTCGTCGCAGCGCCGTCCGGACCTGTCGAACAGCCGCAACCGTGGCGGATCGCGGCGCGCCTCGTCAGCGGCCAGGCGCAGAGGCGCGCCGCCCAGCCGCGCACCCGATCCCGCAAGCGCCGTGCCATCTGCACCAAAAACAGCCACCGCCTCGCGCAGGGCGCGGTCAGTGGCCCAAAGATCATCGCCCGCACGCGGCAAGGGCTGGTTGGCGACCTCATGGGTGGCAAGCGTGCTGCGCGGGGCGGAATCGGTCATAGTGGTCTCCTTTGGGTGCAGGCTAGGCGCAGCCCGAAACCAGTCCAGCAAGACGTTGCGGAAAATCCTGCAAACTAGGGGATTCACAAAGCGAATCGGATATGCGAATCTGTAGGCGAGCGGCCCGCAGAGGCCGCATGAGGCAGAGATGACGGCAAACAAAAGCAGATCAATCGGCAGCACGCTCTATCTGTGCCTATGCTTGATGCTGACAGCATATTTCGGCTTTACCGCTGTGCGCGGTGACTATGGCATCGGTCGCCGGATCGAGGCCGACGCCGAGGCGCGCAGTCTGCGGATCGAGCTTGCCGCCCTGCAAACCGAGGTCACAAGGCTCGAAAACCTGACCTTGCGGTTGTCGGACGACTATCTGGACCTTGATCTTCTGGACGAACAGGCCCGCTCTGTGCTGGGCATGATGCGCTCGGACGAGATCGTTATCCGCTGAACGCAACCCACCCATGCGGTTACGCCATGGCGCGGCGCACATTCACGCTCGCTTTTTGTCTGGCCCTGCGCTAGAGATAGTTTAATGGTAAACTATCTTTTTCGTACTTGGGAGAGGACTTGATGGCCGCCAAGAAACCCGCCGCCCAGCCGAACGTCTCGGCTGACGAGCTTTTGACATATTACCGCGAAATGCTTTTGATCCGCCGTTTCGAAGAAAAGGCCGGTCAGCTTTATGGCATGGGCCTGATCGGTGGCTTCTGCCACCTCTACATCGGGCAGGAAGCCGTGGTTGTGGGCCTTGAGGCCGCAACCAAGGAAGGCGACAAGCGCCTGACCTCTTACCG
>JAHEBS010000037.1 GCA_024642145.1 Marivivens sp.
TACACCGCGCAGCTCGTCGGACGCATCCTGTCCGAACGGGCCTGACCACGAAGAGAGAAGACATGGCAGACGACAAGAACGAACCGCAATCGCTGGACGACATGCTGGCCGAGGCCGATGCGCTGGACCAGGCGGGGCTAGAGGCGGACGAGGCGATGGCCGCGCTGATTGCAGAACGCGACGACTATAAGGACCGCTTTATGCGGGCGCTGGCAGATGCGGAAAACGCGCGCAAGCGCGCTGACCGCGACCGCAAAGAGGCCGAGAATTATGGCGGCTCGAAACTGTCGCGCGATCTCTTGCCCGTCTACGACAACATGAGCCGCGCGATTCAGGCGATTTCCGAAGAACAGCGCGAAACCCATGCCGCGCTGATCGAGGGAATTGAACTGACGCTGCGCGAGTTGCTGAACGTGTTCCAAAAGCACGGCATCACGCGGATCGAACCGCAGGTCGGTGACCGCTTTGACCCGCTGGTGCATCAGGCGATGTTCGAGGCACCGCTGCCCGGCACCAAGGCCGGCGATATTATTCAGGTATCGGCCGCCGGTTTCATGCTGCATGACAGGCTGTTGCGGGCAGCCCAAGTGGGCGTATCGTCCACCCCCGCGAACTGAACGAAACAAGGGGGCCGATTGGCCCCCTTAGTTCTTGTCCGGATCGGTCAGCGCCTTGAGCTGATAAAGCAGATCCAGCGCCTCGCGCGGGGAAAGCTCGTCAGGCAAGATTTCTTTCAGCCGATCCTCGACGGCCGAACGCTTGGGCCCGCGCGGCGTCGGCGCGGCGGCAACCGTGGAAAAGAGAGGCAGATCGTCCAAAAGCGCCTTTTCGTGACCCGCGCCTTCGCGCTCGCCTTTTTCCAGCGCCTCCAACACGACCCGCGCGCGTTCCACCACGGCCGCGGGCAATCCGGCCAGACGCGCAACCTGAACACCATAACTGCGGTCGGCGGTGCCGCGCCGGACCTCGTGCAGAAACACGACCTCGCCGTGCCACTCCTTGACGGTCACCGTGGCGTTGTCTGCGCCCTGCAGGCGCTGCGCCAAGGCGGCCATTTCGTGGTAATGCGTTGCAAACAGCGCGCGGCAGCGGTTGATGTCGTGCAGATGTTCAAACGTGGCCCATGCGATGGACAGGCCGTCATAAGTCGCCGTGCCGCGCCCGATTTCGTCAAGGATCACCAGCGCGCGGTCATCCGCCTGATTAAGGATCGCGGCGGTTTCCACCATCTCGACCATGAACGTCGACCGCCCGCGCGCCAGATCGTCGGCGGCGCCTACACGGCTGAACAGGGCTGAAACCACGCCGATATGCGCGCTGGCGGCGGGCACAAAGGACCCCATCTGCGCCAGAACCGCGATCAAGGCATTTTGCCGCAAAAAGGTAGACTTGCCCGCCATGTTCGGGCCGGTGAGCAGCCAGATCGGCGTTTGGGTCAGGGCGCAATCATTGGCGACAAAGGCCCCGCCCGCCCTTTTCAGAGACTGTTCCACAACCGGATGCCGCCCGCCCGTCACCTCGAAGGCGCGACTGTCGTCGATCTGCGGGCGCGTCCAGCCTTCGGCGCGCGCCAGATCGGCCAATGTCGCGGCAAGGTCGATTTCGGCCAGCGCACGCGCCAGCGCCGATAGCTGGGGCGCCAACGCCAGAACCTCGGCCAAAATCCCTTGATAGAGACGCTTTTCAATCGAAATCGCCAATCCACCGGCATTCAGAATGCGCGTCTCCATCTGGCTGAGGTCAACCGTGGTAAACCGGATCTGGTTGGCGGTGGTCTGGCGATGGATAAAGGTTTCGTTCAGCGGCGGCGCCATCATGCGTTCGGCGTGGGTGGTGGTGGTTTCGATGAAATAGCCCAGCACGTTGTTGTGCTTGATTTTCAACGACCCGACGCCCGCCAGATCGGCATATTCGGCCTGCATCGCGGCAATGACGCCCCGTCCCTCGTCCCGCAGCTTGCGCGCTTCGTCCAGTTCCGCATCGACGCCAGCGGCGATAAACCCGCCGTCGCGCGTCAATAGCGGGGGCTCGGCCACCAGAATCCGGGCCAGCCTTGCGGCCAGAGGCTCTTGCCCTGTCAGGTCTGCGGCGGCGCGGGCCAGAACGGGCGATAATTCCTGAGCGGCCAGCCTGTGGGCTATGTCGCGGGCGCGTTCCAGTGAATTGCGAATGGCCGCCATGTCGCGCGGGCCGCCACGATCCAGCGCCAAGCGCGACAGCGCGCGGTCCACATCATGCACGCCCCGCAACGCATCCCGCAGATCGGCCAAAAGCCGCGAATCCTCGACCAGTTGCGCCACGGCGGCTTGCCGCGACAGGATCGTGTCGATCTGGCAGGCGGGGCTGGACAGGCGGCGTTCCAGCAGCCGCGCGCCCGCGGCAGTCACCGTGCGATCCATGACCGACAAGAGCGACCCCGCGCGACCGCCGCCCATGGCCTGCGTCAGTTCCAGCGACCGGCGCGTGGCGGCGTCGATCTGCATGGTGGCCGCGCCGCTTTCGCGCAGGGGCGGGCGCAAGAGCGGCATGTTCCCGCGTTGCGTGAGGTCAAGATAGGCATGGATCGCAGCCATGGCCGAAACCTCGGCCCGCGTAAAAGCGCCAAAACCGTCAAGCGTTTCAACGCCATAAAGCGCCGCAAGCCGTGCCTCGCCGTTGGTGCTGTCGAACGAGCCGCGCGCGACAGGCATGACAACGGCGCCGGCCTCTTCCAGCGCGCCGATGCGGGCGGGCTCGGTCGCCTCGGACACCAGAATCTCGCGCGGGGTCAGGCGCGCCAGTTCGGGCAAAAGCCGCGTGGGCGGGCAGGGCATCACGTGAAAGGCGCCCGTAGAAATGTCGACCCAAGCCAGCGCGCTGTCGTCGCGGACTTCGGCATAGGCCGCCAGATAGTTATGGCGGCGCGCGTCCAGCAAAGAATCTTCGGTCAGCGTGCCTGGCGTGACCAGCCGCACAACATCCCGTTTGACCACGGATTTTGACCCGCGCTTTTTCGCCTCGGCCGGATCCTCGAGTTGTTCGCAAACCGCGACGCGGAACCCTTTGCGGATCAGCGTCAAAAGATAGCCCTCGGCCGCATGGACCGGCACGCCGCACATCGGGATATCCTCGCCCAGATGTTTGCCGCGTTTGGTCAGCGCGATGTCCAGCGCCTCGGCCGCGGCAACGGCGTCGTCAAAGAACATCTCGTAAAAGTCGCCCATCCGGTAGAAGAGCAACGCATCGGGATTGGCGGCCTTGATTTCAAGGAACTGCGCCATCATCGGCGTGACGTTGTCGTTCTGCATTCCGGCGGCTTCCCCCTTAACAACGCAAGCTATAGCGGGCCGCGCCATGGCAGGCCAGCCTGTGCCGATTTCCTGAAGCTGCTATTTGCTGAGGTGGCATTGCGCCCCGTTCCGCAGGCAGTCTAAGGTCGCTGTCAACACGGAGGAAAACATGGCCAAGACACCGAAACACACCCGCGAAGATGCGCTGCATTTCCATATGCATCCGCGCCCGGGCAAGTTTGATGTCGTGGCCTCGGTTCCCATGGCGACACAGCGCGATTTGTCGCTGGCCTATAGCCCAGGGGTGGCCGCGCCCGTCGAGGAAATCGCCCGCGATCCGGCGACCGCCTATGACTATACCGTCAAGGGTAACCTTGTGGCCGTGATTTCCAACGGCACCGCCATTCTGGGCATGGGCAATTTGGGCGCGCTGGCCTCCAAGCCGGTGATGGAAGGCAAGGCGGTGCTGTTCAAGCGCTTTGCCGATGTGAACTCGATCGATATCGAGCTGGCCACCGAGGACCCCGAGAAATTCATCGAAGCCGTGCGCCTGATGGAGCCCACGTTTGGCGGGATCAACCTTGAAGATATCAAGGCGCCAGAATGCTTTATCATCGAGCAGCGGCTCAAAGAGGTGATGAATATCCCCGTGTTCCACGACGACCAGCACGGCACGGCCGTGATCTGCGCCGCGGGATTGATCAACGCATTGCACATCTCGGGCAAAAAGATCGAGGACTGCAAGATCGTGCTGAACGGCGCGGGCGCGGCCGGCATCGCCTGTCTGGAATTGGTCAAGGCGATGGGCGCCAAACACGATAACTGCATCATGTGCGACACCAAGGGCGTGATCTATCAGGGCCGCACCGAGGGTATGAACCAGTGGAAATCGGCCCACGCCGCCAATACGGACAAGCGCACGCTGGCCGAGGCGATGGTGGGCGCGGATGTGTTCCTTGGCGTTTCGGCCAAGGGCGCGGTGACGCCGGATATGGTGGCGGCAATGGCGCCGAACCCTGTCATTTTCGCCATGGCCAACCCCGACCCCGAAATCACCCCCGAAGAGGCGCATGAGGTGCGCGAAGACGCCATCGTCGCCACGGGGCGTTCGGACTATCCCAATCAGGTGAACAACGTTCTGGGCTTTCCCTATCTGTTCCGTGGCGCGCTGGACATCCATGCCCGCGCCATCAATGACGAGATGAAAATCGCCTGTGCGCAGGCTTTGGCCGCGCTTGCGCGCGAAGACGTGCCTGACGAGGTCGCGCTGGCCTATGGCAAGAAGCTGACCTTTGGCCGCGACTACATCATCCCCACACCGTTCGACCCGCGCCTGATCCACCGCATACCGCCCGCCGTCGCCGAGGCAGGGATGCGGACCGGCGTCGCGCGGCGACCGATTGTGGACATGGAGGGCTACCGCGCCTCGCTGAAGGGGCGGATGGACCCGACCGCGCTGGTGCTGCGCAGCCTGCAAGACCGCGCACGCGCCGCGCAAAGCACGGTGATCTTTGCCGAGGGCGACGACCCCCGCGTGCTGCGGGCTGCGGTGATGTATCAGCGCGCCGGACTGGGCAAGGCGTTGGTGGTTGGCCGCGAAACCGACGTGGCCGAAAAACTGGCCGCCGAGGGCCTGAAAGACGCGTTCGACGAACTCGAGATCGTCAACGCAGCCAACACGCCGCACCTCGAAACCTACAAGGATTTCCTTTATCAGAGACTGCAGCGCAAAGGTTTTGACCGTCAGGACGTTCACCGTCTTGCCGCGCGTGACCGTCACGTCTTTGCGGCCTTGATGTTGGCGCATGGCCATGGCGACGGGCTGGTGACTGGCGCCACGCGCAAATCGGCGCATGTGCTTGAATTGATCAACCATGTTTTCGAGGCGACACCAGGCAGCGGGGCTGTCGGTGTTTCGGCCATCTTGCACAACAGCAAGATTGTGCTGATCGCGGATACGCTGGTGCATGAATGGCCCGAGGAAAAGGATCTGGCAAATATCGCGGTGCGCGCTGCCAGCGTGGCGCGTCACCTCGGGCTGGATCCGCGTGTGGCCTTTGCCTCGTTCTCGACCTTTGGTTACCCGGTCTCTGAGCGGGCCGAGAAAATGCACCGCGCCCCGCGCGTTCTGGACGAAATGGGCGTCGATTTCGAATACGAAGGCGAAATGACCGTCGATGTGGCGTTGAACCCGCGCGCGCAGGAACAATACCCGTTCCAGCGCCTGTCTGGGCCAGCCAACGTGCTGGTCATGCCCGCGCGGCATTCGGCCTCGATCTCGGTCAAGCTGATGCAGGAAATGGCCGGCGCCACCGTCATTGGCCCGATCCTGACCGGCATCGACCGGCCGATCCAGATTTGTTCAACCGTGTCGACCGCGACCGATATTCTCAACATGGCCATTCTGGCCTCGGTCGAGGTGGGCTGAGATGGCGATCTGGAACCTTGGCTCGATCAATCTTGATCTCATCTACGAGGTTCCCCACATCCCCGGGCCGGGTGAAACACTGGCCGCTTTGGGACATCAGCGGTTTCTGGGCGGCAAAGGCACCAACATGTCCGTGGCCGCGGCGCGGGCAGGGGCCATGGTTCACCATATCGGCGCTGTCGGCGCGGATGGCGACTGGGCGGTGGAACGGTTGGTGCGCTATGGCGTCAACACCGAACATGTTGTGCGGGTCGATCAAGAAACCGGCAGTGCGATTGTCGCGGTCGCCGCCGATGGTGAAAACGCCATCATCATCAACTCGGCCGCCAATGTGAATATTCCGCAGGCTGCGCTGGACGCGGCCATGGCCAAGGCCGCGCGCGGCGACACCATGGTTTTTCAGAATGAAACCAACCTGCAGGCCGAGGCCGCCGTCGCCGCCCGCGCTGCGGGGCTTTATGTTGCCTATGCGGCCGCGCCATTTTCGGCGGGTGCGGTGGCACATGTGCGGCCATACCTTGATTTTCTGATCCTTAACGCGGTCGAGGCCGATCAATTGCGCGCGGCAACGGGGCTTGGCCCTGCTGATCTGGGCGTGCGCGATGTGATCGTGACGCGCGGCGCTCAGGGGGCGGACTGGTATGGGCAGGATGGGCACCGCCACTTTCCCTCGATCAAGGTCACGCCCGTCGATACAACGGGGGCGGGCGACACCTTTACCGGCTATGTCCTTGCGGGGCGCGATCTGGGCAGGCCCATGGCCGAGGCCATCGCCACCGCGACCCGCGCGGCGGCCCTGATGGTCACGCGCAAGGGCACGGCTGACGTGATCCCGACAATGGACGAAACCAACGCATTTTCACCTTGTTAGAGCCTGATATGACCGATGAACACGTGACAACGCACCAGGCCGAAGATGACGCCCGCAATGCGGATATCCTCATCTGGGTAAATGGCGCGCTCAAGCCCCGCGAACAGGCCTTGGTCAGCGTCTATGACTCGGGCTTTATGCTGGGCGACGGCGTGTGGGAGGGCGTGCGGCTTTACGATGGCAAATGGGCTTTTCTGGACGACCATATGGACCGCCTGTTCGAAGCCGCGAAAGCCATTGATCTGGATATCAGGCTGACGCGCGAACAGGTCATAAACGCCTTGTTAGAGACGCAAGCCGCCAACGGAATGCAGACCGACGCCCATGCGCGGCTGATGGTCACGCGCGGCGTCAAGGCGCGGCCGTTCCAGCACCCCTCATTGTCGCGGTCCGGGCCGACCATGGTTATTATCATGGAACATTCGCGGCCCAAGATCCCGCGCCCGATCCGGCTGGCAACCGTGCCGCATATGCGTGGCCTGCCGATGACGCAGGACCCCAAGCTCAATAGTCATTCCAAGCTCAACTGCATCCTCGCCTGTATCGCCGCTGAAAAGGCCGGCGCGGACGAGGCGCTGATGCTGGATGTGCATGGTTTTGTGAACACAACCAACGCTTGCAACTTTTTCATCGTCAAGAAGGGTGCGGTTTGGACCTCGACGGGCGATTACTGCATGAACGGCATCACCCGCCAAAAGGTTATCGACCTGTGCCGCGCCAACGGCATTGCGGTGTTCGAACGCAACTTTAGCCTCGTCGATACCTATTCGGCAGACGAGGCGTTTTTGACCGGAACGTTCGGTGCGCAAACGCCCGTCAGCGAAATTGACGGCCGCCAGATCGGCACTGGCCAGATGGGTCCGGTGACGGAACGGCTGCGCGCGCTCTACAAGGAATTGGTGGCTCGGTCATGAGGATCGCCATGTGGTCCGGCCCACGGAACCTGTCGACCGCGATGATGTATTCTTTTGGCGCGCGCGCCGATTTCGCGGTCTGGGACGAGCCATTCTATGCGCCCTATCTGGCCGCAACAGGCGCCGATCATCCAATGGCGGCCCAGATCATCGCCGCCCACGAGGCTGATCCCGCAAGGGTTGCGGCGCGTTGTCTGGGTCCCATTCCCGGCGGAAAGCCCCATTTTTACATGAAGCATATGCCGCATCATATGATCGCGGGCTTTCCGCTTGATTGGGCCAAGCACTGCGTGAACGTGCATTTGATCCGTCACCCCGCCCGTGTCATCGCCTCTTACGGCGCCAAGCGCGACGCGGTCAGCGCCGATGACATCGGGTTCCGCCAACAGGCCGAGGTTTATGATCGGTTGGGCGGGGTGGTGATCGATAGCGCCGACATTCGCAACGACCCCGAGGGGATGCTGAAACGGCTTTGCGAGGCCGTCGGGCTCGCATGGGATCGGGCGATGTTGCAATGGCCCGCAGGCGGCAGGGCCGAAGACGGCGTCTGGGCGCAGCATTGGTATGGGGTAATCCATCAAAGCACGGGCTTTGCGGGGCCAGAGGGGGCGCTGCCCGATCTGCAGGGCAGGGATGCTGAACTGCTGCAGCTCTGCTTGCCGCATTATGAACGGCTGGCCGCGTATCGCATTGGTTAGGGCCTAAAGCCCCAGAAGCGTCCGGTATTCGGCAAGGGCGGCAGGCGAAAGGGCCGCGCCGCCACTTGCCGCATCTAACGCGGCGGCCTCGTCGGCCACGGCCTTGAGGTAGTCGACCAAAGCCTGATAGCCCCGCAGGTCCAGAGCGGCTTCCATATAGGCCCAAGCCGCGTCACCCAGTTTGGTGCAGGCCGATCCGGCGCAGCTATTCAAAGCGTTCGACACACCACCACCACCGTAGAAAACCCAGAAATCGTCGAGCGTCATCCCTGCGCTGGCGGGGTCGTAGGCCAGATAGGCATTAAAGAGCCCGACAAAGGCAGCGCTCGCCTTGTCAGTTGCCGCGGCAAGCAATGCATAGGCGTCGTCAAGCGACGTGCTGTCCGCCAAATTGGCGAAATCGGGGTAATAGGTGTCCAAATTGTCCAGCGCATTGATCGTGGCAAGCGCCGCGCGACGATAGCGTTCATCGGCTGCCGGTCGGCTTTGGTCAGCGGCGTGGTCACGGGCATTCTGGTTTGCTTGGGCAGAATTCAGGCCACCAAGTTGCGAAGCCGTGCTGCCCTGTGACTGGCTGGGGGGCTCTGGCTTAGCTTGGCTCTGCCCTTGCGCATTTGCTGCGGTTACAGCGATCAGAGCGGTAAAAAGCACCGCGCCAAACCAAAGTCCTATCTGCCTTGCCCGAACCATGATCGTTCCCTCTGGAAATCATTGTCGCGTGCCTCGGGCGATAGTGTCGCACGGAATACAACCGCAGTCACTTGTCGTGTGACCGCGGCAGGTATTTTTAGACCAATAAAGGCGATTTATGTGCCGCTTTTGGCCAGCAATGGCCGCCAAACCCTGTTTCAGCCTTTGACGCGACGGTTCCGCGTAGCGATCAGTTTCAGCCGCAGGGCGTTCAGACGGATAAAGCCCTGTGCATCTTTCTGGTCATAGGCGCCCGCGTCTTCCTCGAACGTCACGTGAGCCTCGGAATAGAGCGAGTGATCCGACCAACGGCCGACGCATTGGACCAAGCCCTTGTAAAGCTTGAGCCGCACGGTCCCCGTGACATGTTCTTGGCTCTTGTCGATCAACGCCTGCAGCATCTCGCGTTCGGGGCTGAACCAGAAGCCGTTATAGATCAGTTCCGCGTAACGCGGCATGATCGAGTCCTTAAGGTGACCCGCGCCGCTGTCGAGGGTGATCTGCTCGATACCGCGGTGCGCCTCTAGCAGGATGGTGCCGCCGGGGGTTTCGTAGATACCGCGTGATTTCATACCGACAAAGCGGTTTTCCACGAAATCCAGACGCCCAACGCCATTGCGGCCGCCAATTTCGTTCAGCTCGGTCAGGATCGTGGCGGGCGACATCGCCGCGCCGTTGATCGCCACCGCATCGCCACGTTCGAACGTGATCTCGATAAACTCGGGCGTGTCCGGCGCTTCCTCGGGGCTGACGGTGCGCTGATAGACATAGTCGGGCGCGGATACGGCGGGGTTTTCCAGTGCCTTGCCCTCGGACGAGGTGTGCAACAGGTTCGCGTCGACCGAGAACGGGGCTTCGCCGCGCTTGTCCTTGGCGATCGGAATCTGGTTCGCTTCGGCAAACTCGATCAGCTTGGTGCGCGAGGTCAGATCCCACAAACGCCACGGCGCGATGACCTTGATTTCAGGGTTCAGCGCATAGGCGCTGAGTTCAAACCGCACCTGATCGTTGCCTTTGCCGGTCGCGCCATGCGCCACGGCGTCAGCGCCGGTTTCGGCGGCGATTTCGACCAGCCGCTTGGAAATCAGCGGACGCGCGATCGACGTGCCCAAAAGGTAAAGCCCCTCGTAAACCGCATTGGCGCGGAACATCGGGAACACGAAATCGCGCACGAATTCCTCGCGCACGTCCTCAATGTAGATGTTCTCGGGCTTGATGCCCAAAAGCTCGGCCTTTTTGCGCGCTGGGTCCAGCTCTTCGCCTTGGCCGAGGTCGGCGGTAAAGGTCACAACCTCGCAGCCATATTCGGTTTGCAGCCACTTGAGGATGATCGAGGTGTCGAGACCGCCAGAATAGGCAAGGACGACTTTCTTGGGCGCGGACATGGGGGCCTCCAATACGTGAACGCCCTGCGGATAAAGGTTTTCAAAGGGCAGGGCAAGCGAGCGGGCGGTTCATCACGCGCGGGCCCAAACGACAACGCCGCCCCCGATTTACGGGAGCGGCGAAGGGAAGGCGTGCAACCTGAACCCCTATCGCTATTTCACTCAGTAGCCCAAGCGCGTCAGCAGTTCGGCCATGGCCTCATCCGAAAGCTCGCGGTCACCCAGAAGGCCGCGGATCACATCCGCAGGCGAGCTGCAGCCCGGCTCTGTGCTGCCACCGGGGTTGTCGGCAAGGTAACCTTGCAAGAAACCCACACGGGATTCCCAACCCACGACCGTTTCATATTCGGCATAGAGCGCCTGCCAGATCGCGTCCGTGGTCGGATCGGTGGGCATGATCTCCATCGACCGTTGCTCCATCAGACCGGAAATCTCGGCCGAGTCGCGGGGCGGCGGATTGGCCAGCAGGTTTTGCAGTTCGACAACCAGATCATTGTTCGAGGGCGCGGCGCAGGCCTCGTCCACGAGTTTCTTGAGGTTCGCAATGAACCCCACCGCACTATTGCCATTGGCATGTTCGCGCGCGTTTTCGCTGGCATGCGAGGCATTCAGCCCCCCAAGTTCGCGATTGATGGAACCGTTCCCGCGGTTCTCGTGGTCATTACTGCTCGCGTGGCTCTCGCCCCCGTGACCGTTAGAGTTCCCGCGGCCGTTGCCGTTCCCCTCGGCAATAGCAGGCAGTGCGAGAACCATGCTGGAGACCAGCGTGAGAATGAAAATTGGTTTCCTGGCAGACATCGGAACCTCCATGACGCTTTCACGACACAGATTCACCGGAAATGAGGCGGCAATCGGGCGTGGTTCGGGCGTTTGCGCGGCACTGCCTTAGCCAAGCCGCGCCAAGAACGCGGCATCGCCCCGGTTGAACAAAAGCTCGAGCGCCGTTTCACGGTTGGTCCAGATCGCGGTATGGTCAGGCTCGGTCGGGGGACCGATCCGCGTCACGGGACGGGCAAGGTAAATGTGGCAAAGCTTCTCTGCCCAGAGGTCATATTCGGGCATAAATACAAACCTTCGGTAAACGCCCAGCTTGCGTGGCGCCGAAATGTGCCAGCCTGTTTCCTCGTAAACCTCGCGGTGCAATGCGGCGATCGGGCTTTCGCCCGGGTCGATGCCGCCGCCGGGCAGTTGGAATTCGTGATGCGGGTCTGCCTGATAGGTCAGCAGAAACTGGCCTTCGCGCTCTAGAATGGCATAGGCGCCTGGACGGCGGCGATAACGCTGGCCGCTGACAACGGCCTCTCCGTACCTGCGAATCATTGGTTGCTGCCCTCACTCGGTTGACTTGATTCTAGCCACAGCGCCGCCGATCAGACCAGCCAGCGCCCGATTTGGCGGTGCGGGGTTGGACCGCGGCTTGCCCTGCCTATATTGTCGCTGTATGCGACCTGATCGCTTTTCCAAGGATAGACTATGACGTTCGGCAGCCAGATCGCCTGGGATGATACCGTCCTGCCCTTTCAACTCGACCGCAGCGATGTGCGCGGCCGCGTCGCGCGGCTGGACGGCACCTTGCAGCGCATCCTGTCGCAGCATGATTACCCGCTCAGCATCGAGGCACTGGTCGCGGAAACCGCTCTTTTGACGGCAATGATCGGCCAGACGATGAAGCTGCGGTGGAAGCTGTCCCTGCAGGTGCGCGGCAATGGCCCTGCGCGGATCATCGCCACGGATTATTACGCGCCCGCCGAACCGGGCGCCCCCGCCCGCATCCGCGCCTACGCCAGTTTTGACCCCGAGCGGCTGGATCACGAGGCTGATCCCTTTAGCCAGATCGGGCAGGGTTATTTCGCGGTGCTGATCGATCAGGGCGCGGGCACGACCCCCTATCAGGGCATCACGCCCATCGCCGGCGGTTCGCTGACGACCTGTGCCCAGACCTATTTTGCGCAATCGGAACAGTTGCCGACGCGTTTTCAGCTGAGCTTTGGCCGCACCCAGATGGCGGGCGGGCCGGAACATTGGCGCGCCGGTGGCATCATGCTGCAGCACATGCCCAAGGCCTCGCCCCTGCGCGCCGGTGCGGATGCCGAGGCTACGGCTGCCGATGGTCTGCTGCAGGCCAGCGATCTGCTGGATGGCGACGAGGGTGAAAACTGGAACCGCGCGAATGCGCTGCTCGATACCGTCGAAGAGCTGGAACTGATCGGGCCCACCGTTATGCCAACCGAACTGCTGGTGCGGCTGTTCCACGAGGAACAACCCCGCGTCTTTGACGCGCAGGCGGTCGAGTTCGGCTGTTCCTGTTCGGCGGACAAGGTTCGACAGAGCCTGTCGATCTATTCGGCCCGCGACATCGGCCACATGACCACGCCCGAAGGCATCGTCACCGCCGATTGCCAGTTCTGCGGCGCGCATTACGAGTTCGACCCCACGACCGTGGGGTTCGAGGCCAAGAGTGAAGGTTGAGCTACGCGACCGTCTGATCGGCGCGCTTGAAGCGCCAGGTGTGGATTCGTCCGACTTTGACCTGAACCCGTTCGGCTGGCGGCCAGCGGTGGAAAATCTCCGCCCTGCTGCCGTGCTGATCCCCGTGACCGAGGCTGGGCGCATCATTCTGACGATGCGTTCGGCCAAACTCAAACACCACCCCGGTCAGATCGCCTTTCCGGGCGGCAAGGTCGAGGCCAGCGATGCCTCGCCCGTAGCCGCCGCCTTGCGTGAGGCGCATGAGGAAATCGGGCTTGATCCGGCACAGGTCGAGGTGTTGGGCTGCCTGCCGTTTCACCAGACAGTGACCAGCTATCGCGTCACGCCCGTTCTGGGCATGGTGCGCGGCGCCTTCGTGGCCCGACCCGATCCATCCGAGGTCGAGGATGTGTTCGAGGTGCCGGTTGACCACATTGCCGATACCGCCAATTTCCGGATCGAAGGGCGGCGCTGGCAGGGGCAGAAACGATATTACTTCACCGCGCCCTTCGGACCCTATTACATCTGGGGTGCCACGGCCCGTATCCTGCGGGCGCTAGCCGAAGGACTAAAGGATGACGCGTCTCACCGCTGAATGGCTTGACGATCCCGCGGCAAAGGCGGTGACGGGTGCGCTGTCAGCGGCGGGCCATCAGGCGTTGTTTGTCGGCGGCTGCGTACGCAATGCCCTGATCGGGGCTTCGGTCACGGACCTTGATATTGCGACGGACGCCACGCCCCAACAGACCACCGCAGCCGCCGAGGCGGCTGGGTTGCGCGCGGTGCCGACGGGTATTGAACATGGCACGATCACGGTGGTCGCCGAGGGGCGGGGCTTTGAGGTCACGACCTTTCGACGCGATGTGGAAACCGACGGGCGACGCGCAAAGATTGCCTTTGCCGCGAGCCATATCGAAGATGCGCACCGTCGCGATTTTACGATGAACGCGCTTTATGCCACGCCAATGGGCGATGTGCTTGATCCCTTGGGCGGGCTTGATGATCTGGCGGCGCGGCGTGTGCGGTTCATTGACGATCCGGCGCAGCGCATCCGCGAAGATTACCTGCGCGTCCTGCGGTTCTTTCGTTTTCATGCGTGGTATGGCGATCCCGCGGGCGGTCTGGACGCAGAGGGTCTGGCCGCCTGCGCCGATGCAATCGACGGATTGGCGCAATTGTCGCGCGAACGTGTGGGCCAAGAAATGCGCAAACTGATGTCTGCGCCGGACCCTGCGCCCGCCACGGCGGCGATGCGGGCCTGTGGTGCGCTCTGGCAGATTTTGCCGGGGGCGGGTGACGGCATTCTGGCGGTTCTGGTGCATGTCGAAGAGGCCGCAGGCCTTGCACCCGACCCGATCCGGCGGCTGGCAGCACTGGGCGGGCAAGACGTGGCCGAGGCGCTGCGCCTGTCACGCGCCGACGCCGCGCGGCTGGCGCGCTTGACCGAGATGATGGGCGCCGAGACTGGCGCGGCCGAGGTCGGCTATCGCTGTGGCGCAGGCGAGGCGATGGATATCCTTGCGCTGCGGGCGGCGCTTGGTGGCCGCGAGATCGACGCCGATCAGGCCAAGGCCGCACTTTCAGGGTCTTTACAGAAAATGCCGCTGCGCGCCGCGGACCTGATGCCCGCGCTTTCCGGGCCCGCACTTGGCGCCGCGCTTGATGCGGCCGAGGCGCGGTGGATCGCATCCGGCTTTGCGCTCGGTCGCGACGAGCTTGCGGAAAGCGCCGCAAAAACGGGGTGACAGGCGGACACGGTTACGCTAACAAATGACCACCCAACCGGAGGAGAGCAGCATGGAATACGGGATCCTTAATCGTCAGCCCTGAGCGGACCGATCCCGTCGTGGCGGTCCTTTGAGAACCGCCTTTTTGCATCCATCGCTGTGACTACCGGGAGCCTCCCCCTATGTTCCGTTTCTTTGAACGCCTCGTCGATCCTTATGTCACCTATGAGGAAACCGACACATTGCCCCAGAAACTGGGGCCGTTCCTGTCGCTTTATGCGCGACCCTTCAGGCGTGTTTTTTGGGCGGCGGGCATAGCCTCGGTCGTCATCGCCTCGGTCGAGATCTGGCTTTTGGCCTATATGGGGCGGCTGGTTGACATGCTGTCGGGCGAACCGGCGCAGGTCTGGGCCGCGCATGGGGCCGAGCTGATTGCGGTCGCGATTTTCGTGCTGACATTGCGCCCCGTGGCGCAGGTCCTGCAAGTCGCGTTGCTGAATAACGCGATCATCCCCAACTTTGGCACGCTGGTGCGCTGGCGGGCGCATCGTCATGTGCTGCGGCAGTCGGTGGGCTGGTTTGAAAACGACTTTGCCGGACGCATCGCCAACCGCATCATGCAGGCGCCGCCCGCCGCAGGCGATGTGGTGTTCCAGCTTTTTGACGCCATCACCTTTGCGTTGGCCTATCTGGTCGGTGCCGCGGTTTTGTTGGCTGACGCTGATCTGCGTCTGCTAATGCCGATGGCGCTGTGGTTTCTGCCCTACATTGTGCTGATGCGCTGGACGATCCGCCGGATCGGGCCCGCGTCCGAGGCCGCGTCCGAGGCGCGCAGCGCTGTCACGGGACGTGTGGTGGACAGCTATACCAATATCCACGCCGTCAAGATGTTCGCCCATACCGACCACGAGGTCGATTATGGACGCGAGGTGATCGAAAAGGCGCGTGCGACCTTTTTTGTCGAGATGCGGCTCTACACGATCATGGATTTCATGCTGGTCATTTTGAACGGCGTGCTGATCGTCGGCGTCGTGGGCTGGGCGCTGTGGCTGTGGCTGCACGGCTTGGCCACCGTTGGTGTCGTGGCTGCTGCAACGGCGCTGACCCTGCGGCTTAACGCCATGTCGGGCTGGATCATGTGGGCTGTGTCCAACTTTTTCCGCCAGTTGGGCGTGGTGGCCGAAGGGATGCAGACCATTGCCCAGCCGATCATGCTGGTCGACGCGCCTGGCGCGGAGCCCCTGAAACTGGGCGATGGCAAGATCGAGTTTCGCGGGCTGACGCACCACTACGGACGCGAACGTGGCGGGCTCCAGTCGGTCAACCTGACCATCAACCGTGGCGAAAAGGTGGGGCTTGTCGGACCTTCGGGCGCGGGCAAGACCACATTGGTCAAGCTGATGTTGCGGTTCTACGAGGCCGAGGGCGGGCAGATCCTGATTGACGGTCAGGACATCGCCAAGGTGACGCAAGACAGCCTGCGTCGCGTGATCGGCATGGTCCAGCAAGACAGCACGCTGTTGCACCGTTCGGTCCGCGACAACATCCGGTATGGCCGCCCCGAGGCGACCGAGGCTGAAATGGTCGAGGCCGCACGCCGCGCCGAGGCGCATCAGTTCATTGGCGGGCTACAGGATAACGCGGGCAATCGTGGCTATGACGCGCAGGTGGGCGAGCGCGGCGTAAAGCTGTCTGGTGGACAGAGGCAACGCATCGCGTTGGCGCGGGTGATGCTGAAAGACGCGCCGATCCTTGTGCTGGACGAGGCGACAAGCGCGCTGGATTCCGAGGTCGAGGCCGCGATCCAGACCACGCTTTACGGGATGATGACGGGCAAGACCGTGATCGCCATCGCCCACCGCCTGTCCACGATCGCGCAGATGGACCGGATCGTGGTGATGGATCAGGGCCGCGTGGTCGAAGACGGCAGCCATGCCGATCTGCTGGCCAAGGGCGGGCTTTATGCGCGGCTTTGGTCGCGGCAATCGGGCGGTTTTCTGGGAGAGGATCTGGGCGAGGAGGCGGCGGAATGAGGCAACGCAATCTGCTGCAACGTGCCTTTGTCTGGATCGAAGGCATGGTCGATCCCTTTGCGCCATTCCCCGCCGAAACCCCGCCCAAAAAGGCGGGACGTTTCTTTGCGGGGCATTTGCGGCCGTTCAAGAAGGTCATGATCATCGCCGCCGTGGTTGGCGCGATCGTGTCGGTTCTGGAACTGGGCCTGATCTGGTATGCGGGCCGGCTGGTCGATCTGATGTCGGCTGGCCCCTCCGCATTCTGGACCGAGCGCGGGGCCGAATTGCTGGTGGCGGCGCTGGTGCTGTTGATGCTGAGGCCGCTGGCTGTCGGGTTCAACGCGTTGGTGCTGTTTTCGGGTATCTCGACCAACATGCTGCCGCAGGTCCGCTGGCGCGCGCATAAACACATGCTGGGTCAGTCGATCGGATTTTTCCAGAGCGACTTTGCCGGACGGCTATCCAACCGCGTCATGAACGCTGGGCCTGCGGTCGAGGATACGGGGTTCTTGCTGTTCGAGGCGTTCTGGCAGGCTGCGACCTTTGCGGTGGCGACGTTGATCCTGCTCTCGGGCATGACGCTGTGGCTGTCTTTGCCTCTGGGGCTTTGGATCTTTGCCTTTGTCGCGTTCCTTTTGTGGTTCGCGCCGCAGGCGGGCAATTATTCGGAAAAGCACAGCCGCGCCAATTCGCGCGTCACCGGCCGCGTGGTGGACAGCTACACCAACATCGAATCGGTCAAGTTGTTCGCCCATGCCGCGCGGGAAGAAACCTACGCCAAGACCGCGTTGCGCCGGCACCGGCTGCGGTTTGGTGCATTGATGCGGATATTCGCGGTGCAACAGGGCGCCATGGCCGCCTTCAACTCGGCGGCGATGCTGATGGTGATCGGGCCTGCGCTATGGCTTTGGTCGAATGGCACGCTGACCATCGGCGAGGTCGCGGCGGCGGTCGCCATGTCCTTGCGGCTGAACACGATGACCGGTTGGATCATGTGGATGACGGTGCGCACGTTCGAGCATGTCGGCACCATGCGCGAGAGCCTTGATAGCATCGCCGTGCCGCATGCGATCACGGACCGGCCCGACGCGCCGGTGTTGCATGTGACCCAAGGCGCAATCGCGATCCGCGACCTGTCGCATCACTATGGCAAAGGCGAAGGCGGGCTGGACCACGTGACCCTGAATATCCGCGCGGGCGAACGCGTTGGGTTGGTCGGACCCTCCGGCGCGGGCAAGTCGTCACTGGTGAACCTCTTGCTGCGGATGCGTGACGCCGAAATCGGCGAGATATTGATCGACGGGCAGAACGTGGCCCATGTGACCCAAGACAGCCTGCGCGCGGCCATTGGCATGGTCACGCAGGATAGTTCGCTGTTGCACCGTTCGATCCGCGCCAACATCCTTTACGGTCGCCCCGAGGCCACCGAGGACGAGATGCGCCGCGCCGCGCGGATGGCCGAGGCCGAGGGCTTTATCGACGGGTTGCGCGACCC
The DNA here is from genome assembly GCA_024642145.1 of Marivivens sp. Lineage (GTDB taxonomy): Bacteria > Pseudomonadota > Alphaproteobacteria > Rhodobacterales > Rhodobacteraceae > JAHEBS01. The sequence goes on from JAHEBS010000037.1 coordinate 17,962, forward strand.
CGAAGGGCGGCGCGGCTTTGACGTTCTGGTGGGCGAGCGTGGTGTGAAACTGTCGGGCGGCCAGCGGCAGCGCATCGCGCTGGCACGGGTGATCCTGAAAGACGCGCCGATCCTTTTGCTGGACGAGGCGACCAGCGCGCTTGATTCCGAGGTAGAGGCCGCGATCCAGTCCACGCTATACGATATGATGAATGGCAAGACGGTGATTGCCATCGCACACCGGCTGTCGACAATCGCGCGGATGGACAGGATCATCGTCATGGACAAGGGCCGCATCGCCGAAGATGGCAGCCACGCGGCGCTCTTGGAACATGGTGGGCTTTATGCCCGTCTCTGGGCGCGGCAGTCGGGCGGTTTTCTGGGCGACGATGCTGGCGAAGAGGATGCGGCATGAGCAGCGGATCGGAACGGCGTGGTTGGTACGGCGGTTTTGCGCGGCTGATCGAGCCGTTTGGCAGAACCAGCGATGCGCCGCCAAGCCGCCTTTGGCCCTTTGCGCGCTGGGCGCTGCGGGGAACCTTTCCCACGCTGGCGGCGGCCTCTGTTGTGTCGGCCTTTACCGGCGCGATCGAGGTCTTTGCCGCGATGGCGATTGGCTATGTGGTGGACGCGGCCACAAGCTCGACACCGGCGACGGTGTTTTCCGCCAATAACCTGCTGTTCATTTCGATCGTGGCCTTCTTTCTCTTGTTGCGTCCCGCGGCGCTGGGCCTGACGGCGGCATTCACCTCGATCACCGTCGGCCCGAACATTGCCGTTCTGGTGCAGGCGCGTCTGCATCGCTGGACGCTGGGGCAGGCGGTCACATTCTTTGACAACGATTTTGCAGGCCGCATCGCGCAAAAGCAGATGCAGGCCGCGCGCGGTCTGAGCGAGGTGGTTGTTGAAACCATCAACACGGTGGTTTTTGCGCTGGCGACGGTGTTGACCACCCTGGCCATGGTGGTGGGCATCAACTGGCGGCTGGCACCGATCTTTCTGATCTGGCTCGTCGGCTATTTCCTGTTCATCCGCTATTTCATCCCGCTGATCCGCCGCCATTCCGAAGAACGCGCCGCCGCGCGGGCGCTGGTGACGGGGCAGGTGGTG
>JAHEBS010000038.1 GCA_024642145.1 Marivivens sp.
ATTGCCGCCGCCGAGGCCGCAGAGGCCGCTTTGGCGGCTGCCGATACCGCGCGCGCCGAGGCGCAATCGCGTGAAAGCGAGGCCCGCGCCCGCCGCTCCGAAGCCGAGGGCGAGGCTGGCGCGCTAAGGGCCGAGGTCGGCGCGCTTGCGCGTCTGATCGAGCGTGACACGCGCGAAGGCGGGCAGGTTCTGGACCTCGTGCAGGTCAAGGGCGGCTATGAAAAGGCGCTGGGCGCGGCGCTGGCCGATGATCTGCGCGCCCCTGCCATCGATGCGGGTGGCCGTTCCGGCTGGGCCGCGATGCCCGCCTATGCCGATCCGCAGCCGTTGCCTGCAGGCATAGCCGCGCTGACCGATTTCGTGGCGGTCCCCGAGGTGCTGGTGCGCCGTATGGGGCAGGTGGGTCTGGTCGATGCCGCCAAGGGTGCGGCCCTGCAGCCGCAACTGCGTCCTGGCCAGCGGCTGGTCAGCGTCGAGGGCGACCTTTGGCGCTGGGACGGTTTCCGCGCGGGTGCCGCCGATGCCCCCTCTGCCGCCGCCCTGCGTTTGCAGCAGTTGAACCGGCTTGTCGAACTCAAGCGCGACCTCGAGGAGGTCGCAGCCCGCGCCGATGGCGCGTTGCGCGCGCATGAAATGCTGACGCGCCAGCTGGCCCAGACCACCGCCGCCGACCAAGCCGCGCGCGAGGCGCGTCGCGCCGCCGACCGCGACATGGCCGAGGCCGCACGCGCGCTCAGCCGTGCCGAGGCGGAACGCAACCTTGCCGAAGGGCGCCGCGAAAACGCGGGCCTTGCGGTGGCGCGGTATGCCGACGAGGTCATGGCAGCCCGCCGCGCCTTGGCCGAGGCCGAGGCCGCCGCGCGCGATCTGGGCGATCTGGATGGGGCGCGCGCCGCGGTCGATGCGGTCAAGATCACCGTCGAGGCGTCGCGCATCACCATGATGTCGCGCCGTTCCGCCTTTGATGAATTGCGTCGCGAAGGCGAGGCGCGCACGCGCCGCGCGCAGGAAGTGACCAAAGAGGTCTCTGGCTGGAAACACCGTCTGGAAACCGCCGAAAAGCGTTCGGCGGAACTGGCCGAGCGCCGTGGCGTGTCCGAGGCCGAGTTGAAAGAGGCCTCGACCGCCCCTGCCGAGATCGCCGCCAAACGCGCCGAACTGGGTCGCGCCATCGACGAGGCCGAGGCGCGGCGTCGTCAGGCCGCCGATGCATTGGCCGAAGCCGAAACCGCGCTGCGCGAGTCGCAGATGGCCGAGCGCGACGCCGAACGTGCCGCGTCCGAAGCGCGCGAGGCGCGTGCGCGGGCCGAGGCGCGCGCCGAAGCCGCACGCGAAACGGTGACGCTGGCCGAGGAACGTATCGAAGAGGCCGACGAGGGCTCGCCCGCCAAGTTGTTGGAAACGTTGGCGATGGAGGCGGGCGAGATGCCCGACTCCGACGCGATCGAGAATCAGGTCAACATGTATCGCCGCCAGCGCGATGCCTTGGGCGCGGTAAATCTGCGGGCCGAGGAAGACGCGCGCGAGGTGCAGGCCGAACACGATCTGCTGACCCGCGAAAAGGCCGATCTGGAAGAGGCGATCAAGGCGCTGCGTTCCGGCATCGCGGGGCTGAACCGTGAAGGCCGCGAGCGGCTTTTGACGGCGTTCGAACAGGTGAACGCCAATTTCACTACGCTGTTCAAGCACCTCTTTGGCGGTGGCGAGGCGGAACTGGTTCTGGTCGAAAGCGATGACCCGCTGGAGGCCGGTCTGGAAATCATGTGTCAGCCGCCGGGCAAGAAACTGTCCACGCTGTCGCTCTTGTCGGGGGGCGAACAGACCCTGACCGCATTGGCGCTGATCTTTGCGGTGTTCCTTGCCAACCCAGCACCGATTTGCGTGCTGGACGAGGTGGACGCCCCGCTGGACGATGCCAACGTGACAAGGTTCTGCGATCTTCTTGACGAGATGACGCGCCGCACCGCGACGCGTTTCCTGATCATCACCCACCACGCCGTAACCATGGGACGTATGGACCGTCTGTTCGGTGTGACGATGGCCGAACAGGGCGTGAGCCAACTGGTCAGCGTTGACCTGAAAAAGGCCGAGGCGCTGGTGGCCTAGGCCTTTGTAATGCGGTCGCCCACCTGCACCGTGCCGTCCTCGACCACTTCGCACAGGATGCCGCGCAGGCGCAGCGGCGGATGGCCCTCGGCGGTGATCCAGTTCTTGGCGTCCGCGCCATAACGCGCCTTCCACTTGACGCAGCCATCGTTGAAGACCCCCGACACGCGCAGCAACGCGGTTCCGGCGCGGATCAAGGTGTCGGTCGGCAAATTGGCCTCGGACGTATCCAGATCGGCCAGCATCGTGTCGCCCGGATGTGGCTGGGTCGCCGGATCGCGGCGCACCAGATCGGCCACGCGGGTCGACAGGATCGACACTTGGATGCGCGGGTCGGGGCTGCCGTCAGGCAGGCGCAGCCATGGGTGTTTCATCCAGCGCTCGCCGGGCACGCCCTGCGCGCGCGTCAGTTGCAGGGTTTGTGGGTGTTCACGTTGGTTGAAATCGGGGCGAAAGCAGATCGAGGTGACGGGCGCATTGTCCTTGGGCGCAGCCATAACCTGCGGCAGCGCGGCCATCAGTTCGGCCATGGTCACAAAGGCGGTCATCTCAGACGCGCCAGAAAGGCCGCGGTCGGCCAAGCATCGGCGGGCAGGCCCAGCCGTTGCTGTTCGACCTGCACCGCCTCGCGCGTTTTCTCGCCAAGAATGCCGTCGATGTCACCCACATCATAGCCGCGGGCCTGCAGCAGGCGCTGCATCTCCTGCATCTCTGGTCCCGCAAGGCCGGGTTCGTAATTGCCCGCGCTATAGACCTGCGCGCCGCTGATCCGCGTGGCGAAATAGCCAGCGGTCAGGATATAGGTCATCGACTGGTTCCATTCCGCATAGATGCTGAAATTCGGATAGGCGAGGAAAGCCGGACCGAAACGGCCGACCGGTAACACGATCGACGCCTCGAGCCCTGCGGCCCCCAGATCACCCTGCCGCGCCCTGACGCCCAGCCGCGCCCAGTCGCGGACGCTGCGGCTGTGGTTCAGCCCTGTCATGGTCAGGTCGATATCGGCGGGTAGAACAACCTCTTGCAGCCAAGGCTCGCCCGCCCGCCAGCCGAGTTCCGAGACCATATGCGCCGCAGACATCAGCGCGTCCGGCGCCGAGGTCTTGACCGTGACATGCCCGTCACCATCGCCATCGCGGCCCGAATGCAGGATGTCATAGGGCAACATCTGCACCATGCCGATTTCGCCCGCCCAAGCGCCGGTGGTGGTGTCAGGGTCAAAGTCGCCGTGTTTGTAGAGTTCCAGCGCCGCCAGCAACTCGGGCTGGAACAGTTCGGGGCGGCGGCAGTCATGGCCCAGCGTGGCCAGCGCGTTGGCGGTATTGTAGTCACCCTGCACTGCGCCAAAGTCGGTTTCAAAGGCCCAAAACGCCAGCAAGACGCCGCGCGGCACACCGTAGTCCTGCTCGATCCGGTCAAACACCGCGTCATAGCGGTTGGCGTTCCTGGCGGCATTGTCGATGCGGTTTTGCGAAATCAGGCTGCGCGAGAAGTCGATGAAATCCTTTTGGAAAACACCCTGACGCCGGTCGGCGCGCAACACCGCCTCATCATTGGCGATGCCATCGAAAAAACTGTTGATCGTCGCGCGATCAAAACCCGCGGCGGCGGCTTCGGCCTTCATATTGTCGATGAAGCTGCCAAAGGACCCGCCGCAAGGGACAAGAGCCGCCGACTGATTTGCGGCAAGGCCCAGAAGGGCGGCAAGAGTGGTGGCGTGCAAATGGCGCATGGAAATCCCTGTCCTGAATATGTGGCGAGCCTAACAAGGACTGCGCCGCGATCAACCGCCCAGCAAGATCAGCATCGCGACAAGCCCCGCAAAGCTGGCCCATGTCCACCACAGCAGCCTGACCGCGCGGTCGATATCCAGTGCCCAGATGTGATGGCGTCCGGTTTCATTGACCCAAGGAAACGCCCTGCGTTCGCCATGGTAGCTGCGTGGCCCTGCCAAGGCGACGCCCAGCGCGCGCGACAAGGCCGCCTCGGGCCAGCCGGCATTGGGGGATTTGTGCAGACCCGCATCGGCGCGGATCGACCACCAGCGGCCATGAAAACCGCCCGAGGCCCAGATCAGCAGCGCCGTCAGCCTTGCAGGGATCAGATTCAGCAGATCGTCAAACCGCGCGGCGGCCCAGCCAAAGGCCTCGTGACGCTCGGTGCGATAGCCGACCATGCTGTCGGCGGTGTTGGTGATCTTGTAGAGCAGCAACCCGGGCAAGCCCCCGACAATAAACCAGAACGCAGGTGCGATGACGCCATCGCTCAGGTTTTCGGCGGCACTTTCCAACGCGGCGCGCGTGACCTCGGATTCGGTCAGATCACGGGTGTCGCGGCTGACGATCAGGGCAACCGCAGCACGCCCCTCGGTCAGGCCCTTGCGCAGGGCCTTGCCAACGGCGTTGACGTGATCGGTCAGCGAACGCTGCGCCAGCAAGATGCCGCCAACGATCACTTCGGCCCAATGTCCGGGTAAGGCGGCAAGCAGCGCGCCCAGCACAATCGCCCCGATCGCCAGACCCGCCATCACGGCGACGCCCTTGAGCCGCCTTGCGCCGCCCGCGTTGAACCGGACATCAGCCCAACCCACCGCGCGCCCCATCAGCACCGCCGGATGCGGCAGGCGCGACCAGAGCCATCGTGGCTCGCCCATGATGGCATCAAGGCCCAGCGCCAGAAGAACAGGGGTCAGGGTCAAAGTGCAGCCTCGAGTTGTGACCAACGGTCAGGGTGCGGCAGCCCGAGCCGCAGCCAGCGCCGTGAATAGGGAAATATGCGGGACCAGACATGGCCTGCCGCCAGACGTGCCTGCCATGCGGCGGCGTCATCGACCTCGTAAAGCCGGAACAATGTGGTCCCGCCCACAACCGCGGCACCTTTGCCGGACAACAGCGCATCTAGCCGCGCGGCGTCCGATGTCAGGCGCGCGCGTGTGGCGGTTGTCCAGTCGGTGTCCGCCAGCGCAGCCGCGCCCGTGGCCAGCGCCGGACCGCTGACAGACCATGGCCCCATCATTTCGGCCAGCCGCGCGATCAGGCGTGGATCGCCAATGGCAAAGCCAAGACGCATGCCCGCCAGACCCCAGAACTTGCCAAAGCTTTTCAGCACCAGCACGCCGTCCCGTGCGGCATGCCCGATCAGCGACGCCTCGGGCGTAACCTCGCCAAAGCTTTCGTCGATGATGGTCAGGGGCGCATCGATGTCATGTGCCGTCCATGTCCGGCCATCGGGGTTGTTGGGGTTCACGATGACCTTGGCAGCGCCCGCGCCCTCTGTCGCGATCTGCCAGCCCTCGGCCGCAAAGGCCGCGGCATGTTCGTTATAGGTGGGCGCGGGGATCACCGCCCTGCCTTTGGCCGAAAGCGCCGGAATGCGCGCGATCAGGGCCGAGGCCCCGGGGGCCGCCAGTATCGCCGCACCCTGCGGCACGGACCAAAACCCCCGCGCGGCGGCCATCAGCCTGTCCTGCGCCGCGCGGTCGGGCAGGGCCGTCCATGCGTCGGCGGGCAATGGCGAAACCGGATAGGGCAGGGGGTTGATCCCCGTCGACAGGTCGAGCCATTCCGCCCGCGCCCCGCCCCAGCGCGCCGCCGCTGCGTCGATCCCGCCGCCGTGGTCGCGCCCCTCGGTCATGGCAGGGCAGGCACCGGCACGTGACGGCTGACAAAATGGCCTTTGACGCCCTGCGGCCACTGGCGGAAGGGAACCTGACCCGTCTCGCTTTCGGCATGCATCGCCGCATAGGCCACGATCGCCTCGGCGGCCTCTGCGTTGGGTTCGAACTTGCCCAGCGAATAGCCGATCTTGCCCGCGCCTTGGACGATGATGTTGCAGGCGCGTTCGCAACCCATGGTGCAGCTTACACGCCGCGTGGCAACGCTGTCACAGGCAAGGGCGGCAGCCTCGATCAGAGCGGCCAGACGTTCGCCGTCTGTCACTGACATATCGGTGGTTTCCCACCCCTCGCGCTTGCAGGTGTCGCAAATCGTAATCCAGCTGGTCATGGTGCCTCCTGCCATGGGTTCAAGCCGAAATCACTGTCCGGCACAAGGCCACAGGCGGCGGGCTGCATGGCAGATGCGACCCGAGGTCGGATTCCGGCCCCGGAGGGCCGTTTCCCCCTTGGCACCCCTGCGCGCAACCGCCTATACCCGTCGCAGACGAAGCCCCGACAGGGGCCAGAGCGGTTGGTATCTGGCGGGTCGACCCCAAGCGGGGGCCTCAGGATACGTCGTCGGGCGCCTGCGATTGCAGGTCTCTGGTCCTTTCGGAAACAGGAGGCCGCGATGCGCCGCATCATCTTCACCCTGCCCTTTATCGCGGCCACGCCCGCGTTCGCCCATGCCGGCCATATTGGCGAGATCGCTGGCCACAGCCATTGGCTCGCCGCCGGTGCCATGGGGGCCGCCGCGCTGATCGCGCTCTGGCGTGCGGTCAAGGCCGCGCAAGAGGCCGAGACCGAAACCGAGATCACCCCCGAAGAGACCGAGAACAGCGACGAGGCCGAGGCATGAAAACGGGCGTCATGATCTGCGGTCACGGTTCGCGCAGTCAGAGTGCGGTGGACGAATTCCGCCTTCTGGCCGAAAAGCTGCCGCCCTACCTGCCCGCCGACTGGGAGATCGACTACGGCTATCTCGAGTTCGCCAATCCGGTGATCCGCGTGGGTCTTGATAATCTCCGCAACAAGGGCTGCGAGCGCATCCTCGCCGTTCCCGGCATGCTCTTGGCCGCCATGCACGCCAAGAACGACATCCCCACGGTTCTCAACACCTATGCCGCCGAGCATGGCATCGACATCACCTATGGCCGCGAACTGGGCGTAGATGCCAAAATGCTTGACGCCGCTGCCGAACGTATCCGCGAAGCGATCGATGCCGCCAATGCCGAACATGGCGAGGTGCCGCTGCACGAAACCTGCCTTGTGGTGATCGGTCGCGGTGCCTCGGACCCCGATGCAAACGGCAATGTCTCGAAAATAGCGCGGATGCTCTGGGAGGGAATGGGCTTTGGCTGGTGCGAGGTCGGCTATTCCGGCGTGACCTTCCCGCTGGTCGAGCCCTGCCTGACCCATGTGGCGCGCCTGCCCTACAAGCGCGTGATCGTATTCCCCTATTTCCTGTTCTCGGGCATCCTGATCGACCGTATCTACGGCTTTACGGATCAGGTCGCGTCCAGCCATCCGGCCATTCAATGGATCAAGGCGCCCTATCTGGGCGATCACCCCAAAGTGCTGGAAACCTTTGCCGAACGTCTGACCGAACAACTGGGCGAGGCCCCGCCACCCACCTGCGGCACCTGCAAATACCGGACCGCGATCCTTGGCTTCGAGGCCGAGGTCGGCAGCCCTCAAGAAAGTCACCACCACCATGTCGAGGGGCAGGGCGCCTCCGCGCCGGGTTCCAACGTGGCGGATTGCAGGCTTTGCGATGATTTCTGCACAGGCCTTTGCCGTTTGGTGGACCAGACCCCCGCCCAACCCGTCGGCCATATGGCGCATATGCCCAAAGGCGAATGGCATGACCACGGCGACGGCAATGTGCATTTCCACGGGCACAGCCACAACCACGGGCACAGCCACAACCACGGGCACAACCACGGCCATGATCATGACCACGATCACCATCACGCGCCCTATCCGCACGCCGACCATCCGCTGGGGCCGCTCAGCGCGCTCAAAACCAAGAAGACCTGATTTCTTCTGACCCCAACTACCCTCTGGGGGTCCGGGGGGCGAAGCGCCCCCGGCCCTCCCCGCGAAAGCAACCGATGCGACCCTATGAAAAAGACCCCACGGCGATCTACGCCCAGAGCTTTGCCACGGTCCGCACCGAGGCGCGGCTCGACCGTTTTCCGGTTGATCTGCAACCGCTGATGACGCGGCTCATCCATGCCTGCGGCATGGTCGAGATCGCAGACAGGCTGGCCTTTTCGCCTGACGTCGTGGCCGCCGGACAGGCCGCGTTGCGGGCTGGCGCGCCGGTGATCTGCGATTGCGAGATGGTGGGGGCGGGCATCATCCGCCGCTACCTGCCTGCGGGCAACGAGGTTCTTGTGACGCTCAATGATCCCGCCGTGCCACCACTTGCCGCCGAGATTGGCAATACGCGCTCTGCCGCAGCCGTGCGGCTCTGGCGCGAACGGATCGCGGGCGCGGTCGTGGCCATCGGCAATGCGCCAACCGCGCTTTTCCACCTCTTGGAACTGCTGGACGCGGGCTGGCCCAAGCCTGCCGTGATCCTCGGTTTTCCGGTGGGGTTCGTGGGCGCAGCCGAATCCAAGGCCGAACTTGCCGCCGACCCGCGCGGCGTTCCCTTTATCGCGCTGCGCGGCCGCAAGGGCGGCTCGGCCATGGCCTCGGCTGCGGTCAATGCCTTGGCGGCCGGTCTGCCCGAGGTGGCCCCATGACCGCGCCCTGGCTCCATGTGATCGGCATCGGTGAGGACGGTGTGGACGGGCTCGCGCCCGCCGCGCGCATGTTGCTGGAAAGTGCCGAGGTGATCCTCGGGGGCGATCGTCACCAGAACCTTGCCGCCAACGTAACGGCAGAACGCCTGTCTTGGCCCTCGCCGTTTGACGCCATGATCGACACGATCAAGGGGCTCAAGGGCCGCCGTGCCGTCGTGCTGGTGACGGGCGACCCGCTCTGGTATTCGGTGGGGGCGCGTATCGCCCGCGCCATGCCGCCCGACGAAATCCTGTTCCATCCCCAGCTTTCGGCCTTTCAGTGGGCCGCCGCGCGGATGGGCTGGTCGATGGCCGACCTTGAGACCCTGACGGTCCATGGCCGCCCGCCCGAGCAGATGATCCCCTTTATCGAACCGGATCAACGGCTGATCATCCTGACCACAGGGGCGCAGACACCGGCCCAGATTGCGGCCTACCTGACCGCGCGCGGCTTTGGCCCGTCGCGTCTGACGGTGATGGGCGCGCTGGGCGGCACGAACGAGACGCGGTTTGATGGCACCGCCGAGGGCTGGTCGGCAACCGTGCCCGCGTTCAACACCATGGCGGTCGAGGTCGTCGCCGGGCCGGAGGCGCAGATCCTCAGCCGCGTTCCCGGCCTGCCGGACAGCGCCTTTGTCACCGATGGCAATATGACCAAGCAGGAACTGCGCGCGGTCACCTTGGCCAAGCTGATGCCCATGCGGGGCGCGCTCTTGTGGGACATTGGCTGCGGATCGGGTTCGGTCGCAATCGAATGGATGCGCGCGGCGCGCGATGCCCGTGCCATTGGCATCGAGCCGCGCGAAGACCGTCGCGCGCTGGCGGCGCAAAACGCGCTGAGCCTTGGCGCGCCAGCGTTGCGTTTGATCGCGGCTGAGGCGACAGCGGGGATGGTCGGGCTGCCTGCGCCGGATGCGGTCTTTATCGGCGGCGGCCTCAGCCGTGAAACCTTTGCAACCGCATGGGCCGCGCTCAAACCCTTTGGTCGGTTGGTCGCCAATGGCGTCACGCTGGAAACCGAGGCGCTGATGCTGGCGCTGCATGCCGAACAGGGCGGTGATCTGGTGCGGATCGGCGTCGAACGCGCGGTGTCCGTCGGCAGCCGCCACGGCTGGAAGCCCCAGATGACCGTGACGCAGTGGAGCCTGATCAAAAGATGACCGGCAAACTGATCGGCGTCGGGCTTGGCCCCGGCGCGCCTGACCTGATGACCCTGCGCGCCGCGCGCCTGATTGGCGGCGCCAAGGTCATTGCCTACCCCGCGCTGAAAGGCGGTGACAGTTTTGCCCGCCAGATCGCGGCCGATGTCATCACCGCTGGAACCCGCGAAATCGCCATCGAGATTCCGATGACCGAGGCCCGCGAACCGGCGCAGGCGGCCTATGACAAAGGCGCTGCCGATATCGCCGCCGAACTGGACGCGGGTCATGATGTTGTCGTGCTTTGCGAGGGCGACCCCTTTTTCTACGGTTCGTTCATGTATCTGTATGCCCGCCTTACCCCCCGTTACGGGGCCGAGGTTGTTCCCGGCGTGACCTCGATCACCGCCTGCGCGGCGCGCGCGGGGCGGCCCTTGGTGGCGCGCAATGAACGTCTGACGGTATTGCCCGGGCCTTTGCCCGAGGCGGAGTTGGCGGCGCGGATCGAGGCTGCGGAAAGCCTTGCGATCATGAAGGTGGGCCGCCACCTGCCCAAGATCCGGCGTGTGATCGACGCGCTGGGCCTGACCGGCAAGGCAAGCTATATCGAGCGCGCGACACTGGCCAACGAGGTGGTTCTGCCGCTGGCAGAGGCCCCCGAAAGCGCCCCCTATTTTTCAATGATCCTTATCACGAAAGGCTCCGACCCGTGGCTTTGACCCCTGTCGTCCTCGTCCTGTCGCAATCCGGTCTGGCTGTTGCCCGCCGCGTCGCCACCGCGCTGGATGCGCCGCTTCACGGCCTTGGCGGTCGTGTGGACGGCGCCGATGTGTCGTTCACCGATACGCTTGACCATATTCGCGCGCTGTTTGCCGCGCGGGTCCCTGTCGTCGGGGTCTGTGCTGCGGGTATCTTGATCCGTGCCGTGGCGCCCTTGCTGTCGGACAAGACCGACGAGGCCGCGGTTGTCGCCGTGGCCGAGGATGGTAGCGCGGCGGTGCCGTTGGTCGGCGGCCATCATGGCGCAAACCAGATGGCCCGCCAGATTGCCGATGCGCTGGGCGCGATGGCTGCCGTGACAACCGCAGGCGATCTGGGGCTGGGTATGGCACTGGACGAGCCGCCGGCGGGTTGGCGTCTGGCCAATGCCGCCGATGCCAAGACGGCGATGGCGGCGATGCTGGCCGGCGAGGGTGCTACCTTGGGCGGCGATAGCGAACCGAGCTGGCTGGCGGCGCTGCCGCGGGGCGCGGGTGTGACCATCACGGGTTCGGTGCATCCCGTAGCAACCGGCCCCAAGGCGCTGCATTTCGCGCCGCAGGTCCTGACGTTGGGCGTGGGCTGCGCGCGCAACTGCCCGCCCGAGGAACTGGCGTCACTGGTGCATGAAACCCTGACGGAGGCTGGCCTGTCAGCGGCGGCGATCCATTCGGTATCGAGTATCGATCTCAAGGCCGACGAACCCGCGATCATCGAACTTGCACGCGGTTTGGGCCTGCCCTTGCGATTGTTCGCGGCGGCCGAGCTGGAGGCGGAAACACCGCGGCTGGCCAACCCGTCCGACGTGGTTTTCGTCGAGGTCGGCAGTCACGGCGTTTCGGAGGCCGCCGCGTTGGCGCAGGCGGGCGGCGAGGCGTGGCTGGTGGTGGCCAAGCGCAAGACCGCCAATGCGACCTGTGCCATTGCGCAAGCCTCCAAGCCTCTGGTGGCCCTCAAGGGGCGCGCGCGGGGACGGTTGTCGGTCGTAGGCATCGGGCCGGGGCAGGCTGCGTGGCGGACGCCAGAAGTATCCCGCCTTGTCGCAGAGGCCGAGGAACTGGTTGGTTACGGATTGTATATTGATCTTTTGGGTCCCTTGGCCGCCGGCAAGACCCGCGCCGATTTTCCGTTGGGCGGGGAAGAAGATCGTTGCCGCTATGCGTTGGAACGCGCGGGCGAGGGGCGGAACGTGGCGCTGGTCTGTTCGGGTGACGCGGGCATCTACGCGATGGGCGCGCTGGTATTCGAGCTTTTGGACCGCGCGCCGGATGCGTTGGGCGTGAGTGATGCGGCGCGGCGGGTCGAGGTGGTCTGTTCCCCCGGGGTTTCGGCATTGCAGGGCGCCGCGGCGCGGGCGGGCGCGCCGCTCGGTCACGATTTCTGCACCATTTCGCTATCAGACCTTTTGACGCCGCGCGATGACATCAATCGCAGGCTGCGGGCGGCGGCCGAGGGCGATTTCGTCATTGCCTTTTACAACCCCGTGTCCAAGACGCGCCGGACGCTCTTGGCCGAGGCGCGGGATATCTTGTTGCAACATCGACCTGCCGACACGCCGGTCATGCTGGCCACCAATCTGGGCCGTCCGACCGAGCATGTGCGGTATCGCAGGCTTGCCGATTTGCAGGTGGACGAGGTCGATATGCTGACGGTGGTGCTGGTGGGCTCATCGAACACGCGGCTTGCCCAATTGGGCGAAGGCCCGCGGATGTTCACGCCGCGGGGCTATGCGCGGCGGCTCGACGGTGATTTGCGGGATGTCGGCAACCGGCATCTGGACGAAGGGGGCGCTGCCCCCGCGCCTGCGGCGCCCCCCCGGGGTATTTCGGGTCAGAAGAAAGGTAACGCGGCATGAAGGTCTATTTTATCGGGGCAGGTCCCGGCGATCCGGAACTGCTGACGCTCAAGGCGCAGCGGCTGATCAGCTCTTGTCCGGTTTGTCTCTATGCGGGGTCTTTGGTGCCCGAGGCGGTGGTCGCGATCGCACCTGCAGGTGCGCGGGTGCTCGATACCGCCTCGATGACGCTGGATGATACGCATGCCGAGATTCTGGCGGCGCGGGAACGTGGTCAGGATGTGGCACGTGTGCATTCGGGCGATCCTTCGCTCTATGGTGCGATTGCCGAACAGATCCGGCGCTTGAAGGCCGATGACGTGGCCTATGAAGTGATCCCCGGTGTGCCGGCCTATGCCGCCGCCGCTGCCGCCTTGGGGCAGGAGTTGACCATCCCCGAACTGGCGCAGTCGATCGTGCTGACGCGCATATCGATGAAATCGACGGCGATGCCACAAGGCGAGACGCTGGAGAATTTTGGCCGCACGGGGACCACGCTGGCTATCCATCTTGGTATCCGCGCCCTGCGCGAGATCGAGCGGCAGTTGATCCCGCATTATGGTGCGGATTGTCCGGTCGCCGTGGTGTACCGCGTGGGCTGGCCCGACCAGATGATCCTGCGCGGCACGCTGGGTGATATTCGCGAACAGGTGCGGACCTCGAAAATAACGCGCACGGCGCTGATTTTGGTGGGACCGGCGCTTGCGGCCGATCACGGGTTCCCGGACTCAGCGCTTTATGATCCGGCTCATCCGCATGTGCTGCGGCCCAAGGTTGCGGCCAAGGGGTGACATTTTGGCCACGCCATGCGCGTGACGCGGGGCAGGTTCTTGATTCCTTTACATTTCGACCCGATTCTGACCCTGCAGGCAGGAGGCAGTCATGTCGGATTATTTGCCAGAGGCGGTTCGCCGCGGGCTTGAGGATGCGCGGCGCGCGGCGCAGCGCCGGTCGAGCCGTCTGTGTATCCATGACGGCGATCGCGTGCATCGGGTTTTGCGGCTTTGGGAGACAGGCTTTGCGCTGGACGCCGAGGACGCGCCGGTGCTGCACGGCTTTGTCGACCTCTATGACGGGGCGCGGCATCTTTATCAGTGCCTTGTCGTGAACTCGACCGTCGAAGGCGGCGAACGGCTGTTCGAATTCAAATGGTCTACTGCCGTGTCCGACCGCCCCGCGCTCGATTACGAGGCGGGGACGGAGGGTCCGGTGGCGCTGCTGCCGCGCCGTTGATTACTGCAGATCGGCAAAGGCCTGCTGCAGGCGGCTGACCGCCTCGACGATCATCTTGCGTGGCATGGCAATGTTGAAACGCATGAAACCGTTGCCGCCGGTGCCGAAATGGCTGCCATGGCTGGCGGCGATCTGGGCAGATCTGTTGATGCGGTCGCAAACGTCCCCTTCGCTCATGCCGGTGCGGGTGAAATCGACCCAAGCCAGATAGGTGGCCTCCATCGGCATCGATTTCAGGCCCGGGATGGCATTGATACCCGCGTCGAACACGCGGCGGTTGCCATCCAGATAGCGGCAAACCTCATCAACCCAGAGGGCGCCTTCGGGTGAATAGGCGGCGGTCGCCATATGCAGGCCAAAGCAGTTGGGACCAATGCCCATCGCGGCGAGCTTGGCGGCATAGCGCGCACGCAGGTCGGGGTCGGCGATGGTGACGTTGCCGGTATGCACGCCGGCAATGTTAAAGGTCTTGGACGGCGCGGAGAGCGTGATCAGGCGGTCCTCGACCCCCTCGATCAACGCCATGGGCGTGTGACGGTTGCCGGGCAGGACCAGATCGTGGTGGATTTCGTCTGCCACGATCAAAAGCTCGTGCCGGCGGGCAAAGGCGGCCAGAGCCTGCAACTCGGTCTTGGTCCAGACGCGGCCCGCGGGGTTGTGCGGCGAGCAGAGGATCAGCATCCGCTCGTTGCCGGTCATCAGCGAATCGTAATGGGCAAAGTCCATCTCGTAGCGGCCATCGACCTCGACCAGCGGGCATTCGACAACGGCGCGGCCCGAGGCATTAATCATGCGGTAGAAGGCGTGATAGACGGGCGAGAACAGCACCACCCCATCGCCTGGTGCGGTATAGGCATCCAGGGCAAGGCCAAGCGCGTTGACAATGCCATGCGTGGTAAAGATCCAGTCGGGCTCGATCTTCCAGCCGTGACGGTTTGCCATCCACCAGCAGATCGCGTTGCGATAGGCGGTATCATTGCCGAAATAGGTATAGAGACTGCCATCCACCATGCGCTGGACAGCGGCACGGATCGGGTCGGCGGCGGCGAATTCCATATCGGCGACCCACATCGGGATGCCGTTGTCGGGTGACACGCCAAAGATGCCCTCCATCGTATCCCATTTGGAGCTATGCGTGCCGCGACGTTCGATCGGGTTATCAAAGTTCATGTGGTCCTCCGTTGCGGCGCACGCTAGCCAATGATGCAGCCAGTGCAAGCCCATGTTGCACGGACGTGGCCCATGTCCTAGATGAGCGCCATGACCCTGCGCTCGATCCTGATCCATCCCGATCCCCGCCTGAAACAGGTAGCCAAGCCCGTTGCCGATATAAGCGACGAGCTGCGGCTTTTGGCCGACGACATGCTGGAAACCATGTATGACGCCCCCGGCATCGGTCTGGCGGCGCCGCAGGTCGGCGTGCTGAGCCGCCTTTTGGTGATGGATTGCGCCAAGGACGAACCGGCCCAGCCCTTGATCATGTTCAACCCCGAGGTCATCGCGCGGTCGGACGAGCGTAATGTCTACGAAGAAGGTTGCCTGTCGATCCCCGAGCAATTTGCCGAGGTCGAGCGTCCTGCCGAGGTGACCGTGCGCTGGATTGACCGGGACGGCACCGAAAAGACCCGCGATTTCACGGGGATTTGGGCAACCTGCGTGCAGCACGAGATCGACCATCTCGATGGGCGGCTGTTCATTGACTATCTCAAGCCGATGAAGCGCGACATGATCACCCGCAAGATGGTCAAGCTCAAACGCGAGATGGCGCGCGGCTGATGCAGCGCGAGATCCAGATCCTGCCTGCCGCGATCCTGCGCCAGAAATGCGCGCCGGTGACGTTGTTCGATGACGCGCTGGCGGCGCTGGCCGAGGACATGTTGGAAACCATGTATGCGGCACCCGGTCGCGGGCTGGCCGCGCCGCAGATCGGCGTGGACGCGCGGCTATTTGTGATCGACGCGACGTGGAAAGAGGGGGTGAAGGCCCCGCAGGTCTTCGTGAACCCCGAAATCGTCGCAGCCTCGACCGAGACCAAGCCCTATACCGAAGGCTGCCTTTCGATCCCCGATCGATTGATCCGAATCGAGCGGCCCGCCGAGATCACGCTGAAATGGCAGGACCAGAAAGGCGCGTGGCACGAACAGGCGTTCGACGGGTTCCATGCGACCGTGATCCAGCATGAGCGCGACCATCTCGATGGTATCCTCTGCATCGACTATCCCGAGGTTGCTGAATGACCCACCGTCCCTTTGTCATGTGGCCCCATGCGGCGTTGAAAACCCCCGCCCAGTCGGTCGAGGCGGTGACAGATGAGGTTCGCGCCATCTGGGACGAGATGATCGAGGCGATGGACCAGATGCCGGGGGTCGGGCTGGCCGCCGTGCAACTGGGCATTCCGCTGCGTCTTGCGGTGGTCGATGCTTCGGACACGCGCGGACAGGCGGTGCGTATGGCCAATCCCGAGGTCCTGCACGCCTCGGTCCAGCCGCGCGAGCATGACGAGGCTTCGCCCAATTTGCCGGGCGTCTGGGCCCGGATCAGCCGCCCTCGTGCGGTGACAGTGCGGTTCATGAACGATCAGGGCGGGATTGAAGACCGCGATTTCGTGGGGCTTTGGGCGACAAGTGTGCAACACCAGATCGACCATCTGAACGGCAGGATGTATTTCGAGCACCTGTCGAAACTGAAACGCGACATGCTGATCAAGCGTGCGCGCAAGGCGCGGTAAGCCGATGCGTATTGTCTTTATGGGCACACCCGATTTTGCGGTCACCGCGCTCGACGCGCTGGTCGCTGCGGGGCATGAGATTGCCTGCGTCTATTCGCAACCGCCCCGTCCGGCGGGCCGTGGCAAGGCGCTGCGCCCCTCGCCCGTGCGGGCGCGGGCCGAGGCGCTGGGACTGCCGGTGCGCCATCCGCTGAATTTCCGCGATCCCGCCGACGTGGCGGCCTTTGCCGCGCTGAACGCCGATGTGGCGGTGGTCGTGGCCTATGGGCTTATCCTGCCGCAGGCGGTTTTGGATGCGCCGGAACATGGCTGTCTGAATATCCACGCCTCGCTTTTGCCGCGCTGGCGCGGGGCCGCACCGATCCATCGGGCGATCATGGCGGGCGATGCCGAAACTGGCGTCTGCATCATGCAGATGGAGGCGGGGCTGGATACGGGGCCGGTGCTCTTGCGCCAAACGACCCCGATCGGCGGGGAAGAAACGACCGGCGCATTGCACGACAGGTTGGCCGCGATCGGGGCTGGGGCGATTGTTGCGGCGCTGGCGGATCTGGGGTCGCTAGTGCCGCAGGAACAGGCCAAGGACGGCGTGAGCTATGCCCACAAGATCGACAAAGCCGAGGCGCGGATCGACTGGTCGCGCCCCGCCGCCGAGGTGGCCCGATTGATCCGCGGTTTGTCGCCCTTTCCCGGTGCCTGGTGCGACATCGCGGGCGAGCGGGTCAAGTTTCACGGCGCAGGCGTGGTGGATGGCCAAGGCGTACCGGGCGCGGTGCTGCGCGGGTTTGTGATTGCCTGCGGCACGGGCGCGGTCGAGATCACCCGTGTGCAGCGCGAAGGCAAAAAATCCATGAGCGCCGACGAGGTTTTGCGCGGCATGGCTCTGCCCGCGTCACTTGCCTGAGCGACCTGGCCTGCGCGGCGGGCGTGAACGGTAAACCGGCAGGCGCCAGCCAAAGGCCAGTGACCCCGCGCGCAGCGCGAAAGTGACAACAGCGCAGGACAAGAGCGCCAGTCCTTGGGGCAGACCGGCCCAGATCGCCGCTAACGCCGCAAGTGCGCCGAAAAAGGCCGCTGACAGGTAGAGTTCGCCCTGTTTCAGGATCAAAGGCACCTCGTTGCAGACCACATCGCGCAGCAGACCGCCAAAACTGCCGGTCACCACACCCATGATCAGAACGATGGCCGGATGGACCCCTGATTCAAGCGCCGCGGCGGTGCCCGCAGGCACGGCAATGGCCAGTGCGACCGCGTCGAACCATGTCAGGGCCGCCAGACGGCTTTCAAAGCGGTGGGCGGTAAAGAACATATAGACCGCCGCCACCGCCGCCACGGCGAGGATGGTCGGATCAGCGATCCAGAACACCGGATTGCGGTCCAGAAGCAGGTCGCGCACCGTGCCGCCGCCGACAGCGGTCAGCGCCGACAGGAACATGAAGCCAACCAGATCAAGCTGGGCCCGACTGGCGACAAGCGCGCCGGTCAAGGCAAAGACGAAAACCGAGCCATAGTCGAGCAGCGTCAGAGCGGTCATAGGGTATCCCGAAGTTGTGCCTCACTATTGGCAAGCTTTGGTTCCGGCGCAACCTTGGGGCCTCCGGCGGGGGTATTTGTCGTCAGAAGAACGGGTTTGCCTATCTGGCGGCGGGCTGCGGCTTGAACGGCGCCATGCCTTCGCGGGCCAGTTCGTCAGCGCGTTCGTTTTCGGCGTGGCCGGCGTGGCCCTTGATCCATTCCCACGTGACGCTGTGGCGCGCCTGTGCCTCGTCCAGCCTTTGCCAGAGATCGACGTTCTTGACGGGTTTGCGGTCGGCGGTGCGCCAGCCGTTGCGTTTCCACCCGTGGATCCAGCCCGTGACGCCGTTTTTCACATAGGCGCTATCGGTGACGATGGTGATGGCGCTCTTGCGGGCCAGCGCCTCGAGCGCCGAGATCGCGGCCATCAGCTCCATCCGGTTGTTGGTGGTGTCAGCCTCGCCGCCATTCAACGTACGCGTTTTCAGCACGCGGTCACCGTCGCGCGCGATCATCAAGACGCCCCAGCCGCCGGGTCCGGGATTGCCGGAACAGGCGCCGTCGGTAAAGGCAAAGAGGTCAGGCATCGGGCGGGCTTTCGGTTGGCGGGCCGCGGCGGGCGGTCACCGCGAAATAGGGATCGACCGAACCGGCAAGTCCGCGCTCGGCGTCTTCGCGCAACCCGAGCGGGGTGAGGCCGGCCGCGGCAAGAAGGGCGGTGAACGTCGCGGGTGTGACATAGGTGTAAAGCCGCCCGATCCCGTCGCGCGCCGCGCCGTTGCCGGTTTTCATGGCAAAATAGGCCAGCCCACCGGGTCTGAGGGCCGTGGCAATCGCGCCGAGATAGCGTGGCAGGTCAGCGCGGGGCGCATGGAGCAGTGAAAAGGCTACCCACGCCGCATCATAGAGCGCGGTGCCCGTCACATCGTCAAATGTCGCGATGTGCGCGCCGATGCCGGGGTAACGGTCATTGGCCAGCGCGACCATGCCCGCCGAGGCATCGAGCGCGTCGGGCCTGTGGCCCGCCGCCAGCATGAAGCCAGATGCCGTACCGGGCCCGCAGCCAAGGTCCAG
>JAHEBS010000186.1 GCA_024642145.1 Marivivens sp.
AACGCGGAACACATCAACGCCTGTGATGGCGGCCTGACGCACGAAACCCTGCACCACATTGTCGGGGTAGTTGGTATAGCCCACGCCGTTCGAGGCGCGCAGCAGCATCTGCGTCATGATATTGGGCATTGCGGCACGAATGTCGCGGAGCCGTTGCCAAGGGCATTCCTGCAAGAACCGATAGGCCACGTCAAAGGTGGCACCACCCCAGCATTCAACCGAAAACAGATCGGCCATGGTCTGCGCATAGGCGGGCGCCACGCGGATCATGTCGATCGACCGCATCCGTGTCGCCAAGAGCGACTGGTGACCGTCACGCATCGACGTGTCGGTGATCAACTGGCGGCTCTGGGTCTGCAGCCAACGCACCACACCCTCGGGCCCCTCGGCGTCGAGGATATCGCGCGTGCCGCGCGGCGTGGCGGCGCTGCCCGCCAGAACCGGAGCCTTGGGCGCACGGACCTCGGCATGGGGCAGGGGGCGGCCTGCGGTCTCGGGGTGACCATTGACGGTGATATCGGCGATATAGATCAAGATCTTGGTCGCGCGATCGCGGCGTTTCTTGAACACAAACAGGTCCGGCGTCGTGTCGATGAACTTGGTGGTATAGCGGTTCGACAAAAAGACCGGATGCTTCAAGAGGTTGATGACAAAGTCGATATTGGTGCTGACGCCACGGATACGAAACTCGCGCAGCGCGCGGTCCATCCGCGCAATCGCCATTTCGGGCGTGGGCGCGCGCGCGGTCACCTTGGTCAGGAGGCTGTCGTAATAGCGCGTGATCACCGCGCCGGAATAGGCGGTGCCGCCATCCAGACGGATGCCCGGTCCGGTGGCCGAGCGGTAAATCTGGATGCGGCCATAATCGGGGATAAAGTTGTTCAGCGGGTCCTCGGTCGTCACGCGGCATTGCAGCGCGTGACCATCCAGTTTGACCTCGGCCTGACTGGCCACGCCCGTGGCCTCGGCCAGCGTCTTGCCCTCGGCAATCAGGATCTGGGCGCGGACAATGTCGATGTCTGTGACCTCTTCGGTCACGGTATGTTCGACCTGCACGCGGGGGTTCACCTCGATGAAGTAGAACGACCCCGTATCCATATCCATCAAGAACTCGACCGTGCCGGCGCATTCATAGTTCACGTGCTGGCAGATGCGTTTGCCCAGCTCGCAAATTTCTTCGCGCTGGGCTTGGCTGAGATAGGGGGCGGGCGCGCGTTCCACGACCTTCTGGTTGCGCCGCTGCACCGAACAGTCGCGTTCCCAAAGGTGGTAGATCTGCCCGTGCCTGTCGCCAAGGATCTGCACCTCGACGTGGCGGGCGCGCTGGATCATCTTTTCCAGATAGCCCTCGCCGTTGCCAAAGGCGGCCTCGGCCTCGCGACGGCCCTCACGGACTTTCTCGGCCAGTTCGGCCTCGTTCAGGATCGGGCGCATCCCCCGCCCGCCGCCGCCCCAAGACGCCTTGAGCATCAGGGGGTAACCGATTTCGGCGGCCTGTGCGCGGATCGCGTCCATATCGTCGCCCAGAACTTCGGTCGCGGGGATCACGGGCACGCCAGCGGCGATGGCCACCTTGCGCGCGCTGGCCTTGTCGCCCAATTCGCGCATGGTGCGGGCCTTGGGGCCGATAAAGGTGATGCCGGCGGCGTCACAGGCGTCAACGAAATCAGGGTTTTCAGACAACAGCCCATAGCCGGGGTGGATGGCATCGGCGCCGGCCATCTTGGCCACGCGGATGATTTCGGGGATCGACAGATAGGCCGCGACAGGGCCCATGCCCTCGCCGATCCGATAGGCCTCATCAGCCTTGAAGCGATGCAGGCCCAGTTTGTCTTCTTCGGCAAAGACAGCGACCGTGCGTTTGCCCATCTCGTTGGCGGCCCGCATAATGCGGATCGCGATCTCACCGCGGTTGGCAACCAGTATCTTGCGAAATCCCGACATCCCCACCCCCGTTTTGCGGCTTTCGCCACGGCATCAGCCTAAGTCCAGTCTTGCCGCGGCGCAAAGCCTACAATGCCGCAGATGCGACATTGTTAGCGCTAGCAGCGGCGGTGCAGCAAGAAGTTTCTGCAAATGCAAAACCCCCGCGGCTGGGCCGCGGGGGTCAAGGTCTCGGATATGTGGCGCAGATTATTCCTGCAGGCCCGACATACGGCTGGTGAGCCGGACTTCCTTGAGGAAGAACGAGGCAACAAGACCCGTCGCCGCGATGCCGATGGCCAGCCAGTAGATCGGGTGCAGCGAGTCCACGACCGCCGTGGCGATCATCTGGCGCACCGCGTCAGGCAGGCTCTGCATCATGGCGGGGCTCATGGCAAAGTCGCCACCCGCCGAGCCGCCACCGCCGCCCATGCCCGACATGGCGTCGTTCATGCGCGCGGCAAAGATGGCGCCGAACACGGCCACGCCCAGCGAACCGCCAACCTGACGGAACAACAGGCCCGATGCGGTCGCTGTGCCCATCTGTTCGCGCGGCACGGTGTTTTGCACTGCGGTGGTGACCACCGGGAAGATGCAACCCATGCCGAAACCCACCGTGATGATGTAGAGCGAGAACATCGCGGTCGTGGTGTCGGGCTGCAGATGCGTCAGCATGTACATACCCACGATCAGCACGGACATGCCGATAATCGGCAAGATCCAGTATTTGCCGGTCTTGGTCATGTAACGGCCCGCAAAGGTCGATGCGGCAAGGATACCGACGGTCATCGGGATCATGGCCAGACCGGACTCGGTGGGCGAAATCCCGCGCGAGATCTGCAGATAGAGCGGCAGGAAGGTGATCGCGCCGAACATCGCGATGCCGATGATGAAACCGATGATGCTGGTCACGGTGAACACGTTCATCTTGAACAGGCTCAGGGGCAGGATCGGTTCTTTGGCACGGGCTTCGATGATCACAAAGGACACCAGACCGATGATGGTCAGCGCGCCAAGGCCATAGATCTCGGGCGATTGCCACGGATAGGTGCGGCCGCCAAGGCTGGTCATCAGGGTCAAAGCCGCAAGACCCACCGACAGGGTGATCGCACCCCACCAGTCGATCGCATGGGTCACACGCTTGCCGGTCGGGTGGAAGCCCGCGGTAAAGCCCAACATGGCGGCGATGCCGAAGGGGATGTTGATGTAGAAAATCCAATGCCAGCTCAGGTGGTCAACGAACCAGCCGCCGACCAGCGGGCCAAGCACGCTGGAAATCGAGAACACGCCCGCGAATACGCCCTGAATCTTGCCGCGGTCCTTGGGGGGGATCACGTCGCCGATCACCGAAAGCGCCAGCACGAACAGACCGCCGCCGCCAAAGCCCTGCAGCGCACGCGACAGGATCAGGAAAGGCATATTATAGGCCACGCCGCAGAGCGCCGAACCCACAAGGAACAGGGTAACCGAAATCACAACAATGTTGCGGCGGCCATAAAGGTCGCCAAGCTTGCCATAGAGCGGTGCGACGACCGTCGAGGACAGGATATAGGCCGTCACCACCCAAGAGAGGTGATCGAGGCCGCCAAGATCGGCGACAATGGTCGGCAGTGCGGTCGAGACGATGGTCTGGTCAAGCGAGGCCAACAGCAAGAGCAGGGCGATCGACATGATAACAAGGCGGACATTGCGCGCGCCGTGGGCGGGCAAAGTCTCGTCGGGGGTTTCTGGGGCGGTAGACATGAGCTCTCCGGTCTTGGCGCGACAATTGCGCACTGGGCCGTGAATTAGGCTGGTCACAATAGCCTGTCAATGTCATATATGTGATAGTCGCATATAATTGACCTTGGCAGGTATCTACGCCATATGACCCCCATGACCAGTGCCCGAGACATTGACAAGTTCCACGCCGACCAGCGCGCCCTGCGCGACGGGATGGGATTCAGCACCGCGGTAGCCGAGGCGTTGACCGCGCTTGAAACCGCCATGTTCCATTGGCATCGCCAAGTCATGAAGGGCGAATTGGCGGGGCGGATTACCTCTGAATTGGGGCTGGGGCTTGAACCCGCCCAGTTCCGCGCGCTCTTTGCGGTCTTTCGTCTGTCGGGCGGCATGGCGCTGACGCCGGCAAGGCCCGCCTCGATCGGCGCTTTGGCCGAGGAACTGGAGATCGACCCCTCGCGCGCCTCGCGTCTGGCGGCAGATCTGGTCGAAAAGGGCTATCTGCGGCGCGAAGCAGACCAGAGCGACGGGCGCAAATCCGTGCTGGCCGTGACGGATATGGCGCTCGACGCGTTTCGGGCCTTTCGGCTTCGGAAATGGGCCATCATGAATGAGGTCTTTTCGGATTGGGCTGACGAGGATGTCGTCCAAATGGCCACGCTTTTCGCGCGGTATGTCAGTGATGTGCAGGCGGTCGGCAACGGTCAGGACTGAGCAAGCATCTCGTCCAGCCGCGTCCGAAGATCGGTCGCAAAATCTGACCACAGACGAGGCTCGAAGCCTTCGCTGATCATCCGTTCACGCGCACGCAGGTCGTCGGGATGATCAAGGTAATGCATGATCCGTTCTGCCCAAGCCGCCACATCGTCGGCAGGCAGGTGATCGGCAAATCCGGCTCCGGCCTCTGGCAATGAAGAATTATCCGACGCGATGCAGAGCTTGCCGTGAATCAGGCTCTCGCTGACCGGCAGCCCCCAACCTTCGTAGAAAGACGGATAGAGCGTAAAACGCGCACCACGGTAGAGCGCGGCCAAGACCGCATCATCAACGCCCTCGAGGATTGTGATGCCAAGGGCGCGAGCTTCGGGGCTATCGATTTCGGCGCGGATATCGTCGTAGTCCCATCCCCAAAGCCCGACGAACACGAGTTTGGGCAGATGATGCCCAGCGTCTTTCATCTGCTGCCAGACCCGCCGTAGGTGAAGATGGTTCTTGCGGGGCTCGATCGTCGAGACAAACAGGCAATAATCCG
>JAHEBS010000187.1 GCA_024642145.1 Marivivens sp.
CGGTTTCGCGACCGCGATTTTCTGGATTCAGGACGCGGACGGTCACCCCTACGAAGAGGCCCGCCTGCCGCGTTTGCAGCAGATGATCATCCGCACGCTCAAGGGCGAGGTGGTGGCCCGAGAGGCGTTGAAGGAGCGGGACAAGATCAAGAAACGCGAACAGGCGTTCCGCGTGCCGACGGCAGTCGTTTTTGATAACGAGGGTTCGGACATCTACACGATCATCGAGGTCGATACCCGCGACCGGCCTGGCCTGTTGCATGATTTGACCCGCACGCTGGCCGCCAATAACGTCTATATCGCCAGCGCGGTGATCGCGACCTATGGCGAGCAGGCGGTGGACACCTTTTATGTCAAAGACGCCTTCGGGCTAAAGTTTCATACCGAGGCCAAGCGGCAGGCGCTGGAACGCAAGCTGCGCGAAGCGATCGAGCAAGGCGCCGAAAGAGCAAGGACCTGAGCCCATGGCCATGATCACCGATGTCGAAGACTTCTTTACCAAGGGCTGCGGCCGCTGCGAACGCTTTGGCACGCCCGACTGTTCGACGCGGCTCTGGATCGGCGGGCTATTGGAATTGCGGCGCATCTGTCTGGACATGGGGCTGCAGGAAACCGTGAAATGGGGACATCCCTGCTACATGCATGCTGGCCGCAACATCACCCTTTTCGGCGCGTTCCGTGGCGATTACCGCATGCATTTCATGAATGGCGCGCTGCTTGGGGACCCCGAGGGCATTTTGCAGCCCAACGGGCCAAACGCCCAGACGCGTGACGTGCTGTATTTCAAAAGCAACGACGACGTTCTGCGGCTGGAGCCGGTGATCCGCGCCTATCTGGCCGAGTCGATGGGCTATGCGGAAAAAGGCATCCGCGCCGAAAAGGTCGAGCGCGATCTTGAAATGCCCGACGAATTGATCGAGGCGCTTGATGCCGACCCCGAACTGGCCGAGGCCTATCACAACCTCACACCCGGTCGGCAGCGCAGCTATATCCACAACCTCAATGGCGCCAAACAATCGGCCACCCGCGTGACGCGGATCGAAAAATTCCGCGACCATATCATCGCCGGCAAAGGCGCTCTGGAACGCTAGGCGGACATCGGCGCGGGCTGCTTGGTCGGGCTGGCTATAGCCACGCCTAACCCCTAAAAGGCGGTAGCTTTCATTTTGCCTCGCAGGTCCGCCTTGAAACCGATCCGCCTTATTTCCGGCTTTGTCACCGTTGGCGTCTGGACGCTGGGTTCGCGGCTTTTGGGCTTTGTTCGCGACATCCTGATTGCCTCATACCTTGGCGCGGGGCCGGTGGCCGAGGCCTTCTTGATCGCGTTCTCGCTGCCCAACATGTTCCGCCGCTTTTTCGCCGAGGGCGCGTTCAACATGGCCTTTGTGCCGATGTTTGCCAAGAAACTGGAGGCCGAGGAAGACGCGCAGGGTTTTGCCCGCGATGCGTTTTCCGCGATGTTCTGGGTTCTTGCGGGTTTTTCGGCGGTGGCGATCCTTGCCATGCCGGTGCTGGTCATGGCCATGGCCAGCGGTTTTGCCGCGGACGAGCGTTTTGCCTTGGCGGTGTCCTATGGCCGTGTCGCCTTTCCCTATATCTTGCTGATTTCGCTGGCTGCGTTGATTTCAGGCGTGTTGAACTCGCTCGGGCGGTTTGGCAGTGCGGCGGCGGCCCCCCTGCTTTTGAACATCATCTTCATCATCAGCCTCTTGGCCGGTGACCGGTTTGCGGCCGTTGATGTCACGGCGGACCGGCAGCTTGTGATCGGCCAGTGGCTGATCTGGGCCGTGCCCGTCGCGGGCCTGTCGCAGCTTGTCTTTGTCTGGGCGGGCGCGCGGCGCGCCGGCTATCGGTTTGGCATCCGCGTCCCCAAGCTCACGCCCGAACTCAAACGGCTGGCGGTGATTGCGGCGCCGGCGGCCATGGCGGGCGGCATCGTGCAGATCAACCTGCTGGTGGGTCGTCAGGTTGCCAGCTTTTTTGACGGGGCGGTCGCTTGGCTGAACTATGCGGACCGGCTTTATCAGTTGCCGCTTGGCGTGGTCGGTGCCGCGATCGGCGTGGTGTTGCTGCCCGACCTGTCGCGGCGGCTGCGCGGGGGCGATGTTGCGGGTGGGCGTGACGCGTTCAACCGCGCGGCAGAGTTGAGCCTGACGCTGACCATTCCGGCTGCCGTGGCGCTTTGGGCCATTGCGCGGCCCTTGATCGACACGCTGTATCTGCGTGGCGCCTTCACGTCCCAAGATGCGGCGGCAACCGCGACTGTCTTGGCGATCTATGCGTTGGGCCTGCCTGCCTTCGTGCTGCAAAAGGCTCTGCAGCCGCTGTTTTTCGCCCGTGAAAACACCAAGAGCCCGTTTCGCTATGCGATTGTCGATCTCTTCGCCAACGCGGGGCTCGCAATCACGCTCATGTCCGTGGTGGGCTATATCGCGGCGCCGATTGCGACAGTGACCGCGGGTTGGATCATGGTCTGGATGCTTTGGCGCGGGTCGCGCAAAATGGGCGAGGCCGCGATGCTGGACCGTCGTTTGCTTAATCGCATGCCGCGCGTCATCGCCGCAGCGGCACTGATGGGCGGGGTCTTGCGCGCCACGGCCTACGCGCTGCCCAGCTTTGCCAGCATGGGTAGCCTGCGCTACCCCGCAATGGCAGGTCTGGTCGTCTTGGGGATGGTGATCTATTTCGGCGCGGGCCAGCTTTTGGGCGCATTCCGTCTGGGCGAATTCCGCCGCGCGGTCAGTCGTCGAAAGAACGGTTCCTGAGCCGATCCGTGAAACCGCGCCAACCGCCGGGTGCCAGCAGCACCGTGATGGGAAAGCCCGCAGCAAAGGCCCCGACCTCGGCCACCCAAGCAGGATTGCGGCCAAGGGTCAGGCTGTAGACCAGTTGCAGCCCCAGCAGGAAAGCGATGAGCCTGAAGGCCTTGAACTGATTGCCGCCCTCGCGCCCCAGCTTTTGCCACATCAGATAGCTATAGGCACCGATCAGCCCGTAGATCGGCACTTGCGGGCCATAAAGCCCGACCGGCCCATCCATCACCAGCCCATAGGCCAAGGCGCCCGTGACCGTGGTGAAAAAGAAAATCACGACCACGGACCAGCCGTTGCAGATGTCCGAGACAAACTTGCCCAGCGCCAGCAACAGCGCACTGCCAAATAGCGCCTGCGTCAGCGATCCGCTGACGAAGGGGTAGGTCACGAAATGGCGCAGCATATCAAGGCTGCGATCGCCCAACAGCACACGGTCAAGGATGACCGGTGAATAGGCATAGTCGGAAATGGCTGTAATCCGCCAACCCACACCCCTTGCACCGCCGACAAGGCCGAAATCGGCAAGCGACAGGATGACCTCGACCCCGACGATCACCGCGGTCATCGCAATGACCAGCGGATGGATATAGTTGATCGCTCTTTCGTAGCCTTTGGCCTGCATGTTCCTGCCCATTGGTTGACGCCATTGGGCCTGATGGGTAAGCCAGCACGAACCCGAAATCCAGTGGGACTGCGTCATGACCGCTACCAAGTTCACTCCCCGCGTCTTTTCCGGCATCAAGCCCTCAGGCGGCCTGACGCTTGGCAACTACCTTGGCGCGATCAAGCGCTGGGTGGATATGCAGGGTCCGAGCTTTGAAACCGTCTATTGCGTGGTCGATTTGCACGCCATCACCGTCTGGCAGGACCCCAAAGACCTGCGCGACGGCACGCGCGAGGTCGCGGCCGGCATGTTGGCCAGTGGCATCGACCCTGAAAAGTCGATCCTGTTCAACCAGAGCCAAGTGCCGGAACACGCCGAACTGGCGTGGATCTTTAACTGTGTGGCGCGCGTGGGCTGGATGAACCGCATGACCCAGTTCAAGGACAAGGCCGGTTCCGGCAAGGATGCCGAAAAGGCCTCGCTCGGCCTTTACGCCTATCCATCGCTGATGGCGGCGGACATCTTGCTCTATCACGCCACGCACGTGCCTGTGGGCGAAGATCAGAAACAGCATGTGGAATTGACCCGCGATATCGCGGCCAAGTTCAATCATGACTTTGGCGTCGACTTCTTTCCGCTTGCCACGCCGGTGATCGAAGGTCCCGGCATGCGCGTGATGAACCTGCGCGATGGGTCCAAGAAAATGTCCAAGTCCGGTGAATCGGACATGGAGCGCATCAATATGACCGATGACGCCGACACCATCTCGAAAAAGTTCAAGAAGGCCAAGACCGACCCCGAGCCGCTGCCCGAAACGGTCGAGGGGCTGTCCAGCCGTCCCGAGGCCAAGAATCTTGTCGATATCTACGCAGCCCTTTCCAACATGACTGCCGAACAGGTCATCGCCCAATATCCTGGCGCGGGTTGGGGCACGTTCAAGCCCGCGCTTGCCGATCTGGCCGTGGACAAACTCGCGCCGATCTCGACCGAGATGAAGCGGCTTATGGCCGACAAGGCCGAGATCGACCGTCTGCTGGCGCGCGGCGCCGAGCGCGCGCGCGAGATTGCCACGCCGATCCTGCGGCAGACCTACGATATCGTCGGGCTTCTGCGCAGCTGACCGTCGCGCCGCGCCCCGAGCGCGATGGCGACCCCTGCCCCCACGACCAGCGTCATGCCTGTCAGGCTGACGCCATCGGGCAGTTGGCCGAACACGATCCAGCCCAACAGCCCTGCCCAGACAAGGTGCAGGTAGGTCACCGGCGCCAGAAGCGAGGCAGGTGCCTCGCGGGCGGCGGCGGTTACCAGAAAATGCCCGCCTGTCGCCAACACGCCCAAGGCCAGCATAACGCCCCAGTCGGGCAAGGTCGGCATCGGC
Organism: Marivivens sp.; assembly: GCA_024642145.1. GTDB lineage: Bacteria > Pseudomonadota > Alphaproteobacteria > Rhodobacterales > Rhodobacteraceae > JAHEBS01. The sequence goes on from JAHEBS010000187.1 coordinate 4,796, forward strand.
CCGCCAAGGCCAAAGGGCAACATCGCCCCGAAAACCACCGCCCCCATCAACGAGGTATGAAACAGCATGGCCACCGAGGTT